>NZ_JBEXIM010000043.1:0-51404 GCF_040608575.1 Micromonospora sp. NPDC005171 | reverse complement strand
GTGGCGGCCGTGGCCGCCCAGCGTGACACGCTCACCGCCGAGCTGACAGTGGCCCGGCAGGCCGCGGCGACCGCCGAGGGTCACCGCACCGCCCTGGCGGTACGACTCGACGCCGCCGAGACCGACCGGGACCTGGCCCAGCGGCGGGTGGCGCAGCTCGGCGACCAGGTCAGCGACCTGGCGCTGGCGTTGGCCCGCCTCGGCGCCGCCACTCCCGGCGACGCCACCTGATGATCGTGGCGCAACCTTCGGTAGGCTCGGGCGGTTAACCTCCCCGGTGGCAGCGGACACACACCGTTGTCGCGACCCGCCTGGGGATCACCTCACCGGGTGACTGTCCCGGCCGGCTACCCTTGGTCCCGGCCCACCCGTGGACGCCTCACGCCCTCGGGCGGGAATGGCTCGGCGGGGACACACCGTTACACCCAGAAGACCAGCACCACGAACGAGGGGAAGTCGATCATGGGCGAGCGTATGCTGCGCGGAAGCCGCCTTGGCGCGGTGAGCTATGAATCCGACCGCAACACGGAGCTCGCGCCGCGTCAGACCCGCGAGTACCTCTGCGCCAAGGGCCACCAGTTCGAGGTGCCGTTCGCCGTCGACGCCGAGGTCCCGACGACCTGGGAATGCAAGTTCGACGGCAGCGTCGCCCGACTCGTCGACGGCAGCGAGCCGGAGCAGAAGAAGGCCAAGCCGCCGCGTACCCACTGGGACATGCTTCTGGAGCGGCGTTCCATCGCCGAGCTGGAGGACATCCTGGAGGAGCGCCTGCAGGAGGTCCGGACCCGCCGCGGCCGCGCCTGAGCCGCACGACGCACGACGACGGCGCCCCCGGGGTTTTCCCCGGGGGCGCCGTCGTGTCTGTCTGTGTGTGCTCTGGTCTCAGTGCCGGCCGGGTTCGACGATCTCACCCTCGATGGCCCGACCGCCGTCGACCACCACCGGCTGTTCCGGCTGTGACGTCGGTTGCGGGGCCGGTTGCGGGGCCGGTTGCGGCGCACCCTGGCGCACCCGCACCGTGCGGGGCCCGAACAGGTCACCGGCGACCATCGACGACACCCGCCGCTCGGTGGCCCGTCGCACCCCGGCGCGGGCCAGTCGACGCACCGGCGGCACCAGCAGCAGCAACCCGACCAGACCGCTGACCAGACCCGGCACGGCCAGCAGCAACGCGCCCGCCAACCCGACGAGCCCGTCGGTCACCTGCCCGCCCGGGGGCTGCCCGGCCGCCGCCGAGGCGCGGAACCCACGCCAGGCGCGCATCCCCTCGCGGCGCAGCAGCACCAACCCCAGCAGGGACGCGGCGAACACCAGCAACACCGCCGCCCCGAACCCGAGCGCCCGCCCCACGCCGACGAACACCGCCAGCTCCAGCACCACCGCCAGCAACAGGGCCAACGGCACGAACCTCAGTCCTCGGCGCATCTCACCTCATCGCCATTCCTGCGGACACCACCGGACGTGTTCCGCTCATCCAGCATGACACGGCCCCGCTCACGGCCACCGTGCCTGGCCCGCTCACGGCCACCGTGCCTGGCCGGTGGCGGGGCCGTGCAGGCCCCGGCGTACCGCCTGGCGGCGGTCCCGCACACCCCAGGCGGTGATCCGCCACAGCGCCTCGGCCACGATCTTCGGGCTCATCTTGCTGTCGCCGCGTTCCCGCTCGGCGAAGGTGATCGGCACCTCCACGATCCGCACCCCGGCCCGGTGCGCCAGCCGCGACAGCTCCACCTGGAACGAGTAGCCCTGCGAGGTCACCGACTCCAGGTCGATGGCGTCCAACGCGCTGATCCGGTACACCCGGTAACCGCCGGTGGCGTCCGACACGGGCATGCCCAGCGCCAGGCGGGCGTACAGGTTGCCGCCGCGCGACAGCAACAGGCGCCGCAGCGGCCAGTTGAGCACCCGCGCGCCCCTGGTCCACCGGGAGCCGATCACCACGTCCGCGTCGCGGGCGGCCGCCAGCAACGCCGGCAGGTCCTCTGGGGCGTGCGAGCCGTCGGCGTCCATCTCCACGACCGCCTGGTAGCCACGCTCGCGCGCCCACCCGAACCCGGCCAGGTACGCCGCGCCGAGGCCCTGCTTGCCGTGGCGGTGCAGCACCTGCACGTGCGCGTCGCCGTCGGCGAGGGCGTCGGCGATCGCACCGGTGCCGTCGGGGCTGTTGTCGTCGGCGATGAGGATCTGCACCGCCGGGGCGGCCCGCCGGACCCGGCCCACGATCACCGCGATGTTGTCGGCCTCGTTGTAGGTGGGGATCACCACCAGCACCCGGCCCACGCCGGGCACCTCGTCCGCGCGTCGGATCGTATCGGTCGCCTGGATCACGGTTCCTCCGCTCCCGCCGGCGTACCGGCTGTTGCTATCCGGGCCTGACCCGCTGCCGCCGGCGCAGCACCGCCGCGCCGACCAGGGCCGCCGCGGCCAGCGCGGCGAGCGCCACCTCGGGCCACCAGCCGAGGCGGGTGGCGAGGGTGCGTCCGTCGTCGAGCCGCAACTGCCGCACCACGACCTCCCGGGTGTTGAACCCGGTGGCATCGCTTACCCGCCCGTCGGGTGCGACGAACCCGGACACCCCGACCGTGGAGGCCATCAACGCCGGCCGTCCGTGCTCCACCGCCCGCAGCCGCACCATGGCCAACTGCTGGCGGGCCTCCGCCACGTCGAAGGTGGCGTTGTTGGTCTGCACCACCAGCAGTTGCGCGCCGCCGTTGACGGTGTCGCGGACCACCTCGTCGTAGGCGACCTCGAAGCAGATCACGTCACCGAGCACGGCGGGGCCGGCGCGTACCACGCCCGGGGTGCTTCCGGGCACGAAGTCGTTGCGGATCAGGTCGACCTGCTTGCTGACCATCCGGGCCACGTCGCGCAGCGGCACGTACTCGGCGAACGGCACGGGGTGGCGTTTCGTGTACAGCTGGCCGAGGTCCGCGCCGGTGCCGGGGCGCCACAGGATGCCCGCGTTGCGGACCTGCCCGGCGCCGGGACCCAGCAGCACCGCGCCGACCAGGATCGGCGCGCCGATGGTGTCGGCGGCCTGGGAGATCCGCGCCCCGGCGGTGGGGTTGCGCAGCGGGTCGATGTCGCTGGAGTTCTCCGGCCACACCACCAGGTCGGGTTGCCGCTGCTGTCCGGCGGCGACCTGGGCGGCCAGCTCGATGGTGGCGTCGACGTGGTTGTTGAGCACCGCCTGCCGTTGGGCGTTGAAGTCCAGGCCAAGCCTCGGCACGTTGCCCTGCACGATCGCCACGGTGACGGTGGCGCCGGACCCGGCGGTGGCGACCGGCACCAGCAGACCCCCGGCGGTCAGCGCGACGGCCACGACGGCCGGTACGACCACTGGCGCCCACCGGCGCGCCGGTGAACCGTCCCGCCGCCCGTCGGGGCCCGCCGCGGCGGCCGGTGGGGCCTCCGGGACCGCTGTGGTGGCCGGTGGGCCGTCGGGGCCCGCTGTGGTGGCCGGTGGACCGTCCGCGTGCGGTGAGGCGTCCCGGGAGGTGTGGCGCCCGGCGGTGACCCAGCCCCGCCAGGCGGCGGTGACCAGCAACCCGCCGACGAGGGCCACGGCGAAGGTGACCAGCGGGGCGCCGCCCAGCGCGGCCAGGCGCAACAACGGCGAGGTGTCCTGGCTGAACGCCAACCGCCCCCACGGGAACCCACCGAACGGGGTGCGGTCGCGCAGCGCCTCCTGCCCGACCCAGAGCAGCCCCGTCAGCGCCGGCCACGCCCAGCGGACGCGGTCGACCAGCGGCGACACCCAGGCGGTGGCCACGCCCAGCAGCGCCAGGTAGCCGGCCTGCAGCAGCGACAGCAACACCCACGGCAGGTAACCGGTGTGCAGGTTCGTCCAGGCCAGCAGCGGGGCGAAGAACGCCACACCGGTCAGGAAGCCCAGGCCGGCGCCGGCGCGCAACCGCCGCCGGTGCGCGGCGGCGGCCAGCAACGCCACCCCGACGGGCGCGAGCGGCCACACCCCGTACGGGGGGAATGCCACCAGCAGGGCCAGCCCGGCGGCCACGGCCAGCGGCGCGGCGACCCGCAGCGGCAGCGGCCGGCCGGGAACGACCGGCCGGGGCAGCGCCGCCGGGGTGTGCGTCTCATCCCGGTCCAGGGTCGTCACCGCTTCACCTCGATCACGGGGCGAAGGTTACCTGGCTGGCGGGTGCACCGGCCGCGTCGGGCCGTGCGGGCACGAACCGCCCGGGGGACATGAAATCGGGGCGCGGCTGACGCCGCGCCCCGATGCTCCCAGGCCCTTCCCGGCCGGTGTGGCGAGGATGGGGCACGACGACCTTCGGACCGACCGGACGTGGACTGGCTGCCCCCGCCGGGCCGTTGTCTACTGGCCGTGCACCTCACCCTGCCCGTACACCGGTAACCGCGGCCGGTTCGCGCCGCCCCGCCGACCCCCGCCCGCTGGACCTGGCCGCCGCGACGATGACGCTGAAAAATGTCGCTCGGCCAGCGGACGAAGGGACGAAGCGAACAACAGCCGCTTCCCGTGGTAGGACTCAAAGACGGTACGTGCCGACCCCCGTCGGTTGTCAACCCACAGCCGGCCTGTCGTGTGTTGCGACACGGCGTGTCGGGTCGGCGAGTCTCAATGCGTACGCAGATGGTGACGCAGCAGCGCCTGCGCGGCCGTCCGGTGCTCCTCGGCGAGGAGCCCTCCGGCGGCCAGCACGTAGTCGGCGTCGACCACCGCGGCGGCGGCGCGGGGCAGCGCCCACCCGCCGGCGTGGTCGGCCAGGACCGCCGTCAGCACCTGCCCGGACACGTCCGCCGGCGCGTGCCTCAGCACCCCGCCGGAGCCCACCAGCAGCCGCACGTCGCGCAGGTCCCGCCCGGCCCGCTCACCGGTGGCGGCGCCCCGGGCGTGCCGGCGCAGCGCCACAGTCGCGGCGAGGGTGGCGATGCGCCGGTCCACGGCCCGCTCGACGTCGTCGACGGCCAGGAACGCCGGGTCGGCCGCCCGACGCGCCGCGGCGGCGCTGAGGTCGTCGGACTCGCCCGCGGTGAGCAGCCGTTCCTCGGCGGCGGCGCGCACCACCCCGGGGGCGCTCCACCGCATGCCCAGGTCGCCCTCCACGGTGCGGGCCCGCCACAGGCTGCCGGCGACCTCCCGGCCGGGCCCGGTGGCCCGCTCGTCGGGCGTGAGCACCGAGTACACGTCGGTGGTTGCCCCACCCACGTCGACCACGGCCAGGTCACCGCCGAGGGTGTCGGCGAGCACCTCCACACCGGTGAGCACCGCGTCGGGGGTGGCCGCCCGCACCAGCCGCGCGAACCGGCTACCCCTCGACAGCCGTTTACCACCGATGACGTGGCGCAGGAACACCGCGCGGATCGCCGCCCGCGCCGACGCCGGGGCGAGCACCCCGATGCGCGGCAGGACGTTGTCCGCGTCGGTGACCGGCACCCCGGCGTCGCGCAGCAGCCCGGTCAACGGTTCGCGCACGTCGGCGTTGCCCGCGTACACCACGGGTCGCCGCCACCGGGCCCGGGCCAGGCGGGTGGCGTTGTGGGTGATGGTGTCGGCGTCGCCGCCGTCGGTGCCGCCGACGAGCAGCACCACGTCCGGGCGGGCCGCCCGCAACGTGGTCAGGTCGGCGGCGCCGAGCCGACCGGCCGCGACGTGCACCACGTGCGCGCCGGCGGACAACCCGACCCGCCGGCCCGCCTGCGCGGTGACCAGCGGCTCGTAGCCGATCACGGCAAGCCGCAACCCACCGCCGGCCGACGAGCACACGTACCACGGCATGTCACGGGCCCCTAGCCCGGCGGTGGCCGCCGCGACCGCGGCGTCCAGGCCGTGCAGCACGTCGGTGCCCACAGTGGTCGGCGCCGCCGCCGCGCCGGCCAGGACACCGGAGGACAGGTCCACCACGGCCACCTTCGTGTACGTGGAGCCGACGTCGGCGCAGACCGCCAGGGTCACGAGTTTCCCTGTTCGCGACTGCGGGGCTCGCAACCCCGGCTCACTCCTCGCGACTCACGCTGGCGGCGGGAACGACCACGGTGCCGGTCGCGGTGACTGCCACGATCGGCGGGTCGAGGACCTCGGCGGCGGACGCGGAGCGGTCCGGGCGGCCCCGGCACACCACCGCGCAGCTCAGCTCCAGGGTGCGGCTGCGGGTGCCCACCCGCGACACCTGCGCGGTCACCTGCACCACGTCCCCGGCGTGGATGGGGGCGTGGAACCGCACGTCGGAGTACCCGGCGAACAGGCCCTCGTCGCCGTCGGTGTGGATGCACACCTCGGTGGCCACGTCGCCGAACAACCCGAGGGCGTACGCCCCGTCGACGAGGTTGCCGGCGTAGTGGGCGTGCGAGTACGGCACGTACCGCCGGTGCGTCACCGTCAACCCGAGCCGTGCGTCGGTCATGCCATCGCCTTCCGTTGCGTGATCAGGGCGTGCACGAGGTAGCTGGCCACCTCGCCGGGGGTGGTGCCCCGTCCGAAGATCCGGTCCACGCCCAACTCGTCGGTCATCGACTCGTCGAAGCGGGGACCGCCGACGATCAGCAGCGGCCGCTTACCCGCCGGCATGGCCTCCCGGAACGCGGCGGACATCTCCCGGGTGTTGTGCAGGTGCGCGTCGCGTTGGGTGACCACCTGCGACACGAGCACCGCGTCGGCCTTCTCCGCCCGGGCGGTCTCCACCAGCTCCGGCACGCTGACCTGCGCGCCCATGTTGGTGACCTTCAACTCCCGGTAGTACTCCAGGCCCTTCTCCCCCGCGATGCCCTTGACGTTGAGGATCGCGTCGATGCCCACTGTGTGCGCGTCGGTGCCGATGCACGCCCCGACCACTGACAGCTTGCGGCGCAACCGCTGCTTGATCACCGTGTTGACGTCCTTCGCCGACAGCAGCGCAAAGTCCCGTTCCACCACCTGCACGGCGTCGAGGTCGACCAGGTGGTTGACCCGCCCGTAGACGACGAAGAACGTGAAACCGTCACCCATCGGCTTGGCGTGCACCACCATCGCCGGGTCGATGCCCATCTTGTTGGCCAACTGCACCGCCGCGCCCTCGGCGCGCTTGTCGTGGGCCACCGGCAGGGTGAACGACACCTGCACCATCCCGTCACCAGTGGTGTCCCCGTACGGGCGCACGATCTGCTTACTCGCGCCGTCGCTAAGCGACGGCGCGAGCGCGTGGCTGCTGTGCTGGCCGGTTCTCTCGCTGCGCTCGCTCACGACGCCGCCGCCTCCAGGATGTCGGTTGCCGGGTTGCAGTAGTCGGCCTCGTGCGCGGCGACCCCGTCGAGGCCCTTGCCGCGGTCCGCGGGCCGCTTCATGATCCCGAACGTGCCCTCGGCGATCGCCGTCAACAGTGTCTGTTCCCCGATGCGTTCCAACAGGTCCAGTGCCTCACCGAGGACCTGGTTGGCGCGGCGGCGGATGAACCCGCCCGGCGCGGGCACGAAGTCCTCGTGCAGCCCACCGGCCGCGCCCAGGACGTAGCGCACGTTCTGCAGGGCGATGTCCCGGTCGGACAACCACGGCGTCACCACCGCCTCGGTCATCATCCCCACCAGCAGGATGCCCTGACCGGTCAGCGCCCCGGCCAGGTTGAAGAACCCGTCGAGCAGGTTGCCCCGGAACACGTCACCGGTCATGTGCTTCGTCGGCGGCATCCACTTCAACGGCGCGTCCGGGAACAACTCCCGCGCCAGCAACGCGTGCGCCAACTCCAACCGGAACGACTCCGGCACCTCAGGGTTGATCTCGAACGCGTGCCCCAACCCCAACTGCCAGTCCGCCAACCCCGCCTCGTGCGCGAAGAACTCGTTGAGCAGCTGCGACACCGTCACCGTGTGCGCCTCGTCGACCGCGTCGGCGGTGGTCAGGTAGTTGTCCTCACCGGTGTTGATGATGATCCCGGCGCGGGCGTGCACCTGCCGGGAGAACCGCTGGTCGACGAACGTACGCACTGGGTTGATGTCGCGGAACAGGATCCCGTACATCGAGTCGTTCAACATCATGTCGAGGCGTTCCAACCCGGCCAGGGTCGCCATCTCCGGCATGCACAGCCCGGACGCGTAGTTGGTCAACCGCACGTAGCGGCCCACCTCCCTCGACGACTCGTCCAACGCCGCGCGCATCAGCCGGAAGTTCTCCTGCGTGGCGTACGTGCCGGCGAAGCCCTCCCGGGTCGCGCCCTCGGGCACGTAGTCCAGCAACGACTGCCCGGTGGAGCGGATCACCGCGATCACGTCCGCGCCGGCCCGCGCCGCCGCCTGCGCCTGCGGAATGTCCTCGAAGATGTCACCGGTGGCGACGATCAGGTAGATCCACGGCCGCTGCTTCGGGTCACCGTGCCGCCTGATGAGACGGTCCCGCTCGGCGCGCCGCCGGTCGATGCGCCGAATGCCCGCACCGACCGCCTTACGCGCCGCCGACCGGGCAGCCGTCGCCGCCCGCCCGGTGGGCTGGGTGAACCGCACCGACCCGGCGGCAGCCTTCTGCGCCAGCAACGTCACGTCGGTGCTGCCCTCCCGGACCAGGGCGTCGAACACCGGCACCGCCACCCCGTGCCCCAACCCCACATCCGCGGCGACCGCGTCGACGAGCCGGTTCACCCACGGAATGCCGTCCGGGTCGGCGCCGGTCACCCCGGCCAACCGCAGGACCGCCCGCTCCACCGACACCGTGGTGTGGCTGCGCGCCAGGTCCACCACCGGCTGCCCGGCCCGACGCGCCAACTCCCGCGCCCGCGACACCAGCACCGGATCAAGATCAAGCTTGCCGCTCACGACGACCCTTCCTCATAGATGACCTCACCGCGCAACACCAGACGCCGGCACACCGGCAGCGGCGTCGGGTCGTCCGGACCCCGCGCCTCCGGGTCCTCGGCCTGCAACACCGGCAGACCCCCCTGCACCCCCGCCGGCGTCGACCACACCGCGAACGTCGCCGGCGCACCCAGCGCCAGGACCCCCTCGACGTCCAGGTGCACCGCCCGCCACCCACCACGGGTGTGCGCAGCGAACGCCGAACGCACACCCATCCGCTGCGCCGGGTTGTGGTGCGCCACCGCCGCCCGCACCGACCCCCACGGGTCCAGCGGCGTCACCGGCGAATCCGACCCGAACGCCAACGCCACCCCCACCGAGTGCATCGCACCCATCGGGTTCGACTCCAACGACCGGTCCAACCCCAACCGCGTCTCGTACATCCGGCCCGCGCCACCCCACAACCGGTCGAACGCCGGCTGCATGCTCGCCACCACCCCGTACTCCACGAACCGCGCAATCAACGCCTTGTTCATGATCTCCGCGTGCTCGATGCGGTGCCGGGCCGCCCGCAACCGCTCCACCCCCACCGTCCGCGCCGCCGCCGCGAACCCGTCAAGGACGGTCCCGATCGCCGCGTCCCCGATGGCGTGGAAACCGCCCTGCATGCCGTGCGCCGCGCAGTCCAGCAGGTGATCACGCACCTGCTCCACCGACAGGTACCCGTGCCCGCAACCGTCACCGTCGCCGTACGGCTGCGACACGTGCGCCGTGCGCGAGCCCAACGCCCCGTCGGCGAACAGGTCCCCACCAGCGCCGACCGCGCCCAACTCCCGGGCCAGCGCCGCGCCACCCAACTCGCCCCAGTACCCGTACACCTCCGGCAGGCCCGCGCCGGAGATCCCCAGCAGACCCGTGAAGTCCTCCTCGTCGGAGATGTCCGGACCACCGCACTCGTGCACCGCAGCGATCCCCAACGACGCCGCGTGCGCCAGGGCCACCCGCTGCGCCGCGACCCGCTGCGCCCGACTCACCGACCCCTGCGCGGCCGCCCGCACCACGTGGTGCGCGTCGCGCCGCAACCAGCCCGACGCGTCGTACCCGGCAGCCTGCGCCGCCTGCGGGCACGCCGCCAGCAACGCCGACGACACCAACGCCGAGTGGATCGACGCCTGCGACAGGTACACCCGCCGACCACCGGCGGCCCGGTCCAGGGCCGCCGCGTCCGGCAACGTCGGATCCGACCAGCCCGACTCGTCCCACCCGTGTCCCAGCACCACCGCGTCCGCCGGCAGATCCGCCGCGAACCCCGCCACCGCGTCGAGAAGATGCCCCGCCGAGCGCACAGCAGACAACTCCAGGCCGGACAACGCCAACCCGGTGTCGGTGGCGTGCACGTGCGCGTCGACGAACGCCGGCGTCACCAACGCCCCGCCCAGGTCCACCACCCGGTCGGCCGGCGGTGCGTCACCGTCGGTCCCCAACCAGACAATCCGCCCACCGGACACCAGCAACGCGGTGGCGCTCGGGTCGGCGGGGCAGTGCAGCACGCCGCCGCGATACAACGTCGAGGGGTTCGTCATGACCTCAGTCTGCCGCGACCCGCGCCGCGAACAGCTGACGCACCCCCGGCTCGGCCCGCAGCAGCCCCAACGCCAACTCCGCGTGCCCCGGCACGTACCCGTTGCCGACCAGCATCGTCACGTCCGCCGCCAACCCCTCCGCGCCCAACGCGGCCGCGGCGAAGCTCGTCGCCATCGAGAAGAAGATCACTGTGCCGCCGTCCGCGGTGGCCAGCACCGCACCGTGCTCACACCCCGGCACGTCCACGCAGACCACCGTCACCTCCGCCGGCGCCCCCAGCGCGGTGGTCACCGCCGTGGACAACCCCACCGGGTCGCGCGCGTCGGCCAACGCCACCACCGACGCCAGACCGGCGGCCGTCAGCGCGTCGCGCTCCGCCGCCACCGGCACCACCCCGACGGTACGCGCGGCACCCGCGCGTCGCGCCGCCGCCAGGGACAGCGACCCGCTCTTACCCGCCCCGCCGATCACCGCGACCCGCACCGGCGTCGGATCACCGCTACGCCGACGCTCCTCGACATAGCGCGACACCACCCGGGCGGTCAACGCGGGCGCCCCGCACACGTCCAGCACCGCGAGCGACAACTGCGGGTCCTCGTCGTCGGGCAGCACCGCCGCGATGGACCGCGCGAACAGGATCGCCCACCCGTCACACGGCACCTGCTCGCTGCGCCCGTCCCAACGGGCCAGCCCGTCGGTGATCACCAGGGGCGTCAGCGTCAGCGACACCAGGGTCGCGACCCGCTCCCCCGCCTTGAGCCCCAGCGGGGACCGCCGGCCGGCCTCCTCGACAGTGCCGATCAGCATGCCACCCGACCCGGTCACCGGGTTCTGCATCTTCCCCCGGGTCGCAATGATCTCCAGCACCTCGGCGCGGACCGCGTCACCGTTCCCGCCGTGCTTCTCCGACAACTGCCGGAAGCTCGCCGCGTCCAGGTTGAGCCGCTGCACCCGGATCCGCACCTCGTTCGGGGCGATCGCCGCCGACGTGTCCAGGCGCCAGGCCGCCTGCGGCAGCACCCCCGCCGGTTGCACGACGCGGTGCAGTCCCACCGGTGACGTCACGCCAACCTCCCCTGCCCAGCCGCCCGAAGCCCCGGTCAAGGCTCGCGTAACGGGAAAACTTACGGCAGACTAGTTTCTGTACCGAATATTTTCCAGTAGCCTTCGGGCTCCGATGATCCACCGCACCACCGAGGAGGGGCCGTGACCCACACCATCCCGCACCCCCGTCACGCCCCGGTCGCCGTACCGACCGCCGGGCAGCCCTACGAATACCACCGCCGCCCCCTGGTCGAACCGGACTGGACCCGCTTCCCCGGCTGGCGCCACGTCACCCGCGACCAGTGGGAATCCGCCCAGTGGCAGCGCGTCAACTGCGTCAAGAACACCAAGCAACTCCGCGCCGTCTTCGGCGACCTGATCGACGAGACCTTCTACGCCGACCTCGAGGCCGACCAGAAGGCCATGGCCACCATGTCCATGCTGGTGCCACCACAAATGATCAACACGATGGTGCCGTTCGCCACCCTCACCACCGAGGCGCTGCTCGCCGACCCCATCCGCCGCTACATGATCCCGGTCGCCTCCGACCGGCGCACCGACTGGCCCTCACACCCCTACGCCAGCCGCGACAGCCTCCACGAGCACGACATGTGGGTCGCCGAGGGGCTCACCCACCGCTACCCCACAAAGGTCCTCGCCGAGCTGCTCTCCACCTGCCCGCAGTACTGCGGGCACTGCACCCGCATGGACCTGGTCGGCAACTCCACCCCCGCCGTCGACAAACTCAAACTCACCCTCAAGCCCGTCGACCGCTACGACGCCCACATCGCCTACCTCAAGGCCCACCCCGGCGTCCGCGACGTGGTCGTCTCCGGCGGCGACGTCGCCAACGTCCCCTGGCGCAACCTCGAGTCGTACCTCATGCGCCTGCTGGAACTGGAAACGGTCCGCGACATCCGGCTCGCCACCAAGGCCCTCATGGGCCTGCCCCAACACTGGCTGCAGCCCGACGTCGTCGAAGGCCTGGAGCGGGTGGCCCGCACCGCCGCCCGCCGCGGCGTCAACCTCGCCATCCACACCCACGTCAACCACGCCCAGTCGCTCACCCCACTGGTCGCCAAGGCCGCCCAGACCGCCCTCGACGTCGGCGTCCGCGACGTCCGCAACCAGGGCGTCCTCATGCGCGGCGTCAACGCCACCACCCCGGAACTGCTCGACCTCTGCTTCGCCCTGCAAGGCGAAGCCGGGATCCTGCCGTACTACTTCTACATGTGCGACATGATCCCCAACGCCGAACACTGGCGGGTCCCGGTCTGGCACGCCCAGCAGCTCCAGCACGACATCATGGGCTACCTCCCCGGCTACGCCACCCCGCGCATCGTCTGCGACGTCCCCTTCGTCGGCAAACGCTGGGTGCACATGCTCACCGACTACGACCGCGAACGCGGCATCTCCTACTGGACCAAGAACTACCGCACCTCCATCGAATCCGCCGACCTGGAGGCGCTCAACAAGCGCTACGCCTACTACGACCCGATCGACACCCTCCCCGAGGGCGGCCAGCAGTGGTGGGCCGACCACCGCGACGACTGACCCACCGACGACTGACCCACGACGGCGGCACCCCCGGGAGATTGCCCGGGGTGCCGCCGTTCCCGTCACCGGCAGCCCAGACCCTCGACGTACCCGGACCGCAACAGCCCACCCACGGCGCTTCCCCGGGCGAATCCTCAACCCAGGAACACCACCCACCGCCGACGACTAGCGTCCACCACCATGAGACACCCGCGGCCCGCCCCCGACACGGGCACCGGCGACCGGGTCACACTCGACGAAGTCTTCTTCGACGTCGTGTTCGTCCTCACCGTCACCCAACTGGCCCACGCCCTCGAAACCCACCTCAACTGGGTCGGATTCGGCCGCATCACCCTCATCCTCGGCCTGCTCTGGTACCTCTACACCGGCTACGCCTGGCTCAACAACCACCTGCCACCCCGACAGAACGCCACCAGACTGCTGCTCTTCGCCGGCATGGCCGGCTTCCTGCTCAGCGCCGTCGCCCTACCCGACGCCCTCACCGGCGGCGGCGCGCTCTTCGCCGTCGGCTACCTCGTCGTGGTCACCGTCCACCTCATCCTGTTCCTGCACACCAACGCCCGCCGCGGCGCACTGCGACTCGCGCCCTACAACTTCGGAGCCGCGCTCCTCGTCCTCGTCGCCGCCGCGTTCACCGGCCCCGCCGTACCCGCCCTCTGGGCCGCCGCCGTCTTCACCCAGTCCGTCCTGCCCTACCTGCTCCCCCGCCTCTCCTGGATCGGCGCCCCCGACGCCTTCCACCTGCGCCCCGCGCACTTCGTCGAACGACACGGACTGCTCGTCATCGTCGCCCTCGGCGAATCCGTCGTCACCATCGGCATGGGAGTACCCGCCGACCAGCTCACCGCCGCAACGGCCGCCGCGATCGTGCTCGCCCTCGCCATACCCGCCGCCCTGTGGTGGACCTACTTCACCGACACCCGACCCGCCACCGCGGCCCTGGCCGCCGCCACCCCCGCCGCACGCAGCCGGATGGCCGCCCGCACCTACGTGTTCCCCCACTTCCTGCTGCTGCTCGGCGTCATCTCGACAGTCGCCGGCCTCCATGCCGCCGTCGCCCGACCCGATGAACCGGCCACCACCGGCGCCGCCCTCGCCCTCGGCGGCGGCACCGCGCTCTACCTGGTCGGCATCGCCGCCGTGCGGCGCGCCCTACGCGTGGCCATCCCCCCGACCCGACTCGCCGCCGCGGCGGCAGCGCTGGCCACCGTCGCCATCGGCGTCAGCCTCCCGGCGACCATTCAGCTCGTCACCACAATCGCCATTTTGGTGCTGATGCTGGTGACCGACGCCCGGCGGTCCCTCCGTCACGGTGACGGCGAGCGCACATCGCTCGGCACGGAACGAGCGTGACGGCCCGGCTGCCCGCGCCGGCTCAGGCGCCGGCCAGCACCTCGGACAACGGCGCCGCCACCAGCCCCCGCTCCCGCAACCCGGCCAGGATGTGCGGCAACGCCTCATCGGTCATCGCCGCGTTCGCCTCGGTCACGTGCATGATCACCACGGACCCGGGGCGGACGTGGTCCAACACCGCCCGCACCAGCGGCTTCCACGCCGTCGCGAACGGATCACCGCTGACCACGTCCCCGTCGACCACCGTCACACCCAACGGCCCCAACGCGTCCAACGCCGCCGCGTCATGGCACAAACCCGGAAACCGGAAGTACCTGGTCTGCCGACCCCCGTACGGCGCGATCACCTCGAACGTCTTCGCCACGTCGGCGGCCAACTCGTCCACCGGCAGCCGCGGCAGGTCGTAACAGTCAGCGGTGAACGCCGCGTGCCCGTACGTGTGGTTGGCCAACTCGAAGCGCGAATTACCGGCGATCCGCCGGGTCACGTCCGGATACCGCTGCACCCACTTGCCGGTCAGGAAGAACGTCGCCGGCACCTGCTCCCGCTCCAGCAGGTCGAGGATGCGCAGGTTCGCGTACGACTTCACCCGGCCGGCCCGCAAACTGGCCAACATCCCGTCGGTCATGTCCGCGTCGAAGGTCAACGCCACCTTCGCACCGGTACGCGGACCGTGATCCACCACCGGCGCCCTGGTCCCGGTCGGCGTCGCCCCCGGCACCGAGGCGAACGCCGGCGGCGACGGGACACCGACCGACGGCACGGCTGGGCCGACACCTGCGGAAGGCGCCCCCGAAGAGGCACCGACCGACGGCGCGACGGATGGCGTGGACGGGCTCGACGAGGCGGCCGAACCGACGAAGACCGGCTGGTCCGAGGGTGGCACCCGGGACGCTTCACACCCGGCACTGCCGAGGATGGCCGCCACAACCAGTACGCCAAGAGACGGGCGTAGCCGAGCTCGGATCACGCCGCAGATCATCGCAGACGCGAAAGCCTCTCACTGCCCCACGTGCCGTCGTGAGGGCTCGCGGGTGCGCGTCTCAGCCCCGCCCGAGCGGTGCCGGACACACCGCCCACCGAGCACCACCCGATCAAGTCTCGCGCCCGGGTTCAGGCGGATCCCCCGCGCGGGGCGTACATGATGACGGCCACGCCGAGCAGGCAGAGCGCCGCGCCGGTGAGGTCCCACCGGTCCGGGCGGAAGCCGTCCACCACCATCGCCCAGCCCAGCGACCCGGCCACGAACACCCCGCCGTACGCGGCCAGGATCCGGCCGAAGTTCGGGTCCGGCTGGAACGTCGCGACGAAGCCATAGCAGCCCAGCGCGACCACCCCGGCCGCGACCCACCACAGCCCGCGCTGCTCCCGCCAGCCCTGCCAGACCAGCCAGGCGCCGCCGATCTCGGCCAGCGCGGCCAGCACGAACAACACCAGGGAACGCAGCACCGTCAGGTCGCCGACCCTAGCGGCCCACACGTGTCGGGTCCCCGGGCAGCACCTGCCCGGGGACCCGACGACCGCTCAGGTCACTTGTTGAAGGCGTCCTTAATCTTGCTGCCGGCATCCTTCATGCTCTGCCCGGCCTGCTTGGCGCGCGCGTCGCTCTGCTGGCTCGCGCCCCCACCACGCATCGACTCGTTGTCGGTCATGTCGCCGACGCGCTGCCGCGCGGCACCGGTCACCTGCTCAACCTTGTTCTTTGCCTTCTCGGTGAAGCTCATCGCGCCTCCTCGGTCTGGCGGTTGCCGTGGCTCGTTTGCCCGGTCTCCCGGTGCCGAAACTGGCGGTGCCGGTCGGCACACCCGCTAAGGCATCCTAGGAAGATAGGTTGTAGGTGGGTCGCCTGTCCGCCCCGCCCCGCGATGGTTAACTGACCGCATGGGAGAGCTCCTGCTGATCCGGCACGGCGAGACCACCTGGAGCGCCAGCCTGCGGCACACCTCGTACTCCGACCTGGAGCTGACCCCCGACGGCGAACGACAGGCCCGCACCCTGGCCGCGTTCCTGGCCGGCCGGCGCTTCGTCACCGTGCTGACCAGCCCCCGCTCCCGGGCGCTGCGCACCGCGCAGCTGGCCGGGCTCACCGTCGACGCCGTGGACGAGGACCTCAGCGAGTGGAACTACGGCGAGTACGAGGGCCGCACCACAGTCGACATCCACGACGACGATCCGCACTGGAACATCTGGACCGACGGCTGCCCCGGCGGGGAGTCCCCCGCCCAGGTGGGCGAACGGCTCGACCGGGTGCTGGCCCGCGTCACCCCGCTGCTCGACCGCGGCACCGTCGCGCTGGTCGGGCACGCGCACAGCCTGCGGGTGCTCGGTGCCCGCTGGATCGGCCTGCCCCCGTCCGCCGGTGGACGGCTACGCCTGGACACCGCAACGGTCAGCGCGCTCGGTCACGAGCACGGCCGACAGGTCATCCTGCGGTGGAACCAGCCGGCTCCTCCGGCGCCCGGGACCGCGACCGACTCGGTGCCGCAGCGCTGATCTTCGGCGGCCGGTTCTCGTACGGGGTCGACAACACCACAGTCGTGCGGGTGGTGACGTTCGCCGAGGTGCGGATCTCCTGCAGCACCCGCTCCAGATCGGTGGGGCTGGCCACCCGCACCAGCAGCAGGTAGAAGTCCTCCCCCGCCACCGAGTAGCAGGAGTCGATCTCCGGCAGGTGAGCCAGCCGCTCCGGCGCGTCGTCCGGCTGCGACGGATCGAACGGCCGGATCGCCACGAACGCGGTCAGCGGCAGGTCCAGCGCCTCGAACGACACCCGGGCGGCGTACCCCTTGATCACCCCGCGCTGCTCCAGCCGGCGGACCCGCTGGTGCACGGCGGACACCGACAGCCCCACCCGCTCGGCCAGGTCGGTGTACGACAGACGGCCGTCGGCGGTCAGCGCGGCGACGATAGCGCGGTCGATCTCCTCCACGGCGTGCAACCTACCGGGAAAACCGTCGCACGGCGACGAGGTACCCGGGTGGCGGGCCGCGGTGGGCGGTGACGCACCCACCGCGGCCCGCGCCATCACGTACCGTCGTCAGTCCTTCGCGAGGGCCCGGGAGATCACCATCCGCTGGATCTGGTTGGTGCCCTCCACGATCTGCAGCACCTTCGCCTCGCGCATGTACCGCTCCACCGGGTGGTCGGCCACGTAACCCGCGCCGCCGAGCACCTGCACCGCGTCGGTGGTCACCCGCATCGCCATGTCGGTGGCGAAGAGCTTCGCCTTGGCCGCCTCGATCGCGTACGGGCGGCCGGCGTCGCGCAGCCGGGCCGCCGCCAGGGTCAGCGCGCGGGCGGCGGAGATCTGGGTGGCCGCGTCGGCGAGGAGGAACCCCAGCCCCTGGAAGTCGATGATGGAACGCCCGAACTGCTGCCGCTCCCGGGCGTAGGTGACCGCGTAGTCCAGGGCGGCCTGGGCCAGCCCCACCGCGCACGCCGCGATGCCCAGCCGGCCGGAATCCAGCGCGGACATGGCGATGGTGAAGCCCATCCCCTCGCCGCCGATCAGCCGGTCGGCCGGCACCCGCGCCTCGTCGAAGGCGATCTGCGCCACCGGGGAGGCGCGCAGCCCCATCGTCCGCTCGGCCGCCTGCGGGGTGATACCGGCCGTGCCCGCGTCGGCGAGCAGGCAGGAGATCCCCTTCGGGCCGGGCCCGCCGGTGCGGCAGAAGACGTTGTAGAAGTCGGCCGTCCGGGCGTGGGTGATCCACGCCTTGGTGCCGGAGACCAGGTACGCGTCGCCGTCCCGGTCCGCCCGGGTGGTCAGCGCCGCCGCGTCCGAGCCACCCTGCGGCTCGGAGAGGCAGTACGCGCCCAGCAGCTCGCCACCGAGCATGTCCGGCAGCAGCTTGCGCTGCTCGTCGGTGCCGAACGCCGCCACCGGGTAGCAGGACAGGGTGTGCACGCTGACCGCCTCGGCGACCGCCAGCCAGCGGCTGGCCAGGATCTCCAGCACCTGCAGGTACACCTCGTACGGCTGCGCCGCGCCGCCGTACTCCTCCAAATAGGGCAGGCCGAGCAGGCCGGCCCGGCCCAGCGTGCGCAGCACCTCGCGGGGGAACTCGGCGCGTTCCTCGAAGGCCGCGGCCTTCGGCGCGAGCTCGCGGTCGGCGAGCTCGGTGGCGAGGCCCAGCAGGTCGTGGGCCTCGTCGGTGGGGAGGATCCGGTCGACAGTCATAGCGCGATGAGCTCCGTGGGGGTGATGTTGAGCCGTTGCACGCCGTCAGTGGTGCAGACGACGATGTCCTCGATGCGGGCGCCGTGCCGGCCCGCCAGGTAGATGCCCGGTTCGATGGAGAACGCCATGCCGGCCTCGAGGGGTCGGTCGTTGCCGGCCACCAGGTACGGCTCCTCGTGCCCGTCGAGACCGATGCCGTGGCCGGTGCGGTGCAGGAACGCGGCACCGTAGCCGGCGGCGGCGATCGGCGCCCGGGCCGCGGCGTCGGCCGCCGCGCCGGTGATCCCGGGCCGCACCGCCGCGACGGCAGCGCGCTGGGCGTCGCACAGCACCGCGTAGTAGTCCAGGAAGTCGGCCGGCGCCGACCCGCCCGCCACATAGGTGCGGGTGCAGTCCGAGCGGTAGCCCGACGCCATCGTTCCGCCGATGTCGACCACCACCGGCTCGCCGACGCCGATCGGCCGGTCGGAGGTGCCGTGGTGCGGGCTGGCCCCGTTCGGCCCGGCCGCCACGATGACGAAGTCGACGGTGACGTGCCCGGCGGCGCGGATCGCCGCGGCGATGTCGGTGGCGACCTCGGCCTCGGTGCGCCCGGGGCGCAGCCACTCGCCCATTCGCAGGTGCACCTCGTCGATCGCCGCGCCGGCCTCGGCGAGCGCCGCGATCTCCGCCGGGGACTTGCGGATCCGCAGCTCGCGCAGCACCTCCCCGGCGACCCGTTGCGTGGCGTCGGGCAGCGCCGCGCGCAGGCCGAGAACCTGCTCGGCCCACATCCGGTCGGCGAGCCCGAGCGCCGCGACCGGGCCGTCGAGGGCGGCGACGACCAGGGGGTACGGGTCGGCGCCGTCGACGTGGTCGACGATGCGGACCCCGGTCGCCGGCGCTGGGGATGCCTCGGCGGCCGGGCGTTCGAGTCGGGGCACGACGAGGGTCGGCTCGCCCTCGGCGGGCAGCACCAGACAGGTCAGCCGCTCCCCCGCGTGAGCGTCGTACCCGGTCAGGTAGCGCAGGTCCGAGCCGGGGGTGAGCAGCAGGGCGTCCAGGCCGGCGGCGGCCGTCGCGCGCTGCGCGGCGATCAGCCGGTCGGGCGGATACAGCTCGTCGATTCCCACCCCGTCAGCTTAACGGTCGTTTGGGCAAACCCCCTATTCCCACCGACCGGCCACAAATCCATTGATGTTGATTGACTCGGACAGTTAACACTCTTTAAGATTTGGCTGCCTCGAGGCCCACCCGTCCCTGCGTCCCCGCATCCCCCGCCCGCGACAACCCTGCGCGGGCGGGTGTCGTCCCCCGCCCACGGGAAGGCCCCCGATGTCCTCACCACTGCGCCGCGCCCTCGCCGCCGGCCTACTCGCGCTGGCCACGGCCGGCGCCACCCTCACCGTCACCAGCGCCCCCGCGCAGGCCGTCGTGCTGCCGAACAACTTCAAGAGCGTCGGCTACATGCCCTCCTGGGCCGGCAACATCAACACCATCCAGTACAACAAGCTCACCCACATCAACTACGCCTTCGTCCTGCCCAACAGCAACGGCACCCTGCAGGGGGTGGACGGGGCTCGGCTCTCCTCGCTGGTCTCGCAGGGGCACGCCAACAACGTCAAGGTCTCCATCGCCGTCGGCGGCTGGAACGACGGCAACGACTCGGCCTTCGAGGCGCTCGCCGCCAACTCCACCAGCCGCACCAACTTCGTCAACAACCTGGTCAACTTCGTCAACCAGTACAACCTCGACGGCGTCGACATGGACTGGGAGTACCCCGACCCGGGCGCCTCGGCCAACAACTACACGGCGCTCATGACCCAGCTCAGCAGCGCCCTGCACAGTCGCGGCAAGCTACTCACCGCCGCCGTGGTCTCCGAGGGTTACTCCGTCGACGGCGTGCAGCCGGCCGTCTTCAACCAGGTCGACTGGCTCAACATCATGGCGTACGACGGCGGCAGCCCACACGCCAACTACGACTGGTCGATCAACAGCATCAACCTGTGGAAGGCCCGCGGCCTCCCGGCCAGCAAGGCCGTCCTCGGCATCCCGTTCTACAGCCGCCCCGTCTACTACAACTACTCGTACCTGGTCGGACTGGACCCGGCGAACGCCAACCGGGACTGCGCCACCATCGGCGGCAGCCAGCAGTGCTGGAACGGCATTCCGACGGTCAAGCGCAAGACGCAGTGGGCGCTGGCCAACGCCGGCGGCGTGATGAACTGGGAGCTGTCGCAGGACACCAGCGGCTCGACCTCACTGCTCAGCGCCATGTACGACACCATCATGGGTGGCACCACCCCGCCGCCGACCGGTCGTACCGGCCCGATCACCGGGATCGCCGGCAAGTGCGTCGACGTGGCCTCGGCGAGCACCGCCAACGGCGCCGCCATCCAGCTCTGGGGCTGCAACGGCACCAACGCGCAGACCTGGACCGTGGCCAGCGACAGCACGCTGCGCGCCCTCGGCAAGTGCGCCGACATCACCAGCGGCTCCACCGCCAACGGCGCGAAGGTCCAACTCTGGGACTGCAACGGCAGCGGCGCGCAGGTCTGGCAGGCGCAGTCCAACGGCACGCTGCGCAACCCGCAGTCGAACAAGTGCCTCGACGCCAGCGACAACAGCTCCGCCGACGGCACCCGGTTGCAGATCTGGGACTGCTTCGCCGGCGCCAACCAGCGCTGGACGCTCCCGGCCTGACGCTGCCTCCCGGTCGAAGGCCCGTCGGGGCCTCGGACCGGCCGGCTCGTAGGGTCCCCGGTCGACGCTCAGGCGTCAGCCGGGGACCCCGCAATTTCACGGACCAGGGTGAGCATCTCCTGCACCGAACCGGCCGGATCGGTGACCGGGAACTGCACGGCCCGCACCACCGCCGTCGGGTCGACCAGCAGCGTCAGCCGCTTGAACCGGGTCACCCCGCCGGCGCGGAACACCGGCAGCAGCAGCCCCGCCCCCAGACGACCGTCCTGATCGGACAGCAGCGGAAACGGCAGTTCGGCGTACGCGGCGAAGTCGGCGAGCTGGTCGGGCCGCTGGGTGCTGATGCCGTACACCCGGACACCAGCGGTCAGGAAGTCCGGATGACGCTTGGCGTAGGTGGTCGACTCCAGGGTGCACCCCCGGGCGCCGGGAATCTCCGCCCAGCCGGGCGGATAGCCGTGCGTCCCCGGCGCGTACGCCCCGGGGAACAGGTACAGCACCGTCCACGCGTCAGTCGCGGCCACCGCCACCGGCTGCCCGTCGGCTGCGGGCAGAACGACCTCGGGCAACCGCCGGCCCACCAGGTCGTGCGCGCGGCGCGCCTCGGCCGAACCGGCGTCGGCCGTCGCGGTCACGTCACCGTCACCCATCAGATGCCTGGTCCCCCAGTCCTGCAACGCGATCAGCACCGGCAACAGCCCCTCGCCCCTCGTGGTGAGCAGGTAGTCGTACCGCGGTGGGTGTCGCGAGTACGGCCTGCGCTCCAGCACACCGTGCTCCACCAGGGCGGCGAGGCGTTCGGTCAGCGCCCGCCGGCTGACGCCCAGTTCGCGTTGCAGCGCGTCGAAGCGGGTCGTCCCGCCGGCGACGTCGCGCACGATGAGGAACGTCCACCAGTCCCCCAGCACGCCGAGCGCCTGCGCGATGCCGCAGTCCGCATCGGCAAGATCCTCTCGCCGCACCGGCTACCTCCATTGGTTCCGTCAGACTATAGTCCGTTCCGGATTGGAACGCTTTGCATCGACGACCGACAGCGGTTCGCACGTCGGTTTCCCTGATCGAACGCCACCGGGAGCCATAGCCTGGGAGCGGGGAGCCGCCCGGACTCCCCGACCGGGAGGACCGACGTGGCAGCGAACCAGGCGAGCCGGGCGGCGACCCGCCGTCGCCGCCAACTGTGGGCCGGCGTGCTCGCCCTCGTCGGCCTGGTCCTCCTGGTCATCGGCCTCACCGTCGCCGACGGCATCGCCGCCTGGGTCGAGGTGGTGGTCGCGATCCTGCTGCTGGTAACCAGCTACGTCGTGCAGCACCTGGCCCGGCGGGAGACCGTCTACCAGCCCGACGAGCGACGCTGACACCACCGGCGCGGCCGGGCGTACGCCAGATCGTCGGACGGTTGTGCCAGGCTGTCCGGCGTGGCACACCGACCCCCGATCCTGCTGATCGACGCAGCCAGCCTCTACTTCCGGGCCTACTTCGGCATTCCGGAGTCCGCCGCCAAGGCCGAGGACGGCACCCCGGTCAACGCGGTGCGCGGCTTCCTCGACATGCTCGCCACCCTGATCCGGGTGCGCGGCGCCGACCGGATGGTCTGCGCACTGGACTACGACTGGCGCCCGGCGTGGCGGGTGGACCTGCTGCCGTCCTACAAGGCGCACCGGGTCGCCCCGCAGGGCGGCGAGATCGTTCCGGACACCCTCTCCCCGCAGGTGCCGATGATCCTGGAGGTCCTCGCGGCGGTGGGCATCACCGCTGTCGGCGCAACCGGCTACGAGGCCGACGACGTGCTTGGCACCCTCTCGGTGACCCAGCCGGGCCCGGTCGAGGTGGTCTCCGGCGACCGGGACCTGTTCCAACTCGTCGACGACGCCCAACCGGTCCGGCTGCTCTACGTCGGGCGCGGCGTCGCCAAGCTCGACGACTGCGACGACGCCGCGGTGCGGGCCCGCTACGGCGTGCCGGCCGACCGGTACGCCGACTTCGCCGCGCTACGCGGCGACCCGAGTGACGGGCTGCCCGGGGTGGCCGGCGTCGGCGAGAAGACCGCCGCCCGGCTGATCGAGCGGTACGGCAGCATCGCCGGCATCCTGGCCGCGCTCGACGACTCGGACTCGTCCTTCGCACCGGGGCTGCGCGCCAAGCTGGTCGCGGCACGCGACTACCTGGGCGTAGCGCCGAGGGTGGTCCGGGTCGCCCTGGACGTGCCCCTGCCGGAACTGCCCACCGCGCTGCCGAGCGCCCCGACCGACCCGGACCGGTTGCTCGAGCTCGCCCAACGATGGAACCTGGCCGGCTCGGCCCGCCGCCTGGTCGACGCCCTCGCCGCCCCCCGTGGGCAGGAGATCTAGCCGACCTCCAGAAAGACGGAGGGACACCCGCACCGATCAACCCGGTCGGGGGACGAGCGCGCGAACGGCGGGTTTCACGTTCGCCCGCTCGTTACCGTCCGTTGAGGTGGACCGGACAGGTCCGTCGAGTCGAGCGGTTCCGCAGGAGTTTCCCTTGCACCTCCCCGCGTCGGAGCCCGGGTTGCCGCAGGCCAGCGGTCCACCGGTACGCGACCCGGAGGCCTCACGCCGGGTCACCCTCCTCGAACTCTTCTTCGACCTGGTGTACGTGGTCGCGCTCGCGCTCATCTCGCGGGGAATGGTCGACCAGCTCGACTGGCACCGAGCCGCCCAGGCACTGATCATGCTGGCCGCCGTCTGGTGGACCTGGGCGATCACCACGCTGGTCACCGACCTGTACGACCCGGAACGCACCGAGATCAAGCTGTTGATCAGCGCCGTGATGTTCGGCGCGCTGCTGATGACCACGGCGATCCCGGAGGCGTTCAACGCCCGGGGGCTCGTCTTCGCCGGAGCGTACGTGGCGATCCACCTGGGGCGCGGACTGTTCCTGATGCCGGCGGTACGCCGCGAACCGCAGACCCAGCGGCGGGCGGCCCGCATCTTCCTCTGGTTCGTGGTCTCGGCGATCCCGTGGCTCATCGGCGCCTTCGTCAGCGGGGACGCCCGGATCGCGTGCTGGGCCATCGCGCTCTCCATCGACTACCTCGGCTTCCGGCTCGCGTACCCGGTGCCAGGGCTCGGGGTGGTGCCTGAGAAGCAGCGCAACGTCACGGCGGAGCATCTCTCCGAGCGCTACCAGCAGTTCTTCATCATCGCGCTCGGTGACGCCATCCTGACCATCGGCACCATGTTCAGCATGGGGCACAACGAGGCCGAGAACATCGGGGCGTTCGCGGTGACGTTCCTGACCACTCTGCTGCTCTGGCGGATCTACGTCCACAAGTCCGGCGAGCTGCTGCCGGTCGCCATCAAGGCGGCCGAGTCACCCAGCAAGTTCCTGTTCAGCGCCCCGTACACCCATCTGTTGATGATCGCCGGCGTGGTGACCACGGCCTCCGGTTTCCACCTGGTGCTGCACGAGCCGACCGGGCGGATCCCGCCGGCCTGGCTGGCGGTGATCCTCGGCGGACCAGCGCTGTTCCTGGCCGGCCGGGCGGCGTTCGAGTACGAGGTGTTCAGCCGGGTGTCGTGGTCCCGGCCCGGCGGGATCCTGGCGCTGCTGACCATCGCCCCCGGTCTGCTGTACCTGCCGCCGGGGTTCGCCTCCCTCGGTGGGCTGCTGGTGCTGGCCGGCGTGGCCTACGCGGACTTCCGGCGTAGCCACGGCAAGCCAGCGGAGAGCCCTTCACCGCCGCACTGAAGCACCCCCACCGCCGTCGGCCCCGCCACTCACCGGGGAATCGTGCCGGACAACAGTCGGCCGGCGTCGGGCACGTACGGCTCGACACCCAGGCCGGTGAGCAGTTGATGCACTGTCGCCGTCGCCGCGGTGAGCACCGGACGACCGAGACGGGCCTCCACCTGCGGCACCGCCGCCAACGACGGCAGCTGAACGCAGGCGGAGAGGACCACCGCATCCACGTCGGTCACGTCCAGGCGATCTGCCAGCTCGACCAGGCGCGTCGCGGGGATGCGCCCCACCGCCACGTTGTCCGGCTCGCCAAGGCTCACCGCCTCGGTCACCTGTACGCCGTACGCGGCGAGGTAGGCGGCGACGGTCGCGGTCAACGGCGGCAGGTACGGCGCGATCAGGGCCACCCGGCGGGCACCCAGCGCCCGCAGCCCGGCGACCAGCGCGCCGGCACTTGTCACCACCGGCATGTCGTGCCCGGCGCGACCGGCCGCGCGGCCCAGTCGCCGCTCAGCCCGCTCGTGCGCGCCGGCACCCTCGCACATCACCGCCACCAGGCAGGCGTACGCGAGCACGTCGCAGCGGGCGTCGGCCAGCTCGGCGGAACACCGCAGGGCGGAGCGGTTCATCCGGGCCAACTCGTCGGGCGTCACCTGGCGCAGCCGTACCCGGCTGGCGTGGGTGGTGAAGCGGACCGTCGGATCGACAGTCTCACGTCGGCGCAGCATCGCCGGGATCTCGGTTTCCATTGTGGTGTTGGAACTGGGCACCACCAGGCCGATCCGATAGCCGCTCACACCAGTGCCCCGGCGTACCCCCGGACCTGCAACCGTTGCCGGGCCGTGCCGGCCAGGCGCACCTGCAGGCCGAGCGGCGCGGCGGCGCGGCGGACGTCGTCCAGGTGCAGCGATCCGTGCCGGTCCACGGTGAGCACCGGCGGTTCTTCGAGGTCACCCTCCGGCGCGTGGAACGAGAGCAGGGTGACCGAGGTGGTGAGGTAGCCCGGGTATGCGGCGCGGGCCGCTGCCTCGTCCCGGTGGACCAGCACCACCAGATCGTCGAGGTGGGCGAAGTCGGCGGCGAGGGCGCCCGCCTTCCAGTGCGCCGGTTCCTCCACCGCGCCGGTGAGATGCCGGGACCGGTTCGCCGAGGTGATGTAAAGGTGATCCGATCCGGTCTCGGCGAGCGCCCGTTCGAAGAAGGCGTTGGACGGGCAGGTCAGCCCTGGTGCGATCACCTGGGTGGTCCGCATCCCCTGGTCGACCTGGGTGAGGTGCTCGGGGAGCCGATCCGCCGCGGGCCCACGGAAGCCGAACGGCCCGGCCCCGTAGAGGGCGTCCATCAGCGCTCGTACCCGACCGACCGGCAGGCGGGGCGAGATCCGCGTCCAGTCGAACATTCCCGGGATCCGGCCGACCGCGGTGGTGATGCTGCCGACCTGTTGGACCGGTCGCCCCTTGGCCAGGTTGACCCGACGTACGGTGGCCGCGTCGGGACGCGTGACGATGACGTAGAAGTTGGCGAACGCCGCCGCGACGATCGCGCCGCCAGCCAGCGCGCGGGCCGCGACCGCGACGTCCTCGGGGCGGTCGATGTAGAGGGGCGGTGTCGGGGCGTCCATGAGTCCTCCTCGGCGGGGCCGTGAGGCAGTTCTACGTCCACCCACCCGGATGACGGCGAGGTCGGTCGTCGATCCGATAGCCGACAGGCACTACCCCGTGCGGGTGGCGGATACCCGGGCGGTACACAACGACGGATCGCATTGGCCGGATGGGGGATCCCCCGGGGGGCCTAGCACGCAACCGTTAGCCGCGCGACCCGATTGGGTACAACGGCTGCACCTCAGATCCACCACATACCTCAGGAGGCAGCGATGCGCGGCACCTCGATTCTCGGAGTCATCGTCGTGATCTGGTTGGTGATCGGCGCGATCGCCGGTGGCCAGCGCGGTTATTACAGCGGCGACGACACCAACTGCGCCGAGGCCGGCACCATCCTGGTCACCATCGTGGCCGGGCCGTTGAACTACATCGGCGCCAACCCGAAGGTCGACTGCAAGCTGCCCGAGCCGTCCAAGTAGACAACAGACGCAGACCGGCCCGTGCCCCCGTTGCGGGGCACGGGCCGGCGCAGTTTCGGCGAGGTCGCGCAGGAGCGCTGGACGAGTAGGGCCCAACCCTGGCGGGGGCCGTGGGCGCAGCCGGCGGTCGGGGGGTCGGGGGGTCGGGGGGTCGGGGGTGACCGTCGGTCACTTCCGTCGGGGCGGATGCGGTATCGAGCGGTATACCTCATGGCGGGCCAGCCACAGCGAACGCTGGAGGTCGCTCCCCCGGACGCCGTAGCTGCGCCGGTCCCAGCCGGCCCGCTGCCAGCGTTCGACAGTGGGTCGACAGCGAGCGCACTCGACCGGGGTGCGGTCCACCAGCCACACAGGTCGGTTCCCGCGGCACCGCAAGTGGCCCTCGGAACACACCCGAGCACCCTCCAGTGCGCCCTCACCCCCGTCCTGATGAGGGACCTACTGCCGGCGCGCACCTGGCTCGCCGCCGGCCACCCGCTCACCGTCTGAAACCGGCAGACCGGCCCGAGCCGTGCCGCAGGCCGGCCCGGGCCGCGACACTGGGCGTACCGCACGCCGGCTAAGGCATCCTAGGAGGCTGGTTTGCCGTCCGGCGGCGTTTGTCCGCGCCAGGGCCGGGAACCGCCGATGCCTCAGTCAGCGAACGGGATCGGGAGCGTGGGCATGCAGATCGGCTACAAGTTGGCCTCGGAGGGGTACGGCCCCCAGGAGATCATCCGACAGGCCGTCCTGGCCGAGCGGGCCGGCTTCGACTTCGTCGAGATGAGCGACCACTTCCACCCGTGGCTGGACGCCCAGGGGCACTCGTCCTTCACCTGGAGCGTGCTCGGCGCCATCGCGGCCAGGACCAGCACCCTGCGCCTGGCCACAGGTGTCACCTGCCCGACCGTCCGCTACCACCCGGCGATCATCGCGCAGGCGGCGGCGACCATGGCACTGATCTCCGACGGGCGGTTCACCCTCGGGGTGGGCGCTGGCGAACGGCTCAACGAACACGTGGTCGGGCAGGGCTTCCCCAGCGTGCGGGGCCGACACGAGCGGCTACGCGAGGCGCTGGAAATCATCCGGCTGCTCTGGCAGGGCGGCTACCAGTCGTACGAGGGTCGGCACCTGCAACTGGAGGACGCCCGGGTCTTCGATCTGCCGGACACCCTGCCCGTGATCGCGGTGGCGGCCAGCGGTGAGCTGTCGGCGCGGCTCGCCGCCGAGTTGGGTGACGGCCTGTTCGCCACCGAGCCGGACGCGTCGATCGTCGAGCACTACCGCCGCGCCCAGGGTTCGGGCCCGCGTTACGCCGAGGTGCCACTGGCCTGGGCCACCGACGAGCAACAGGCGGTGCAGGCGGTGTTGCAGACGAGCCGATGGATGGTCACCGGCTGGAAGGTGATGAGCGAGCTGCCGAACCCGGTCAACTTCGACGCGGCCAGCGCGTACGTCGAGGAGAAGCACATCCGGCAACTCTTCGCCATCGGCCCGGACCCGGAACCGCACGTCGCCAAGGTCCGGTCGTACGTCGAGGCCGGCTTCGACCACATCGTCCTGCAGAATGCCGGCCCCGACCCGGACGGCTTCCTCGACTTCTTCGCCGGCGACCTCTCCGGCCGCCTGCGCGCTGTGGGGTGACGTCAGCCCCCCGTGAACAGGTGTCGAAAGTAGGTCAGAAGCGACGACGAAGCACCGCCCGTCCGGACGATCGTCCGGACGGGCGGTGCGCTCGGGATGGGTACGCGGGTGGGTTCAGCGGAAGCAGTGCGCGATCGGCACCTGGCTGCCCTCGCAGTTGGTCGGCTCGTTCTCGACGACCACGCTCTCATCGTCGATCTTGACCTGGGCGTGCATGCCGAAGATGCCGCCGGGCTTCACCGTCGACGCGTTGTGGGTGACCTTGCTGGTGTAGATCGCCACCGAGCCCGCGTTGGCGTAGATGCCGCCGCCCTTCGACGCGGCGCCGACGGCCTCGTTGCGGGTCACGTCGCTGCCGCGGACCAGCAGGTTCGCCTTCTCGGCGTAGATGCCGGCGCCGAGGCCGTGGGTGGTGTTGCCCTCGACCACGCTGTCGTCGATCGGCGTCAGGCCCTTCACTGTCGAGACACCGCCGCCGTTGACTGTGGACGTGTTGCCGCGGATGGTCATCGTGCGCATCACCAGCACCGCGTCGGAGTTGGCGGCGCCGCCGCCGACCTGCGCGGTGTTGTTCAGCAGCTCGGTGTCGGAGACCTTCGTCCGGGCCGAGAAGCTGGCCAGGCCGCCGCCCTGGCCGGCGCTGTTCTGGGTGAAGGAGACGCTCTCCACGTCGGCGGCACCACGGTAGTTGCCGAGTCCGCCGCCGTACCCGTTGGCGCTGTTGCGGTGGAACTCCGAGCGCTTCACCGTCAGTACGCCGCCGTTGAGCAGGCCCCCGCCCTTGCCCGCGGCGCCGGCGGCGCTGTTGCCGACGAACGTGGAGTCGGTGACCACCATGTTGCCGTCGTTGAAGATGCCGCCGCCGCCACCCTCGGGCGACAGCGACGTGCTCTGGGTGACCGTGACCCGTTCCACCACGGCGGTGGCGCCGTGCACCACGTGCACGCTGCCGCCCTCGATGGCGGAGCGGCCGTTGTGCAGTTCCATGTCGCGCAGGGTCAGCTCGCCGCCGTCGCGGACGGTGAAGAAGCGGAACGGAGCGGCCTGGGCGGCCCGGGAGATGGTGGCGCCCGCGCCGTCGATCGTGATGGCCTGGTAGATCACCGGCAGGCCAGCGGTGTCGTCGGCCGGGTTGTGCGGCGGCGCATCGGCGTCGCCGGGGGTCTCCGCCGCGTCGGCCGCTTCCCGGGCGTCACGGATCCCACCGTCGTACTGGTCGGTCTCGTGGAACGCCTCAGTGAGGGTGTAGCGGCACTTGGGCGCGAGGCGGAGTTCGCCGCCGCCCTCGGCGTTGGCAGTGACCAGCGCCGCCACCAGCTTCGCGGCGTCGCACGGCACCGACACCACACCCCGCTTGCCGGTGCCCGGGGTGGCCGGGCGGGCCCGCTCCTCGCCGTCCGCCTCGGGCTGCGTGCCCGGCCGGTCGCCGACGCGTCGGTCGTCGTCAGCCGCCGGGGTCAGCCGGGCCAGACCTGGGAGGGTGAGGGCGCGGTCGGCGGCGGCCGCCGCTCCGGCCGCTCCCACGACCAAGCTCCCCGCCAGCAAGCCGCTGGCTAAGAACCATCGGGACCGCCGTCTGGGTCGGGTCGCGCGGTCTCCCTCTCGGTACGTGGACATCAACGGTGCCTACCTTCCTGCGTACGTGACGTGACCGCGCGCCGATTCGGGCGCGGGGGGCTCGACGTGTTCGTCGGCTACCAAACGTCACGATAGGTCTGCAATACGGACAGGAAGGTGTGAACGTGAATAGTGCCCTTTTTCATCTTCAAAGCTTGGCAGACCGGCATCGCTGTCACCCGCCGACGTGGATGCCGGGCCGGCGCAGCGGGTCCCGTTCGGTCCGGCGGATGATTTCCCGCACCACCGGTGGGGTGTCCCCCCGACCCAGGATGAGATAGCGCGCCAGGTGCGCGATCGGGCTCCCCTCCGACCACTCGAAGTGCGCGTGCGGCCGGACCCCGGTCGCATCACGCAGGGCCAGCAGGATCGCGGCGATCGCGTTGGGGGCGGCCGGGCTGTTGGCCCGCAGCACCCGGAAGCCACCCACCTCGATCCCGTGCACACGTAGCACCTGACTGAACTCCGACGGGTCGACCACATCGATCTCGAGGAACAGCACATCCGCTGCCCCGGGCACCGGATTCATGCCGCGCTGCGCCCGCTCCTTGACCGTGTACTCCTTCACCGACCCCTTCTGCCGCTTGTTCGCGATCAGGTGCAGCTGCCCGTCGTGCGCCAGCGACTCGGTGATGAACCGACGGGCCGCCTCGTCGAACTCGATCCGCTCGGCGCGCAGCTCGGTGGTCCGGGTGACCCGGGAGACCAACGAGACCACGATGATGCCGAGGATGAACAGCGCGGAGATCGTGATTCCGTCCGGCTGTTCGATGACGTTCTCCAGCAGCGCGTACAGCAGCACCAGGGTCAACACTGTGAAGCCGATCGCGGAACCACGCCGGTGGTGACGGACTGCGGAGATCGTCACCGCCACCGCCCCGGAGACCATCATGGCCAGGATCCCGGTGGCGTACGCCCCGGCCTGGGCGTTGACGTCGGCGCGGAAGGCAATCGTGATGCCGACGCTGACGACGGTGTAGACGATCACCACGGGGCGTACCGCCCGCGCCCACTCCGGCGCCATACCGTACGACGGCAGGTAGCGCGGCACGATGTTGATCAACCCGGCCATCGCCGACGCGCCGGCGAACCAGAGGATGAGCACACTGCTCACGTCGTAGACGGTGCCGAACACCTCGCCCAGGTAGGTGTGCGCCAGGAACGCCAGCGCCCGCCCGTTCGCGGCGCCTCCGGGTCGGAACTCCTCCTCCGGGATGAGCGCCGTGGTCACGAATGTCGTCGAGATCAGGTACACCGACATGATCAGCGCGGCGGTGGTGAGCAGCCGACGCGTGTTGCGGATCCGGGCGGCGAGCCGAGCCTGCTTGTCCGGGCCGTCGGCCGCGACCAGCGGCATCATGCTGACCCCGGTCTCGAAACCGGACAGCCCCAGCACCAGCAGCGGGAACGCCAACACGGCGGTGAGCAGCACGTGGCCCGGTCCGCCACCGGTCGTGGTCACCGCCGCCGTCCAGTTCGACACGATGCCCGGGTCCCCGACGATCCGGGTCACCGCGACCACGACGATCACCGCGTTGAGCACCAGGAAGACCGCGACCAGCGGGATGGCCACGACCACCGCCTCGCGGAACCCGAGCAGGAACACCCCACCGAGGATGAGCAGCAGCGCCACAGTCACCACGACCGGCACCAGGGACCCGTGCAGGACGTCCGGCAGGTACGGGTTCTCCAACAGGTGCACTGTGGCGTCGGCCGAGGAGAGGGTGATCGTGATGATCCAGGAGGTGGCCACGAAGCCGAGCAGCACGAGGACGAAGATCTTGCCCCGCCAGAACGGCAACAACCGCTCCAACATCGCCACCGAACCCTGACCGTGCGGGCTCTCGTGGGCCACCCGCCGGTACATCGGCAGCATGCCGAACAGGGTGAGCACGACGATCAACAGGGTCGCCAGCGGAGAGAGCGCACCGGCCGCCACCGCCGCGATGCCCGGCAGGTACGACAGCGTGGAGAAGTAGTCGACACCGGTCAGGCACATCACCTGCCACCAGGCGTGCCGACGGTTCTGCCCCTCGGTCGCCTCGGGGCCGGGCGGCTGCACCTGGTGCTGGAAGAGCCACCGGCGCAGCGGGCTGGCCGGTGGCGCGGAGCGGGCCGGGGTGGCCACGCGTTCCGGCACCACGACCCCCTGCCGGCCGCCCCGGTGTGGGCGTGCCGGATCGCGGGCCGCCCGCAGAGCCGGGTCCGGCCCGGTCGGCGTGTGGCGGCGTCCGTTCCAACGTCGTGGTTTCCCCCGGTGCTCGTCACCCATCGCCAGTCCCACCCTCACAGGTCCTGATCCGACGGTAGGCGGTGCCCCGGTGCCCGGTCGGCGGAACGGGGGACCTGTACGGCCTGCTCAGGACAGGTCCGGGACGGCGAGCAGCCGGGCCAGCGCGGGTGGGTCGGCGACGGTCACAGTGGCCGCCGGATGCCGGGGCCGCCCGCCGGGCACCAGCGCCGGCACCGGTACGCCGAAGCGCAGGCAGATCCCGCCGGCCGTACTGCTGCCGAAGGTCGCACCGCCGTCGGCCAGCGACAGGTGCGGGCCGACGGCCCGCCACCAGCGGTACGGTCCGCTCAGCTCCACGGCGGTGACGTTGCCCCGGTCGGTCCGCAGCCGCCACGGCCCGTACCGGATCATCAGGTCCCGCTCGGTGACGGCGACCCAGGCCGTCGCCGGGCGGACCCCCAGCAGTGCCAACACCGGGCGGAACACCGGATCGAAGCGGAACGGGAACCGCGTCGCGACGCCGGTCATCGGGCGCCGGGCCGAGCGGTGGGACGCGACACCGGGCCACCCGGCCGCAGGGGGCCGGGGCGCGCGGGCCGGGGGCGGGCGGCGGGCCGACGCCGGGCCAGGACGGTCATGGCGCGGGCGTACCCGATCTGAGCTCGCCGACACCCCCGGATCCGCACGCCGTCCACGTGGCCCCGGCCCGGCGCTCCCCCACCGCCGGCCGACACCCCCCGGGCCGGCCGACGGTGGCAGACGGTCGACACCCCCCGGGCCGACCGGCTGTCCCCCTGCCTGACCGACCCGACCTCGGGCGGCCACGCGGGGTGGAACTGGTGGGACGCGCCCCCGCGCTCCGCCGCCCCCCACGGGGCGGAGCGCGGGGACCCCCCGTCCCGGCTACTGCAGGAACGCCCCGAGGGGCGAGAGCAGCAGCCGGCCGAGCGCTGCGGCGTTGTCGTCCAACCGTGTGCGCTCACACTCGCGGGCGTCCGGATCGTGCCGGCACCGCCAGATCTTCTGTGCGTTACGCCAGGCGACATCGCGCGTGTACTCGACCAGTTCCCCCTGGTACCAGTCGTCGATGTCGCCGTTGAGCATGTCGATGAGCAGCTGCCACCGCTCCAGATAGCCACGGCGCAGGCCGGGGATCTTGTCCGCGAAGATGTTGTTGATCTCGAGGTAGTCGTGGTGCTGGTCGCTGCCGTCGACCGGCTCCGACTCCAGGTGGTCGAAAGTGGTCACCAGGGCGAACGGCAGGTCGAAGTTGATGTGCGCGTTCACCCCGGCCGCCGCCGAGGGCAACGGGCGGGCGTCCGGCCCCCGCATCCGCTCGAAGAGGCACGACCACGCCTTCGGGGTGCCGGGGCTGGAGTCGGTCCACAGCCGCATCGCGTCGAAATACCGGGCGGCGAACTCGACGTCGAGGCGGGAGAGAAAGGCCGGGTCGATGAAGCGGTCGTCGTACAGCCCGTCCAGCACACTGCTGGTGATGGTCAGGTAGAGCTTGTTGAAGTCGGCCAGCGGGCAACTGGCCTCAAGCGGAGGCAGCCGGACCAGCATGTCCTGGAGCTTGGTCAGGTGATCGACCACGGCCGGCACGTCCGCGGGATGATCGGCGAGCAGGTCGACGATGTCCCGGTGCACGGGCCCCCAGACCGGTTCGATCATTTCTCCTCCATCGTGGTCGGCGGCATCCCCGTGCCGTCGTCGACGCGGCCCAGCCTCTCAGCCGACACCGGTCGGCCGGATCAGTAGAACGACGTATCCCGGCGCGCACACACGCCGGGATACGTACGCAGTGGTGGGTCAGGCCCGTTGGTTGCGCAACTGGATCGCGCTGGCCTGCACGCGGGTGCGGACCTGGAGCTTGTCGAAGATGTGCGACACGTGCACACCGATCGTCCGCTCGCTGATGAACAGCCGCTGCCCGATCTCCTTGTTGGTCAACCCCTCGGCGACCAGGGCGAGCACTTCCCGCTCCCGGGCGGTGAGCGCCGCCAACTCGTCGTCGGACGACTCGACCGGGACGCTGCGCGTGCCGGTGGTGGTGTCGCGCTCGTCCAGCGACACCCGGGCCCGCCCGGCCAGCTCGCGGATCTCCGAGGTCAACGGCACCGCGCCCAACCCCTGCGCCACCCGGTACGCCTCCCGCAGGAGCTTGCCGGCGGTGGCCACCCGGCTGCGCCGAGCCAGCAACGCCTCGGCCTGCCGCAGCCGCGAGTAGGCGGCCGGATAGGGGTGATTGCGTCGATCCCACTCCGCGGCCGACACGGCCCACAGCTCCGGATCGCTGCCGTCGAGGCGGCTCACCTCGGCGGCGCACAGCGCCAGGAAGCCCTCCACCACCGAGCGCACCGGCCGGGCCGCACCGGCGCTCTTGCGGGCCACCCGCTCCGCGACGTCCCGCAGTCGGCGCACCGCCGTCGGGTCCACCACCACTGTCCGGCTGGCGTGCGCCTCCGCCTCGGCGCGCAGGCCGTGCCAGACCAACGCGGAGAGGATCATCACGTCGTCGGAACGGCTCTCGGTGAGGCCGCGCTGCACCGCCTGCCGCGCCACGTCGTGCCGGCCCTCCCACATGGCCAACCCGGACCGCAGAGTGAGCAGCGGAATGACGTGCCGCGCCCCGCCGCCGGCGAGCAGGGTCGCCACCGCGTCGAGGTCCCGACCGGCGGCCTCGATGTCGCCGTAGCCCACCGACAGCCGGCACCGGGCCAGCAGCAACTCCACGGCGTCCGCACCGGACGGTCGGTGCCGCAGGGCCGCGGCCACCACCTTCTCCGCCTCGGCCCACTGACCCACCCGGAACAGCCCGTTGATGGCGATGGCCAGCAGCCGGGTGCCCCAGGTGCGGCCCAACCCCAGCTCGGCCACTCGTTCGGCGCCCCGCCGAGCCACCACCACGCCCTCTTCGAGGACGTTCAGTGGCCCGGTCAGCAGCTCCGCCAGGTGCAGGTACGCGCAGGCCACGTCCTCGGGCTGGCCGGCGCGCTCGGCGGTGTCGAGGGCGTCGCGCATGACCGCCAGGCCCGCGTCCGGGTCTTCCAGACAGGCCTCGCTGAAGCCCAGCGCCGAACTGGCCAGCACCACCTCGGTGGCCGAGCCCGCCACGTTCTCGGCCAACGCCAGCGCCTCACGGGCCCGTTCGCCGGCGTCGGCGTACCGACCCAGATGCAGCAGCAGCTCGGCGAGGCGGGCCGCGGCACTCGCCCGGTCCCGAGGGGAGCAGTCCGCCGCCTTCAGGGCCCGCTGGTATTCCTCCTCGGCCAGCGCGGAGCGACCGGCGGCGGCCAGGTAGCGGGCCCGGCGGATGTGCAGCGCGCAGCTCGGCTCGCCACCCCGCAGCGTGGCCAACTCCTCCAGCAGGGCCAACGCGCGGGCGTGCTCCCCACAGTGGTGGGCCGCCTCGGCGGCGTTCTCGAGCAACTCGACGCGGTCCACTGTCAGCGGGCCCGGCTCGGCCGCCAACTGCAACGCCGCCGACCAGTGCCGGTGCGCCTCGGCGTAACCGTGCAGCCGCTCGGCCTCCTGGGCGGCGGCCACCGCCGCCGGCAGGGCCCGCACCGGCTCGCCGGCCAGCCGCCAGTGGTGCGCCAGCCTGGCCTGGTGCAGCTCACCCGGCGCCGTGGTCAGCGCCTCGGCGTAGCGGCGGTGCAGCCCGGAACGCTCGGCCGGCAGCAACTCGTGTGCCAGCACCTCGGCCACGAGACGGTGCCGCAGCCGGTAGCCCTCGTCGGCGCCGACCAGCAGCCGGTGCGCCACAGCGGCCCGGGCCGCGGCGATCAGCTCGTCCTCCGGCATCCGCAGCACCTCGGCCAGCAGCCAGTGCTGCACCGGCTCGACGCCGGCGGCCACCGCGTGCACCACGGCGTGCGCGTGCTGCGGCAGCGCGTCGACCCGGTCGAGGAAGATCTCCCGCAGCGTCTCGGACAGGCCGTCGCGGCCGTCGCGCAGATCCCGGGCCAACTCCTCGATGACGAACGGGTTGCCACCGCTGCGCTGCCACACCTGCTCGGCCGCGTCGGCGGTGAGCGTCCGGCCGACCACCGCGGCGGCGAGCGTCTCGGTGTCGGCCCGGCCCAGCGGCGCCAGGTCGAGCACCCGCACCGTGCGGAGCCGACGCAGCTCGGTGAGCACCCGGCGCAGCGGGTGCGCGCCCTGCAACGACTCGGCACGTACCGCCGCCAGCACCGACAGCTGAAGATCACCCAGGCCGGCGAGCAGGTAGAGCAGGAGCTGCCGGGTGCTGCGGTCGACCCACTGGAGGTCGTCCAGGATCAGCACCAGCGGGCGACCCTCGGCGATCAGGTGCAGGCCGCGGGAGACCCGCTCCAGCAACGCGCCCGCGCCGTCCGGGCCGGCGGTCTCGTCGGCGAACATCTGCAACAGCCCCCGCACCGCCGAGGAGGTGCGGGCGGGCGAGGTGGAGACCTCGGTGTCGAACCGGCGCAGCGCCTGCAACAGCGGATGCAGCGGGGAGGCGTCGCCGATGTCCAGACAACTGCCGGTGAGCACCACAGCGCCCCGCTCCCGTAGGCGGTTGCCGATCTCGCCCAACAGCCGGGTCTTTCCCACACCGCTCTCGCCGGTCAGGAAGACCGCTGCGGTCTGCCCGTGCGCGGCGTCACCGAGCAACGCGGACCGAACCGTCTGCACGAGCTCGGCCCGGCCCACGAGCGGTGCGGTGTCCACATCGCTGGCCATGCCCCGCAGCCTAATCACAGGGCCCCACACCGTTCTACGGCCGCCGGCCGCTTGTGGTACTCCTCGCGTCGACTTTGCGACTAAAGGTTGCAGGTGGCCGACATACGTCGTTCTGCAGATCCCCCGTCGGCCCAGGAATGCCAATCTCCGGAGGTGATCAGGCAACAGCGGGAAGAAAGGCCGGTGCGAAACCCATGACCACCAGCATCATCGTCGACACGCAACGGATCGTCACCCCGCTCTGGCCGGTACCCCAGGAGAGGCGCGTCGTCACCGTCCTCTTCGCGGACATCGTCGGCTCCACGGCCCTGGTGGACCGGCTCGACCCGGAGGACGTCCGAGCGTTGCAGCGGGCCTACTTCGACACCGTCGCCGGTGTGCTGCACCGCTGGCAGGGGGTGGTGGAGAAGTACATCGGCGACGCCGTGATGGCGCTCTTCGGCGCTCGGCACTCCGACGGCTTCGACGCGTACCGGGCGGTGCGCGCCGGGCTCGAGATCCAGGCCGCGCTGGACCGGCGGCCCATGGTCGACGACATCAGGCTGCGCGTCCGGGTCGGCGTCGCCACCGGTGAGGTCGTGGTCGACCTGGGCGACGCCGTCACCGGCGGGCACGGCATGGCCAGCGGCGCGGTGATCACCACAGCGGCCCGACTGCAGGAGTACGCCGCACCCGGCGCCGTCGCGCTCTGCGCGGCCACCGCCCGCGCCACCGCCGGTCTGATCACCCAGCGTCAGCTGACATCGGTGCCGGTCGCCGGCCGGGTGCCGCCGGTGCCGGTCTGGCACGCACTCGGCCCGGTGCGCCCCAGCGCCAACCGGCACGACGGCCCACTGATCGGTCGACGCCGCGAGCTGGCCACCATCCGCGACCAGCTGAGCTCGGCCATCCGGGACCGGACGCCACGCTGGATCTCCCTGGTCGGCCCCACCGGCAGTGGTCGCAGCCGACTGCTGCACGAGTTGACCCGCGGATTGACCACCGTGGACGGATTGCCGGTCCACTGGTGCGTGGCGACCTGCCAGCCGTACCCCGATCAGGTGTTGGCGCCGATCGCGCACCTGCTGCGCGGCGTCGCCGGGATCCGGCACAGCGACGGCCCGGCGGCGGCCCACGACCGGCTCGTCGCCGCCCTGACGCCGCTGTTCCCGCCGACCAGGGTGGCCACCGCGGTCCCGGCGCTCCAGCGGATGATGAGCACCCCGGACGGTTCGGCCGCCGCCCTCGCCGGCGCGGCGATCTGCCGGGAGGTCCTACTGCGCCTGGCCGCCCGCCAGCCCCTGATCGTGGCTGTCGACGACCTGGACCGGGCGGCGCCGGCGGTGAGCCGGTTCCTGCACGCGCTGTTCAGCACGGCGACGGAGCGCGGGCTGCCTCTGGCCCTGCTCACCGTTCACCAGCCGCAGTGGGCCGACACCCGGCCCGGTCCAGCCCGACGGGTGACGATCGGGCCGCTGGCCACCGTGCAGTCCGGACGGCTGCTGCGTCACCTGCTCACCCGGGCCGGGCAGCCGGTGGCCCTGGTCGACCGATTGCTGCCGCTGGTGGGAGGCCGACCCGGGCACGCGGCGGCGTACGTCACGTCGCTGGTGGACGGTGCCGATCCGGCGGAGCTCCCGCTGCCCGAGGCGGTACGCCGCGCTGTCGGCGCGGAACTGGACCACCTCGACGGCGAGCGGCGGGCGGTGCTGATGGCCGCCGGCACCCTCGGCGGCCTGATCTCCGGCGCGGCCGTGGACCGGGCACTCGGCTGGATGCCCGGCCGGTCCGCCCGCGCACTGCGCGGGCTGGTCGCCGTCGGACTGCTGCTCCCTCACCGTGTCGACGGGTACGCGTTCGCCGCGCCCGCGCTGCGCCAGGTCGCCGCCGAGCGGTTGCCCCGCGCCCTGCGGGCCGTCTTCCAGCGCCGGACGGCAGGCGTCGCGCACCTCGACACCGGGCACCGGGACGCCAACCCGTCCGACCAGCGCGCTGGCGCCGTTCGCGCTGGTGCGGTCAACGGCGCGACGGCGAGGAGCGCCGAGATCGTGCGCCTCGACACCGTTGGCGCTCGGGCCGGGCGCCTCGACGCCGTCTTCGCGGCGCTGGCCCCGGCGGGGCCGGGCGGTGCCACCACCCCGACGGCGCTGAGGCGAGGCAGCCCCACCCCGACGATGGCCGCCCGTCCAGCCGCGTCCAGTCCCGGCGCCAACCGCGCGGCGGGCCAACGCCGGCTCCGAGCCGTCGCGTCGGCAGGCGACGTACCGCCGACGACAGCGGCGTCCCCGTCTGCGCCCAGCACGGGCGGTGCCTCCCCCGGGAGCATCGGGCGGCTCGCACCGTCGATCCGCACCACGCCCGCGGGTTCAGCTGGGCATTTGACCCTCGCCGACGCCGGCACTCCGCCGGGCACGGTGCGGGCATTACCCCGCCCTCCGTTGATCCGTCGACTGGATGGCCTGCCCGCCACCGCCTGACTGGGATCACTGCGGTTCCGGACCGGTCAGGACGGTCGGCCGCCGAACTGCCAGTTGTGCACCTCGATGTCGGCGTACCGGTCCACCGTCAGGATGGCGCGCGCCGCGTCCGGGTTCGGCGCTCGGAGCAACGCGGCGGTGCCGAGCCAGGTGACGCCGTCGTCGGCCAGCAGGGGCCCGTACGCGATCAGCTCGTCCGGCTCGGGCGGCACGGCCAGGTCGACGGCCTGCCCGGCGCCGAGGCCGAGCACCAGATAACGGTTGCCGCCGGTCCGGCCGCCAGGAAAGTCCCACATGGTGCGGCCCAGCGTGTTGTGCCACCGGCGCAGCAGCACGTCCCGGTACACGCCGGCCTGGTAGTTCGGCTCCTCGAAGGCGAACGTCCGCGCGGCGGCCGGGTCGGGCACGTCGACGATGTGCACGCTGCCGGTGGGCGTGTCGCCGACGAAGGTCGGGCCACGGGCGATCATCCCCGCCGCGTACCGGTCCATGTAGGACCAGTGCTCGGGCAACAACTCGTCGCGCAACGTCGCCGAGCCGGGCCGGTCACTGTGGTAGCACAGAAACTCCATGCCCCGCATTCTCGACAACCCGGCCCGCTTCTTCGAGCCGGTTCGTCGCCGGCCGCCTACGGCACGGACGCCGAGGCCAGCAGCGCCGCGGTGGGCAGCGCGAGCAGACCGTCGGGGCCACGGTAGGGGGCGGTCACCTCGTCGTACGCGGCACGAATGCGGGTGATCATGGTCATCGCCACGCCCCCTTCGAGGATCTTGATGGTGGCGCCACGATATCGGAGGAGGTGCCTCCGGCGGTGCCCGCGACGTGGCGGTTCGCCGGTCGCACCCGCGGTGAGCTGGCCGACCGGTGTCCAGCGGGAGCGGGTGAGCCGCCCACCGGCGTGACTAGGATTGGCCCGTCATGCTGCTACGGGTGCTCGGGCCGCTTGAGGTCGAGGTCGACACAGGCGGGCCGGTCGACCTCGGCGGCCCCCGCCAACGCGCCGTGCTCGCGCTCCTGCTCGCGGCCCGCGGCGAGGTCGTCTCCGTCGGTCAGCTGATCGAGGATCTGTGGCGGGGTGACGCCCCGCCGCGGGCGATCGCCTCCCTGCAGGCGTACGTCTCGCATCTGCGCCGGCTTCTGGAGCCGGCCCGCGCGCCCCGGGCACCGGCCCGGGTCCTGATCACCGCGCCACCGGGCTACGCGCTGCGGCTGCCCGCCGACGCCGTCGACGCCGGTCGGTTCGAGACACTGCTCGCCGAGGCGCGTGCCGTCGGCCCCGCCGACCCGGGCCGGGCACGGCAGCTGCTGCGCGGCGGGCTCGAGCTGTGGCGGGGGCGGGCGTACGCCGAATTCGCCGGTGAGCCGTGGGCGCAACCGGAGGTGCTGCGGCTGGAGGAGCTGCGGCTCGCCGCCCGGGAGCTCCTGCTCGACGTGACGGTGCGCTGCGGCGACGCGGCCGAGGCGGTGCCGGAGGCGGAGTTGTTGACCCGGCAGGCGCCGCTGCGGGAGGAGAGCTGGCGGCTGCTGGCGCTGGCGTTGTGGCGTACCGGTCGGCAGGGCGACGCGCTCGCCGCGCTGCGCCGGGCCCGGGCCACCCTGGCGGACCAACTCGGACTGGACCCGGGCCCGGCGCTCGTCGAGGTGGAGTCCGCCATCCTGGGCCAGCGGCTCGACCTGCTGCCACCCGTGCCGGCGACAGCGGTCCGCGTCGAGCGACAGGTGTCGGAGGAGGTCTTCGTCGGCCGGGTGGTCGAGCTGGAGGCGCTCCGGCAGGCAGCCGCCGACGCGGTGGCGGGCGGGCCCCGCGTCGCGCTGCTCAGCGGTGAGGCAGGGGCCGGCAAGACGAGCCTGCTCACCCGGTTGCGGGAAGGGCTCACCGCGCACGGTTGGCTGGTCACCGTCGGCCGCTGCCCCGAGGTCGAGGGCGCCCCGCCGGCCTGGGCCTGGGTCGAGGCGCTGCGGCAACTCGCCGAGCAGGCACCCCCGGGCGACCTCGCACCCGCGCTCGCCCCGCTGCTCGGCGGGGGTGACGGCGAGCCCGGCGGTGACGTCACCGCCGGCCGGTTCCGGCTGCACCGCGCCGTCGGCGCCTGGTTGGACGCCGCCGCGGCCCGCAGACCGGTCGCCGTGATCCTCGACGACCTGCACGCCGCCGACGCGGAGACCCTGCTGCTGCTGCAGAGCGTCACCGAGATGACCACCGGCGCCGTCCTGTTCGTCGCGGCGTTGCGGCCCGCCGACAACGCCGAGCGGCTCTCCGACACGATGGCCGTCCTGGCCCGCCGGTCACCGCGGCGGATCCCGTTGGGCGGTCTGACCGCGTCCGAGGTCGAACGGCTGCTCGGCGCGCTGGCCCGGACCACCGTCGACCCGGACACCGTCGCCGCGTTGGCCGAGCGGACCGGCGGCAACCCGTTCTACGTCCGGGAGTCGGCGCGGTTGCTCGCCGCCGAGGGCACGCTGGTCGCCACCTCCGAGGTGCCCGAGGGCGTCCGCGACGTGCTGCGCCGACGACTGTCCCGCCTCCCCGCGACTGCCGTCTCGGTGCTGCGCCTCACCGCGGCGGTCGGGCGGGAGGCCGAGGTGCGAACCCTCGTCGACGCCGCCGGCACCGACGAGGGCACCGTTCTGCGAGCGCTGGAAGCCGGGCTGACCGCCGGGCTGCTCACCGAACCGGCGCCCGGGCGGGTGCGGTTCGTGCACGGCCTGGTCTGCGACACCATCTACACCGACCTGCCGCAGCTGCGCCGCACCCGCCTGCACGCCCGGATCGCCGCCGCCACCCGCCGGCTGCGGCCCGACGACTATCCGGCCCTGGCCCACCAGTACGCCCGCGCCGCGTCGGCCGACACCGCGCCGCTCGCCGTCGACTACGCCGTCCGGGCCGCCGAACTGGCCGAGCGGCGGTACGCGTACGACGCCGCGATCGAGCTGCTCGGCAACGCCGTCGAGGCCGCCGCCACGATCACCGGGGACCGCGACGCGCTCCGGGTCGACCTGCTCGGACGGCTGCTGCGCGCCCAGGCACGGGCCGGTGCGGTGGCCGCCGCCCGGCAGACCCGGGCCCGGGCGATCGACGTCGCCGCGGCGTCCGGCCGGGACGAGCTGCTGGTCGCGGCGTTCACCGCGTGGACCGTCCCCACCCCGTGGCTGACCCACGAGTACGGCGTGGTGGACCACCGGGTCGTCGAGTTGCTCACCCGGCTGCTGCGCGCCGACGACCTGGACCCGGTCGTCCGCTGTCGGCTGTTGGAGGCGCTGGCCACCGAGTTGGACGGCGAATCGGACCCGCGAGGCGTGGCGGCCGGCCGGGAGGCGCTGGCCCTCTCGCGACGGCTGGGCGACCCCGAGCTGCGTGCCCTCGGGCTGGCCGCGCGGTTGCGCACCATGAGCTACGAGCGGGAGGCGCCGGACCGCCGGGAGTTCGCCCTGGAGCTGCGCGACCTCGCGGACGAGCACGGGCTGGTGACCTACCGGTCGGTCGCCGAGCAGGCGCTGGGCCACTGCGCTGCCGCGCTCAACGAGCCGGACGAGCTGCGCCTCAGCGTCGCCCGGCAGGGGTGGCTGGCCGAGACGTACCAGCTGAACGAGGCGCAGACGATCAACCTGTGCTCGCTGGGCGCCCTGGCGCACGTCGCCGGCGACTTCGCCGCCGCGCGGCGGCACTACGACCAGGTGGCCGTGCAGATGAGGCGGCAGGGTTCGCTGCACGCCGAGGCCTTCCACTACTTCTCCACCGGGACCCTGCTGATCAGCCAGGGACGGTTCGGGGAGCACCTGGACGCGACCCGGCGGATACGGGGGTCGTTGGGCCCGATCGTGGACGACCTGCTGGCGCTGGCGCTGATCGGCAGCGGACGGGTGGACGAGGCGCGGGCCATGCCGATCGGGCGGCACACCTACCGTCCGGACTACTTCGAGTCGGCGCTGCTCACCGTACGCGGGATGGTCGTCGTGGCGCTGGGTCGACGGGACCTGGCCCAGCCGGTGATCGACGCGCTGCTCCCGGTACGTGACCAACTGGCCGGTTTCTCCACCACGGCGGCCGTGGTGCGGCCTGTCGCGTTGACGCTCGGTGAGCTTTTCCGGCTGGTGGGCCGCGCCGAGGAGGCGGCTCGGCACTTCACCCTCGCGGCCCGGGTGGCCCGCCGGTGGGAGTCGCCGCACTGGCTGGCCGAGGCGACGGCGGCCCTGGCCGACTGACCGTCACGGTTGGTGGATTCCAAGCCGGTTCCAAGCGACACCGAGCATGATCAACACATCTGTGCCAGTTGATCCTTCGGAAAGGTCCCCGTGAACCAGAACCACCGCGAAGCCATGGCCGACGTGCGCGACATGTACATGGCGCACTCGGCGCTCCGTCGCGAGTTCAGCCTGCTGCCACAGCTCGTCCGCGACGTCACACCGGGCGACGCCAAGCGCGCGGAGGTCGTCGGCGCCCACGCCGAGATGCTCTGCCACATCCTGCACCTGCACCACGAGGGCGAGGACCTGCTGCTGTGGCCCCGGCTGCTGGAGCGCGGCGGCGCGGAGGCCGCGGCGATCGTCCCCACCATGGAGGCGCAGCACCACGCCATCGAGGACGCCCACGCGGCGGTGGTCGCCCTCCTCCCCCAGTGGCGCCGCACCGCACGCGGCGGCGATCAGCTCACCGACGCCCTGGAGCAGCTCCGCACCGCGCTGATCGAGCACATGACCCTGGAGGAGAACGAGATCCTGCCGCTGGCGCAACGGCACGTCACGGCCCGGGAGTGGATGCAGCTCGGCGAACACGGCATGAGCAAGTCCCCGAAGAAGCAGCTGCCGCTGGCCTTCGGTCTGGCCATGTACGAGGGCGACCCGGAGGTGGTCAAGGCGGTGCTGGCGCACGCCCCGCTGCCGGCGCGACTGCTCATGCCGATCATCGCGCCCCGGCTCTTCGCCAGCCACGCCAGGCGGGTGCACGGCACCGCCACGCCTCCGCGCATCGGTGCCAGCGCCCGCTGAGCGAGGTCGGCAACCCGCCCGATTCAGCTGGGTCGGCAACCCGCCCGGCCCAGCTGAGTCGGCGGCTCGCCGTCCGACTACCAGTCATCCAGGTCGCGAAGTGTCACTGCATTACTAGCCCACCTGGCTGCCTCTGGTTACCGATGCCGGCGGCGCCAACCGCGCCACGGGCGGGAGCGGCGTGACATCCGGGGAGGCTTGGAATGCCGAGATGGCGAGCGCGGCGAAGCGCCGGGAGGCGCTGACCTGGGTGGTCGGCGAGGTCGCGTGGATACCGCTGTTGGCCATGAGCACGAGGATGACGTCGTCCAGGACGAAGTCGCGGCGCAGGCGACCCGCTTCCTTGGCACGGCGGGCCATTTCGTCGATCGCTCTGAGCGCGTATTCACGGCGCGCCTCGAAATCAACCGCATTGGGAAAGGTCGAAACAAGAGCTGCGGTAAAGCCTCGGTCGCGTGCGTGCAGTTCACACATTTTCTCGATCACGAGACAGAAACCGTGCCATGGATCCCGATCGGCAAGGCCCTCGTCGACAACGGCTCGGCACGCGTACATCTGTTCTGCGAATGCCTCGGTGACCAGTATCTCCTTTGTCGGAAATCGCCGGTACAGGGTGGCGGGTGCAACCCCGGCGCGCCGGGCAACCTCCCGCATCGGCACGTCCAGGCCGTCAGCGGCGAAGACCGCGCGGGCGGCCTCGAGGATGCGTTCGCGGTTGTCCAGAGCGTCGGAGCGAAGAGCATGAGGCAAACGATCGGTCACGACTCTCACTTTAGCGAGGCGGACAGCAGCGCGCGTTAGCGTCCGTGTGCATGAGGGCTTTGCAATTTTCGAAGTACGGTCCCGCGAGTGTCCTTGAGGTCTCGGAGGCACCGGAACCGCACGCCGGACCCGGCCAGATACGGGTGGCGGTTCGGGCGTCGGGTGTCAATCCGGCCGACACGTACGTCCGCGCCGGCCGATTCCAGGACTGGATTCCGCTCCGTCTGCCGCACGTGCCCGGCGTCGACGCTGCCGGCGTGGTGGATGAGGTCGGTGACGGGGTGACCACGGCTCGGGTGGGCGATGAGGTTTTCGGGATCACGGACTACGCCCAGATGGGCGGAGCGAACGCCGAATACGCCGTCTTGGCCGCGTGGGCACGGAAGCCGGCCGCCCTGACCTGGGAGCAGGCCGGTGGCGCGGCGGGCAACATCGAGACGGCCACCCGAGTGCTCGACCGGCTGGGCGTCAAGGACGGCACCACGCTGTTGATCGAGGGCGCGGCCGGCGGGGTCGGTACGACCGCGATCCAGCTCGCGGTCGCTCGCGGCGCGGCCGTCATCGGTACGGCCAGCGACCGCAACCATGATCTGGTCGCCTCGCTCGGGGCGATCCCGACCACCTACGGCCCCGGGCTGGCCGAGCGGGTCCACACGCTGGTGCCCGGCGGGGTGGATGTCGTACTCGACTGTGCCGGCTCTGGTTCAATACCGGACCTGGTCGGCCTGGTGGCGAGCCCGGACAGGGTGGTGAGCATCGCCGACATCGACGCCGCTGCCTACGGCGTGCACCTGTCGCGCGGCTCTGGCCCCGGCGCTGACACACCAGCTCTCGAAGGAATCGCCGCCGCCGGCGAACTCGCCGAGCGGAGTCGTTTCACAGTGCCGGTCGCAGCCGTGTTCTCTCTGGAAGAGGCGGCCGCCGCCCACGAGTTGAGTGAGTCCCGCCATGCGCGAGGCAAAATCGTGCTGAAGCCGTAGGGTGCCCCACCCAGCCACTGCGGTCCGCTGGCCGGGCTCTCAGCAGGCGGCCAGGAAGGCCAGCACGCGCGGCCAGGCAGCCGCGGCGGCGTCCCGGGAGTGCTCGGCCAGGTCCGGGTCGGTGAACAGGTGACCGACGCCGGGATAGCGGAAGACCGTCAGGTCGGCGCCGGCGTCGGTCAGGGCCTGCTGCCACTCGTCGACCTCGTCCGGCGCGTCGTACGGATCGGGGTCGGCGAGGTGCAGCTGGACCGGCAACCCGGGTCGGACCGCGTCCGGGGCGCCGCCGGTGCCGTGCAGCAGGAGCAGACCGGCGGCGTCGGGGCGTTCGACCAGCAGCGCCCCGGCCACACCGGCGCCCATCGAGAAGCCGGCGAGCACCGCCTCGGGCGGCAGGTCACGCAGCGCGGCCCGGGCCCGGTCCAGCACCACCTCCTGGCCGATCTTGTCGAGCAGCGCGAAGCCGTCCTCGACGGTGTCGGTGGCCGGGACGCCGTACAGGTCGGGGGTGCTGACCTGGTGCCCGGCGGCGCGCAACCGGTCGGCGGCGGCGCGCACGGCGGGCCGCAGCCCGTACACGGAGTGGAAGAGCACGACGTGTCGCATCCGGTCATCCTGCCGCAGCCGACCGTCCATCCGGGGTGGCCACGCGGGTGGGCGTCAGACCAGTGCCGTCAGCCGCGCGACCAGGTCGGTCGGCGCCGGCATCCCGGCGATCTCGCGGCTGACCTGCACGGCGGCGGTACGCAGGCGCTCGTCGGTGAGCAGCTGGGTCAGCGCCCGCGCGGTGATGTCCCGGGGGCGCAACGCCAGACCGGCGCCCCGGCGGGCCACCAGCTCGGCGTTGTGCCGCCGGTCCCCCGGGCCCGTGGTGGCGAGTTGGGGCAGGCCGGCGGCGAGGGCACCGAGGGCACTGCCCGCCCCACCGTGATGCACCAGCGCCGCGCTCGCCGGCAACGCCTCGTCGAGCGGGATCCAGTCGACCACCCGCACGTTGCCGGGCACCGAGCGGGCCGACCGCTCGTCGGGGCGAACCAGCACGATCTCGGCGTCCACCTCGGCGGCGGCGGCGACCACGGCGGGCATGGGCCCCCGCTCGCCGGGGCCGGTCAGAGTGCTGCGGGTGACCAGGATGCGGGGGCGCTCACCCGGCTCGCGCAGCCAGGCCGGCAGCTCACCGCCGCCCACGTAGGACGTGTAGCGCATCGGCCAGCCGTCCTGCGCGGCAACGCTGGGCGGGGCGACGGCGAGGGCGGCGGCCGGCGCGGGCAGCTCGGTGAGGCCATGCCGGCGCAGCGCGCCGCCGAGTCGGGCGACGGTGGCGCGGACCAGGTCCCGGCCGTCGAAGAGGGCGTTCTCCTGGCGTACGGCCGGCACGTCGAGGCGCGCGGCGGCCACCGCACCGGCGACCGCGAACGGCTCGTACAGCACCAGATCCGGTCGCCACCGGGCGGCCAGCGCGACCACCGGGTCGGTGAGCCGGTCGTTGAGCGCGCCGAACAGCAGGCCGGCGCCCCGGGTGCCGGCGGTGCCAGCCAGCTCCGCGCGCGCGATCAGCGGATGGCGGGGGAAGACCCGCAGCGCGATCCGGCCGAAGTCGAAGCCCGGCGCGATGTCGTGCACCGGCAGGCCGGCGTCGGCGGCGGCCAGACCACCGCCGCCGGCGGCGACCAGCACGTCGTGGCCGGCGTCGCGCAGCGCGACCGCGAGCGGCACCAGCGGGAAGACGTGCCCGACGAGCGGGGCGGAGACCACCAGCACGCGCATGCGCCGGATCCTATGTCGACGACGACAGCGAGGCAGGCCGCTGGTCGACGATGCGGCGCATCTTGCCCATCGACCGTTCCACAGTGTCCGGGGCGAGGACGTCGACAGCCACGCTGACGCCGATGGTGTTCTTTACCAGCTGCACCAGCGTGCCACCGGCCCGCTCGGCGGCGTCCACGGCGACGCCGGCCCGCCGCTCCACCCGCACCGTCAGGGTGTCCAGCCGGCCCTGCCGATCCAAGACGCACTGGAAGTGCGGCGACAGCTGCGGGGTGCGCAGGATCAGCTCCTCGATCTGGGTGGGGAAGATGTTCACCCCACGCAGGATCATCATGTCGTCGGTGCGGCCGGTGATCTTCTCGATCCGGCGCATCGGCCGGGCGGTGCCGGGCAGCAGGCGGGTCAGGTCGCGGGTGCGGTAGCGCACGACCGGCATCGCCTCCTTGGTCAGCGAGGTCAACACCAGCTCACCCCGCTCGCCGTCGGGCAGCACGGCCCCGCTGACCGGGTCGATGATCTCCGGGTAGAAGTGGTCCTCCCAGAGGTGCAGACCGTCCTTGGTCTCGACGCACTCGGTCGCCACGCCGGGACCCATCACCTCGGAGAGCCCATAGATGTCGACGGCGTGAATGTCCAGCTGCTGCTCGATCTCGCGGCGCATGTCCTCGGTCCACGGCTCGGCCCCGAAGATGCCCACCCGCAGTGAGGTGGCACGCGGGTCGACGCCCTGGCGGCGCATCTCGTCGACGATCGCCAGCAGGTAACTGGGCGTGACCATGATGACCTCGGGTTCGAAGTCGCGGATCAGCATGACCTGACGCTCGGTCATGCCCCCGGAGACCGGGATGACGGTGCAGCCCAGCTCCTCGGCGCCGTAGTGCGCGCCCAGACCGCCGGTGAAGAGCCCGTAGCCGTACGCGACGTGCACCCGGTCGCCGGGACGGCCGCCGGAGGCGCGGATCGAGCGGGCCATCAGGCGCGCCCAGGTGCGCAGGTCGTCGCGGGTGTAGCCAACCACTGTCGGCCGGCCGGTGGTGCCGGAGGAGGCGTGCAGGCGGGCGACCCGCTCCCGGGGTACGGCGAACATGCCGAACGGGTAGTTCTCCCGCAGCTCCGCCTTGCCGGTGAATGGGAAACGGGCCAGGTCGTCGAGATTCCGGCAGTCGTCGGGGTGCACCCCGGCCGCGTCGAACGCCGCTCGGTAGTGCGGCACGTTGTCGTACGCGTGCCGTAACGACCAGCGCAGTCGGTCGCGTTGCAGGGCGCGCAGCTCGTCGATGCCGGCGCGCTCGATCGGCTCCAGCTCCTCCGGGCGAGGGGTGCGGTCCTGCATCGGCTGCCTCCTTGGCGCGGCGGTCCCGGTGGGGCTGCGGGTACCGTACGCCCGCCGTCGCACGGGCCGTCGCGGCGGTCAGCGGGTGGCGGGCAGCCGGTGCAGGGCGTCGACCAGTGGTGCCAGCTCGGGGGTGGCCTCCGCCCGGGCGAGCGCGTCGGTGAGAACCCGGTCGTGGGTCGGTCGGGTCTGGGCGAGCAGCTCGGAGCCGGCCGGGGTCAGCTCGGTGTAGATGCCGCGTCGGTCGTCGGCGCAGAGGATGCGGGTGAGCAGGCCTCGCTGCTCCAGTCGGGTGACCAGCCGGGTGGTGGCGCTGCCGGAGAGCGCGGCGGCGCGGGCGAGCTGGCTCATCCGCATGTGCCAACCGTCCTGCCGGGAGAGCGCGTCGAGCACCGTGTATTCGACGACGGAGAGGTCGTGGCCGGCCTGCAGGGCCCGCTCCAGGGCGGTCTCGATCAGCCCGTGCAGGGCGGCGAGGGTGCGCCAGCCCTGCGCGCGGATCTCGACCGCGTCGTCGGCGATGCCCATCGCGGCCTCCTCGGTGTGATCGGAACGGGGCCCAGATTACCACGCTTGCGCCGATATGAAGCGCGTGCAAGTATTTCGTTGCCGGCGCGTGTAGTTGCACGCGCCGCATATCTGCCCTCTCCCGATGGGAAGACCATGTCCGTACGCCACAAGTCCCTGCCGCCCGGCCTGATCGCTCTGGCCATCGGCGCCTTCGGCATCGGGCTCACCGAATTCGTGATCATGGGGCTGCTGCCCGAGGTGGCCGCCGACTTCGCGGTCACCGAGCCGGTGGCCGGCTGGTTGATCTCCGGCTACGCGCTCAGCGTGGCCGGCGGCGGCGTCGCCCTCACCGCGGCGGTCACCCGGCTGCCGCGCAAACCGGTGCTGCTCGGCCTGATGGTGCTCTTCATCATCGGCAACCTGCTCTCCGCCGTCGCTGGCGACTACGCCGTGATGATGGCCGGCCGGATCGTCGCCGCGCTCTGCCACGGCGCGTTCTTCGGCATCGGGGCCGTGGTCGCCGCCGGCCTTGTCGCGCCGGCCCGCCGGGCCGGCGCCATCGCCATGATGTTCGCCGGCCTGACCATCGCGAACGTGCTCGGCGTGCCGTTCGGCACCTTCCTCGGGCAGCACTTCGGCTGGCGGTCGACGTTCTGGGCGATCACCGCCATCGGGGTGGTCGCCCTGGTCGGCCTGGCCCTGCTCATCCCGGCCGGCGACACCGCGAACGCCGACCGCCCGGCCGGTGGGCTGCGTGGCGAGCTGCGAGCCTTCACCCACCCGCAGGTCTGGCTCTCCCTGGTGATCACCGTCCTGGGCTTCGGCGGGATGTTCGGCGCGTTCACCTACATCGCCTACACGCTCACCGAGGTCAGCGGCTTCGCCACCAGCACCGTGCCGTGGCTGCTGGTCCTCTTCGGCGTGGGGCTCTTCGCGGGCAACCTGCTGGGCGGCCGGGCGGCGGACAGGTCACTGTCGCGCACCCTGGTCACCGTCCTGGCGGTGCTCACCGTGGTGCTCGTCGGCTTCGCGTTGACCGCCACGAACCCGGTGCTGACCATCATCGCGCTGGTGCTGATGGGTGGGTTCGGCTTCGCCACGGTGCCGCCGCTGCAAATGCGGATCATGCTGTACGCCCACCAGGCGCCGACCCTGGCGTCCGGGGCGAACATCGCCGCGTTCAACCTCGGCAACGCGTTGGGCGCGTGGATCGGCGGGGTGACCATCGCCGCCGGGCTCGGCTACACCTCGCCGATCTGGGCCGGCGCCGCGCTCACCCTCATCGGGCTGGGCGTACTCCTCGGGGCGCTGCGGATGGCCCGGCGCGACGAGCCGACCCGGGCCGACGCGAGCCTGGTGGACAGCACGGTCTGACCCGTCGGGAGGAGCACGCCGGGCCGGGCGGTCGCCCGGCCCGGCGGCACACTGATGATCGCTCTGCCATCTTCCCGCCATTGGAGAAGTTGTGCCAACAGCTCTGGTCAACCCTCGCGGGGCGAAACTAGC
>NZ_JBEXIM010000042.1:0-51456 GCF_040608575.1 Micromonospora sp. NPDC005171 | reverse complement strand
CTCGACGGCATCAAGAGCAAGATCGAACCACCCACGCCGATCGACAAGGACCTCTACGACCTCCCGCCAGAGGAGTGGGGCGACGTCAAGCAGGTCCCAGGCTCCCTCGCGCAGGCGTTGGACTCCCTGGCTCACGACCACGACTATCTGCTTGCCGGCGGCGTCTTCGGGCCGGATCTGATCACCACGTGGATCGACTGGAAGCGCGCCAACGAGGTCGAGCCCACGGCGCTACGCCCGACCCCGCACGAGTTCGCCCTCTATTTCGACTGCTGAACCGCCCCGCGTTCGGCAGGTCGGCCAGCGGTGGTCTCGGCAGCCAGGTGGTCCGGGGTCGCGACCACGTGCCGACACGTCCCCCGCCCGGATGTCCGCGGTCGGGTAGCCGATTCTCTCGGTTCACCGGGGCCGCGCCGGTGGCGGCTGCCCGAGAGTGCCGCGGGTGCGTGCCGCGATGCGGATGGTGGTGCCTGCGGGCCCGCTGTCGACGAGGACGTAGTCGGCCATCTGCCCGACCATCCATAACCCCATTCCTCCCGTATCGGACAGGGGCGGTCGCTCGGCGCACGGAACGTAGCGGGCAGCGTTGAAGCCCCGCCCCTGGTCAGTGACTTCACAGATGAGCTGACCGTCCAGGAGCAGGCGTAGACCACCGGTGCCGCCCCCGTGCCGGGTCACGTTGATCATCAGTTCGTTGACCGCGATGACCCAGTTCTCAATCTCGTCGTGATCGAGGCCGCATTGACGACTGACGGCCTCAACCTCGTGTCGAACGCGGGTGAGGTCGGCGAGGGTGAACGACGTGGAGAACAAGGGCGGCGTGGCGATGGCGGCACGGTGGTCGAGCGGTGGGTTCGCCACTGCTTCCCCTCCCTGTCGAACGTGGAGACGGTGACCTTGCCGGTGGCACGAGGGAGGATAGCTCCCCGGAACGGCTTCAGCCGGCGACCATTCATCGATGGGACAGGGGAAGGTACCCCACATCGAGGGCGCGACACTGTTGATCTCGCTCCTGACGGGCATCGGTGGCGTACCGGCGTCTAGGCTGCCTGGGTGCCCGATGCCGAGCTGGTGACGAATGAGGAGCGGCTGCGCCGTATCGAGGCGATCACCGATGCCGCCCTGTCAGGGCTGAACATCGCCGAGTTACTCGACGAGCTACTTGAACGGGTCCGGGACCTGCTCAAGGTCGATACCGCCACCATCCTGCTGCTGGACGACCACACCGGCGAGCTCGTCGCGACCGCGGCCAAGGGCCTGGAGGAGGAGGTGCGCCGCGGGTTCCGCATCCGAGTCGGACGCGGCTTCGCCGGCAAGGTGGCGGCGACACGCGCCCCGGTCACGATCGACAACGTGACGCCCGACGACGTGGTCAATCCGATCCTGCTCGCCACCGGCATACGTGCCCTGCTGGGCGTGCCCATGCTCGCCAACGGCAACCTCGTCGGCGTGTTGCACGTCGGCTCGCTGGCCCTGCGGCGGTTCGGCCCCGACGACGTGCGGCTGTTGCAGCTCGTCGCCGATCGTGCCAGCGCCGCAAGTCAGGCCCGAGCGCAGGTCCTCGACCGGCAGGCAGCGCTGGCCCTGCAACACAGCCTGCTACCAGGCCGGCTACCCGACATCCGCGGCCTGGACTTGGCCGCCCGGTACGTGCCCGGCCACGACCTGGGCATCGGCGGCGACTGGTACGACGTGTTCACGTTGCCCTCGGGCTGGCTGGGCGCCGTCATCGGCGATGTCTCCGGCCACGGGCTGCCCTCCGCTGTCGTCATGGGACGCATCCGCAGCGCGCTACGCGCCTACGCCCTCGATTCCGACGCCCCCGCCGCGGCCCTGACCTCCCTCGACCGCAAGATCCACCACTTCGAGGCGGGCACCCTCACCACCGCCGTCTACGCCCTCATCACACCCGACCGCACGAGGGTGCACCTCTCCTCCGCAGGCCATCTACCGCCGCTGCTGGCTGTCCCCGGCCAACCCACCCAGCTCGTCAACCTCCCGGCGGACCGGCCACTCGGCGTGGGCCGGCCATTAGCCAATCGCCGCACCACCGTCCTGGACCTACCGCCGGGCGCGGCGCTCGTCTTCTACACCGACGGACTGGTCGAACGCCGCGGCGAACTGATCGACACCGGCATCGAACGCCTCGCCGACGCCGTCCAGTCCGGCCCCGCCGAGGCGTTGTGCGACCACATCATGGCCACCACCGCGGAGGAGCACCCCACCGACGACATCGCCCTGCTGGTCATCCGCCGCCAACCGCCATCGGACCAAGCCGATCAGGCCGGCTGATCCGGATCCACTGCGAGAACGGGGTGGCAATCGCTCCGTTACGGAGAGGTCAACGCCTGCCGACGGACCGGCGGGGGCAGGCGCTCCGTCTGCCCCCGCCGGCTGCGCCGTCAGACCAGTCGGCGGCGGACCCACCAGAGGGAGAACAGGGACAGCACGACGGTCAACGCGATCAGCACGCCGAACTCCCGCCATTGCAGGGCCCAGAACTTCGAGCCGGGCACGTAGCTCACCTTCACGTCCAGGTTCTGCTTCCCCAGCCACCGCTGGCAGGTCTCCCGGCCGCCGGTCGCCGCCGGACCGCACTGGGTCATGTCGGCCGGGCCAGTGAACTCCGCTCCGGTCGGGGTGATCGTGGTACTCGACACGACCCAGTCACCCCTGCGGTCGGGCTGGACCTGGATCGTCATCCGCCCGGTGTCGGGGCTCATCGAGATCCCGTAATCACCGTCGAACGTCAGCGGGCTGACCGTGGTGACCGGTTGAGCCAGCCAGGGGCGCACCACGAACGGCGCGGCGATCTGAAGGCTGATCACCACCAGCAGGGTCACCGCCATCGCGGCGAGGGTCCGCCGCAGCAGCAGCCCGGTGGCGACACCCACCACGAAGGCCAGCGTCGCGTAGCCGACCGGCACAATTCCCCGGGCCGCGAACACCAGCGGGTTCATCCGGTCGGCGGAGGCCCCGTCGATCGGTTGCGCCCACTCGGTCAGCACCAGGCTGAGCAGGCCGGCACCGAACGCGGCGGCACCGACGCCGACCGCCAGCTTGACCAGCAGCCAGCGGCCCCGGCTGACGGACTGGCTGAAAACCATGCGGTACGTGCCGGACTCCAACTCCCGGGCCACCAGCGGCGCGCCCCAGAAGATGCCCACCACGGCGGGCAGCAGGTACAGGGCCCCGATGGCGGCGATGTGGAACTCACTCGCCCATCCCGGTTGCAGCGCCTGGAGGAATGCCTCGCCCGCGGCACGGCAGGCGTCAACCTGGCAGCCGGTGTAGCCGGTCTGCGTGGCCAGCTCGGTCACCTCCGCCCAGGTCAGCGCCAGACCGCCCAGGAGCAGCAGCAACAGGGTGCCGGTGGCCAGGGCCGAGGTCCGGAACTGCCGCCAGGTCATCCAGATCATCGCTGTCCCTCCAGAACCCGGTCCGGCCCGTCGCCGGTGGCACCGCTCATGTACGCCAGCACGATGTCCTCCAGGTCCAGCCGGTCGACCTGCCAGGACGGGTCGACGATCGGCGCGGTACTGCGCACCACCAGGGTCGACTGCACGTCGGTGTGGCTCTGCTCGACCAGGGCCCGCCCGGCGCCCAGGTCGGCGGTGTCGCGCCGCTGCCCGACCAGGCGGTGGTGGGTGGCGAGGAGGTCGTCCACGTCGCCGGCCACCCGCACCCGAGACGCGACCAGCACGATCAGGTAGTCGCAGACTCGTTCCAGGTCGGCGACCAGGTGCGAGGACATCACGATGCTCATGCCCTGCTCGGCGGTCAGCTCCATCAGCCCCTGCAGGAAGTTGCGCCGGGCGAGCGGGTCGAGTGCCGCCACCGGCTCGTCGAGCAGCAGCAGATTGGGCCGCTTCGCCGCGGCGACGGTCAGGGCAAGCTGGGCGCGCTGGCCGCCGGAGAGCTTGCCCGCCTTCTGCGCCGGGTCCAGGCCGACCTGGGCGATCCGCCGCTCGGCGAGCGCACCGTCCCAGGACGGGTTGAGGTGCGCGCCCATCCGCAGGTGGTCCGCGACGGTCAGGTTGGCATAAACGGGGGTGTCCTGCGCGACGAACCCGACCCGCGGCGACCCGCTGACCGGTCGCGCGCCGAGCACCTCGATCCGCCCCGCGGTCGGATCGAGCAGCCCACAGGCCAGTTGCAGGAGCGTGGATTTACCGGCGCCGTTCGGCCCGACCAGGCCCACGACGTGGCCGGCCGGAATGTTGAGAGTGCAGTCCTTCAGTGCGGAGCGCCGCCCGTACCGCTTGGTCAGGCCCTCAGTGATCAGGGCGCTAGTCATGCTCGGGCCTCCGAAAAAGCCCGAAAGCTGCTGAGGAAGAGCGCTTCGATGCTCTCGTCGTCCAGGCCCGCCTCCCGCGCCTCGGCCAGCCAGCGCGCCAGGTCCTGACGCAGCGGTTCGTGCCTGCTCAGCGAGTCGCCGACCAGCGTGCGGGTGACGAATGTGCCCAGTCCTGGCCGGGCGGTGACCAGACCCTCGTACTCCAGCTCGCGGTACGCCTTCGACACCGTGTTCGGGTTGATCGCGACCCGGGCCACCACCTCCTTGACGGTGGGCAGCTTGTCGCCTTCGTTCAGGACTCCGAGCCGGAGCGCGTGCCGTACCTGTCGGATGAGCTGCATGTACGGCGCAACCCCGGACCGTGCGTCCAGGTGAAACTCGATCACCTCGCCACCCCATTTCACTAGTTGCCTAGCACAATAGGGCCACGGGTGGTCCGTCCGCTACCGAATGAGTCGCCTCGCGCCGTGGGCGTACCCGTCAGATCCGCGACCGGAGCCGTCGCGGAAGTGGGCACCCGGGTCCCACATCCCCGGGCTCAGCCCCTGTCGCCCGCCTCAGGTGGAGTCGCGAAGTTCTCGTCGGTGGCCCTCGGCCGGGGGGTGCCCGGCCGACCTCAGGACATCGGGATCGGGAAGTTGGCGCGTCCGTCGTTTCAGTAACGCCCAGGCACGCCGTTGCCACCATTGCCTACGCAACTCGTGTCGGTATGCCATCCGCGCCAGCCATTCGAAGTAGATCCACTGATCGGGGGCGTTCTGACGCGTGCGCAGGTCGGCGATCATCGGCGACAGGATGACGAAGAGTCGGACGCACCAGTTGGACCAGAAGTCGAGGAACGCCCTGCGGTCGGCGTAGGAATTGCGGAGCAGGAAGCCGACTTGCGAGATCTGCATGCCCACAGCAGTCGCCGCAGCACGCTCCTCCTCCGACCACTGCGCGTATTCCTTGTTCTCCAGTCCATAGACCACGTCTCGCAGCGCCACGTTCTCCGCCGACCAGTGGTTCATCATCGCGCTGGACAGGATGCCACCGCGTGAGACGGACCGGCCGACCAACAACTGAACGCACGAGATCAACGCGGCAACGATCGCCACCACGGCCGAAATCTGTGCCGTCAAAGCGCCCTCCCGCTGACCATCAGGAACGCGATCCGATGTTCCTGGGCGCACCTGCCCCGGACCATCCATCCTCGACGATTTCGTCAAGTGCCCGGGGCGCCGTCGACCGTCTCGCGGCAGTCGTCTCCGGGTCGACGACGACGATGCGATGGGTCCCGCCGACGTCACTACAGGCCCAGGCTCCGCAGGGTCGGTACGGTCTGACCCACCCAGGCGAGGTCGGCGTCCTCGCGAGCACCCTGGGTGCGTTGTGCGCCGGCCAGGAACCACAGGAAGTAGGTGGTGAAGCCGGGTGCGCTGACCACTGTGTGGTACCCCTCGGGCATCATCTGCATCACATGATCACGGATGGTGACGTTTTCCTCGTACCCGTCGTCGGTGTAGACCCGGCTGATGCCGAACCCGTCCGCCGGGTCGACGCGGTAGTAGTACATCTCCTCGTGTGCGGCCTCGGCTGGCAGGTCGTCGACCTTGTGCCGGTGTGGCGGGTAGGTGCTCCAGTTGCCCGAGGGCGTGTAGGTCTCGCCGACGATGAGACGGCGGGCGGGCAGGTCCGGCTGGGAGATTTCGGTGAGGATTTGGTGGTAGGTGCGGCCGAAGTTGGCCGCTCCCCAGCGGCCGGTCGCGACCTGCTCCGGCGCGATGACATAAGGGTCGGTGGCCAGTTCGCTGGGTGCACTGGGTAGCGCGATCTCCACGTCGGTGACCGCCTCGACGGTCACCTCGGAGCCGGCCGGGAGGTAGACGGAGTGCGGCTTGCCGGAGAAGACGTCCGGACGCCCGCCGACCTGCGGGAAGTGGCGGCCGGCGACGGTGAAGCTGGCCGTGCCACCGAGGATGACGGCCAGGATCTCCCGGTCGCCGGACCCACCGGTCCAGGACTCGCCGGTCGACAGCCGCAGCAGGGTGAAGTCCAGCAGCCGGCAGGGGTTGAAGGGCAGCGTGTTCCGGCCGTCGAGGGCGGGGATGGAGCAGTGGTAGCGGTAGTCCATGGTCACCTTTCGGAGGGTGCGGAGCGATGTGGTTCGGTCCTGGCTGTTACCAGGGGCTGAGCCAGCCAGGGATCGTGGCGCGGGTGAGGGCTTCCAGGTAGAAGTAGTCGCCCCAGAGGGTTCCCTCGTCGACGCCGACGTTCTTGGGTTTGTCGTAGACGCCGTGCAGGATCAGCGCGTTCGAGACCGGGTGGCCGCCGGTGGAGTAGTGGTCGATCAGCGAGCGCAGAATCGTGGTGGCGGCTGTCCGGTACCGGCCGGCGCTGGCCGTGTCGGTGAGACCGTCCGCCAGTTCGACCAGGCCGCAGACGGCGATGGCCGCGGCCGAGCTGTCCCGCTCCTGACCGCTGCCGTCGCCGAACTCCAGATCCCAGTACGCGACGTGGTCCTCGGGCAGGCGCGCGAGGAAGTGGTCGGCGCAGGTCCTCGCGGCGGCGAGCAGCGCGGGGTCGCCGATGTGCCGGTGGTTGAGGCTGAACCCGTAGATGCCCCAGGCCTGCCCGCGCGCCCAGCAGGAGTGGTCGGCGTGGCCCTGTTCGGTTTCCCCGCGCAGTGACGCGCCGCTGTCCGTGTCCCAGTAGAAGGTGTGGAAGGTGGTGCCGTCCGGACGCAGGATGTGCTGGCGCAGTTGAGCGGTGTGCCGGCGGGCCGCGGCGGCGTAGCGGTCGTCGCCGGTGGTCTGGCTGGCCCAGAAGAGCAGCGGCGTGTTCATGAGGCTGTCGATGATCGTGCGGCCGCGTTGACGCGGGTCGTTCAGGTCGCCCCAGGCCTGGATGATTCCGGCGGGTTCGAGAACGCGCGTCATCAGGTGGTCGGCGGCGGCGAGAGCCGCGTCTCGGGCCCGCGGGTCGCCGGTACGACGGGCCGGGGTGACGCAGGCGAGGGTGTAGAGGAACCCGAGGTCATGGGTGTCCACGTCGATGCCGTCGGTCATCCGGGCCGCGAAGCTGTCCACGTGCGACGTCGCGGCCCGCAGGTAGCGATCGTCACCGGTCAGGTCGTGCGCCAGCCAGAGCATGCCCGGCCAGAAGCTGGTGGTCCAGCCGATGTTGGCGCCCTCGGGCTGGCCAGCACCCGGTGGCCGGAGGGGGTAGCGGTTGGCGTCGGTGGTGTCCGCTGGGTACCGGTCGCCGAAGGTGTCGATGTTCGCGTCGACGGTACGTACCGCGGCGGCCACCGCGGCCGCCGTGGCTTCTGCGTCGGAGCTGGGACGGACGTCGCTCGCCGTCATGGATGCTGTTCTCCCTCGTGTGTCCGGTCCGGTGCCGCGCAGGTCTCATCGGCGTCCCGGATCGGTGGCCGGAACGTGGTGTTCAGGTGCTCTGGGGTGCTGTCGTCGGTGGGTCGAGGGCGGCGCGCATGGTGAAGCGGCTGTTGGCCCACACGACGTAGAGCAGTGGCGCGGCGGCGAGGCCGAGCGCGATCGCGGGGCGGGCCGCCAAGATCTGGGCGAGCAGCACGAGTACGAGCAGAGAGGCGGCGGTGAGGTACCAGCGGCGCACCGCCAGGTACGCGCAGGCGCGGGCCACCTTGCGCAGTGGCGCGGTCGGTCGGTCGGCGAGGGTCACCAGCCCGAGTAGCGTGGTAGCGGCGGTGAGGACGATCAGGGTCGCCAGGATCGGCAGGGTGAGTGCCCCGATCCGGTGGCCCCACGCGGTGCGGGCGTCGACGGCGAGCACTACCAGTGCGGCCATGGCTGCCGCCGTCCAGAGCATCGCCGGCCGGGCGGTGGCCCGCCAGGCGCGGCCGTAGGTGCGCAGCACCCCGCCGGAGTTGCCGGCGGAGTAGGCGGACATGACAGCGAACACCGCACACAGCCCGGGCGCGCAGAGCGGGGCGGTCAGCGCGTACAGCGGCCAGGAGCGCGCCGCCTCGGTGGTGAACGCGAGCGTCACCAGTGGCAGGCAACCGAGCACGAGCAGCAGGTTGCTGACGAGCGCGACGTAGAACCCGTCGAAGACGGCGGTGATGGTGTGGTGGCGCGACCGCATGGACCTCAACCCTTCAGTCCGGTCGTGGCGATGCCCTCGATGAAGTAGCGCTGGCCGAGCAGGAAGATGACAGCGACGGGCAGCACGGACAGCACGGAGCCCGTCATGATGAGCGCGTACTCGGCGTTGTACTGGGAGATGAAGGTGTTCAATCCCAGCTGGATGGTGCGTAGGTCGGGGCTGCGTAGGTAGATCAGTGGGCCGAGGTAGTCGTTCCAGGTGGTCACGAACGTCAGCAGGGCCAGGCTGGCCAGGGCGGGGCGGGACAGCGGCAGCATGATCCGTCGGTAGATGCCGAACTCGCTGAGCCCGTCCACCCGCGCCGACTCGCTCAGCTCCTCGGGGATCGTCTCGTAGAACTGCTTCATCAGGAACACGCCGAACGCTCCGAACGCCTGTATCGCGACGATCGACCACAGGGTGTTCGACAACTGCAACTTCGACATGAGGATGAACTGCGGGATCATGTACGACTGCCAGGGCACCGCGATCGTGCCGACGTACGCCAGGAAGAGCGCGTTGCGGCCGGGAAAGTGGACCCGGGCGAAGCCGTAGGCGGCGAAGCTGCCGGTCACCACCTGGAGGAGGGTGACGATCACCGACAGCAGCAGCGTGTTCCACAGCCATGTCGTCATGTCCGAGCGCTGCCAGATGTCGAGGTAGTTTCGCCACACCACGGGATCGGGGAGCCAGGTGATCGGGATGGTGAAGACGTCGTTGTTGGTTTTCAGCGACGCCACCACCATCCAGTAGAACGGCAGCAGCAGCCCGGCTGCCGCGAGCACGAGGGCGGTGTACCCGACGAGCCGCCAGCCCCGGGACCGGACCGGTCGGCCGGGCGCGCTGCGGTTGTCGGGCGTGGCGACGGCGGGGGTGGGCAGGGAGAGGTCGGTCGCGGTCATCAGCTGTTCCTCCGCTTGTTGACCATGAACTGGATGACCGTGATGCTGAAGCAGATGGCGAACAGGACGATGGAGACCGCCGAGGCGTAGCCGAACTGGTTCTCCTCGAAGCTCTTCTGGTAGATGTACTGCGAGAGCACAAGTGTCGATTGGCCAGGTCCGCCGCCGGTCATCACGAGGATGAGGTCGAAGACCTTGAAGCTTTCGATGGTGAGCAGCACTGTGACGAAGAAGGTGGTGTGTCGCAGCCCGGGGAGGGTCACGTGCACGAACCGCTGCCACGGTGTGGCGCCGTCGGTCTCGGCCGCCTCGTAGAGCTGGGTCGGGATGGTCTGCAGGCCGGCGAGGAACAGCAGCATGTAGTAGCCCATGTACCGCCAGGTGCCGACGATGATGACTGCCGGCATCGACCAGGTTGACGACGTGGTCCAGCCCGGCGGGTTGTCCACCCCGACGGCGCCGAGAAGAGCGTTGATCGGGCCGTACTCCGGGCTGAAGAGCTGGTTCCAGACGATCGCGATCGCCACGATCGAGGTGATGTAGGGGAAGAAGGCGACGGTGCGGAAGAACCGTACGCCGCGCAGTTTGCGGTTGAGCAGCAGCGCCAGCCCGAGTGCTGCCGCGAGGGTCAACGGGATGTGGAAGGCGGTGTAGTAGACGGTGTTGCGCAGTGCGGTCCAGAAGCTCGCGTCGTCCCACATTCGCCGGAAGTTGGCGGTGCCGGTCCACTCGGCCACCCCGAAGACGTTCCAGTTGGTGAAGGCCACGTAGAACAGCACGGCGACGGGTAGCAGGGTGAGCAGGGCGAAGCCGACGAAGTTGGGAAGGATGAACGACCAGCCGGCGACCGTGTTGCGCGACACCAGCCGCCGGTTCCTGGGTCTCGTGCTCGGCACTGTTGCCATAGGGAGTCTCCGGGAGCGTTCGGCATGGTGGCGGGACCGGCGTGCGGCTCAGGCGCGCCGGGCCCGCCATCAGCTCACTGGTTGAGAACCTCGTTCTTGGCGCGGGTCCGCGCCTCGCTCAGCGCCGCATCGACGCCCTTGCTGTCGGAGAGGATCGCCGAATGCGTCTCGTTGAGGAGGTTCTGCAGGCCGGCGGTGTGCTTCGACACCGGGTTCTCCGGCTTGACGGTGTGCGTGGCGTAGGCGAACTTCGACAGGTCGTCCTGCGGTACGCCGTCCAGCCCGAACAGCGTCGCGGTGACCGCGTCGGTGACCTGGGCCGGGGTGATGCCGATCCCGGCCAGCGCCTTTCCGGCGTCCGGGCCGGCCGCGTACTGGAGGAAAGCCTTGGCCGCGGCGATCTTCGACTTGCTGATCTTCGGGTTGATCCCCAAGCCGGTCGGGTCACCGAAGGTGACCGGTGTGGCGGAGGTGCCGGTGGTGGACTTGTCGAACTGCGGCGCCGGGGCGAGCCCCCACTGGAACGTGTCGGCCTCACCGCTCTTGCGCTGGTTGAGCAGCGTGGCCACGTACCAGGTGCCCATCAGCAGCATCGCCGACTGCTGCTTGCCGAACTGCGCCTGGTAGGTGAGTTTGTTGGTCTTCGCGGTGCCGAAGCTCGGCTGCGCGCCGGCCGCCTGCAGGTCCAGTGAGCGCTCGTAGTACGGCTTCAGGTAGCCGAAGTCCCCGGAGAGCAGGTCCGCGCCGGGGGTCTGGGCGAGCGCGAATCCCTGCACTGTCGACTGGAAGGTGTGCTGGTACGCGCCGGTCGCGTTCGAGCCGGCCGCCTTCAGTCCAGGGCTGAGCCGCTTCGCCGCGTCGGTGTAGTCGTCCCAGGTCCAGCTGCCGTCCGGCGGGGCCACCTTCGCCTTCGCGAACAGGTCTTTGTTGTAGAACAGCACCCACGAGTCCTGCCGGTACGGCACCGCGTACGCCTTGCCATCCACCTGGTACGACGACAGTGCCGGGACCGAGTCGAGACCGGAGGTGGCGTCGGAGACGTCGAGCAGCTGACCACCGCTCTGGTACGTGTAGAAGTTCTTGAGGTTCTTCATGACGTAGACGTCCGGGGCGGTGCCGGCGGCCAGGTCCGTGATCATCTGGGTGTCGTAGTCGTTGCCCGGGGCGTACTCCTTGAGCTCCACCGTCACCTTCGGGTGGGTCGCCTTGAAGCCGTCGGCGAGCGCTTTGAACTCGGGCGTGGACGACAGGCTCCAGCCAGCCAGGGTGATCGTCACCGGGGCATTGGGGTCGACTGGCTCGTCTCCACCCCCGCAGCCGGCGAGAACCAGCGTCAGGGCCGTCGCGGCGCTGATGACGGCCGGTATCGCACGCTTCATCCTCTCTCCTTCAGGTCAAGGGGCCCGGACGGGCCCGCACTGCTACCAGGTCGCCGGGGTGGCCTGGCATGCTCCGTGTCCAGACGGGTCGAGGTGCTGATCCCGTCGGGCCAGTCGACCGCCAGGTGGAGGCCGTGGCCGTCCTCGTCGACCACGGCCTGGCATGCCTGCCCGACCGTGGCCACCGGCACCCTGGCCAGCTCGGTGAAGGTGGCGGCCCATGCCCCCGGCCGGACGGGGTGGTCCAGCCAGGGCACGACCAGCCCGCCGGCCAGGGGCCCGCCGTGCGGAACGGCGGTGGCGCCGGCCGTTCCGCCGCCGTGAACGCTCTCGATCCGGCTGGTCAGGTCGGCCCCCGTCACGACCGCTACACCGCCGCGGAGGTCGGCCGTCGCATCCCCGGCGATGGCCCAGCCGCCGATCCGTAGCCGCAGCGCAGCCGCCTCGACGCCGTCGGCGAGGCCGTCGACGCGGGTCAGACGTAGCTCCCAGGGGCCGCGGACCAGCGAATACACAGTGAGGTGCCCGGCCGGTCGGGACCGTCCCACGCGACCGCCGCCGTGATCGCGCTGACCCGGGTCCGGGTGCACCCAGTGGGCGAGGGCACGTGACCCGGCCACGCCCATGCCGTCGGTGTCGACGTGAACGGTCAGCAGGCGCATACCGGCGCGGTGGGTGACCCGGCCCGCGTCGTCGACGAGAGTGACGGACTGGTCGAGCGGACTGGCCCAGCCACTGTCGTCGAGGACCGGGGTGGTGGCGGTGGAGTAACCCAGTCGGGCGTAGAGCGGGGAATCTGAGACGGTGGCGCCCTCGACGGCGTGGTCGGTGCCGTGGTTGACGACGCGGACGATGCCGTCCGCACGGGTGCCGGAGACCAGCCAGCCGGGCGCGTGTATCGCCCGCACCGCGTCCCGTTCCTCCACCGGCAGCGGCTCCTCGGGAGTCGTCCACACCGGATGGTCAACGGGTAGCGCGATGCCGAGCAGGCCCTTGCTCGCCCAGTACGGCGAGCCGGGCCCGGAGTACGACTGCGCAAGTCGCGGCCACGGCCCGTGCCAGCCGAGGGTGAGCAGGCCTCGTTCGTCCAGGGCGCCGTTGGCGACGAAGTGACGCACGATGCGGGTGGCTGCGCCCCGCAACCGGCCGAGGCTGACCGAGGGCACGCCGGCGATCGCGCCGATCCAGAACGGCGCCGCCGCGGCGAAGCGGTAGGTCAGGCTCCGCCCCTGGATCAACGGTGATCCGTCGGCGCCCACGAGCGCGACCGCGTCGCTCAGGAAGCGGTCGAGGCCGGCCAGGTCCCGTTCGCGGCGCTGCTCGGCCAGGTCCGCGGCGCCGGCCATCCGGGCCCACAGCGTCGGGTAGAGGTGCAGGGCCCAGCCCACGTAGTGGTCGTAGGCGCGGTGCGGCCCGTCGGACATCCAGCCGTCCCCCCGGGCGAAGCCGTCATGGGTGGTCAGGTCCTCGTTCATCTCGTCGAGCGAGTGCGGTCCGCCCACCGAACGCAGGAACGTCTGTACGACCAGCCGGAACCAGACCCAGTTGATCCGTGGGTACGTGTCGTCGCCGACCGCCGGGCGCAGATAGTCCACCACCCGCTCGCGCACCACGGACGGCAGCCGATCCCAGATCCACGGGCGGGTCATGTCCAGGACCAGCGCGATGGAGGCCGCCTCCACCTTCGCCTGGGGGTGCTCGTCCAAGCGCACCCAACGGTCTGGAGAGCGCGGGTCGGTGCCGGCGGTGATACCTGCCGTGTACCGGTCCACGAGCTCGTCCACGCCCACTCCTGCGGCACCCGCGATGCGGAAACCAGCCAGCAGAAATGTGCGGGCGAAACCCTCCAGTCCGTCGACGGCCCGCCCATAGCCGCCCTGCGGCCCGGGAAAGGTGACGAGGGCGTGTCCGGGCGACGCGAACGGTCGGGCGGCGGCGAGCATCCGGTCGGCGAGGGCCAACCAGTCATCTCGGCTCCAGGTCCCGGCGGTGGCGACATCCGAGTCCGTCCCCGGCGTCACCTGGCCGGTCGTCCCGTACGTCATCCGTGGTCCTGTCGCATCGATCCGTCTCCATGGAATGTGGCGAGCGGGGCGTTGCCCATGAATGTGACGCGCAGGCATCCGCAGGGTTTCCGAAGTAAAACGCTCACAACGGAGCAAGTCAATGCCGCTCCCAAACCGATGTGAACACATCCGATCAAAAGAAGGCATGTCCCGTGCCTCGATTCGGGTGCGACCGGCGTCGTCACTACCGACCAGAAGGCGGGCATCGACGGAGAAAACCGTCCAATGAGGCCGTTCCACGAGTCGGGCCTCCGGTCGACCTCCACTTCGTGGCGATCTCGCCGACACCTCGACCGCCATAAGTGCTCTGATACGATCAGAATCGTTCATAGTTGCTCTATCAGCCCGAGGAGCCATGCAAGAGCTCCCGCCGCACGAAGCGTTCCGCGGAGGTCCCCCATGACCAAGGACAGCCCCTTCGTCGCCACGGCGGAGGCCTCCCGAGGGCCGCTTCAGGTCGCCCGCCGCCAGCAACTGCTGGCAGCCCTGCAACGCGACGGCTCGATGCGCATCTCTGACCTGTCCCACGCGCTTGGCGCCGCGCCCGTCACCATCCGGCGCGACATCGCCGAACTCGCCGCCGAAGGGTTGGTTCGCCGGGTCCACGGTGGGGTCGCCCTGATCCTGCCGGACGACGTCCCGGCAGCCGACGAGCCACCCGCCCCAGGCCGGGACCCGCTGGTAGGGCGCGCCCTCGGCATGCTCGTGCCCTCCTTGGACTACTACTGGCCGGACGTGGCTCGCGGCGTCGAGTCGGCCGCCCGCGAGCTTGACATGCGTGTGGTCCTGCGCGGCTCCTCCTACGACAGTGAGGACGACCAGCCGCAACTGGCCCGCCTGGTGGAGCGGATGGGCGTCGACGGGCTGATCATCGCGCCGAGCATGGACGCACCGACCGCCGAGCGCACCATCGAGTGGCTCGACCAGGTCGGCGTCCCGGTCGTCCTGCTGGAACGCACCGCCACGGTAGGCAGCCACCACGCCGTCATGGAGTCGGTGGTCACCGACCACGCGCTCGGTGCGGCCATGGCGGTGCGCCACCTCACCTCACTCGGACACCGCAAGGTCGGCCTGGTACTCGACGCCAACAGCCCCACCAGCCAGCACGTGCGGCGCGGCTGGCTCGACGCCACCACCGAGTGCGGCCTCGACTCGGACGCGACGGTGGTGGCTGTGGTACCCGACGCACGGTCACCCGAGCGAGACACCGTGCTCAACGGCATCCTCGACCAGTGCCAGACGACCGGGACGACGGCGCTGCTGGTGCACGCCGACGCCGAGGCGATCGCGCTGGTGCAGCACTGCGAGGAGCGGCACCTGTCCGTTCCCGGCGACCTCTCCATCGTGGCGTACGACGACGAGGTCGCCGGGCTCTTCAGCCCGCCGCTGACCGCGGTCCGACCGCCGCGACGCTCGATCGGACGAGCCGCCGTGCGTCTCGTCGCCGACCGACTCGCCGACCCCGACCGTCCCACCCACCGGATCGTCATCAGCCCGTCGCTGCGGATCCGGGAGTCGACCGCGCCCCCACCCGCGTAGGCGGTCTCCCCCGGCCCGGGACGTTCGGGCTGGGCAACTCCCGCCGTTCACCTGGCGCGGGCCGGTCGGCCGTGAGCCCGTGCCGGGGAGCGGAACAGAATCCGTTTCCGATCGTTCGTCACCGCAGCACCGGCCTGCGGCCTGGCCACCGGTGCACTCGTGCCGGCGGTGGCCGCCGGCGGGCGGGTGCCGGACGGAGCGGCGGATGCGCCCGCCCGGCCCGCGCAGCGTGATGACCGGTTCGCCGATCAGGGGCCAGCCGAGGCCGCGTGCGACCGGCCTCCACATCAGACGTGGTGTTGCCGCATCCTGCCGACGGGGCCGCACATCACCGGATGCGGCCACGTGAGCGCATCGCTACTATGGGTCAGCAATCCAGAGGAAGGGGTCGTGCCCGCGTGCGAAGTCCCGTCATCGGAACCGCGTCGGCGCCGGACCGGTCCGCGCCGCTTGCGGCCGGCCGGCTGCGCAGGCTCGCCCGGCGGTTGGTGCTGATCGCGGCCGCCGTCGGGGCCGGTTTCGTCGTGGCCGCCCTGTTTCAGGGGCCGGCCGCCGCCGACGGGATGCGCAGCGGGTCCGGTGACGAGCCTCATCGGAGGGTCGACGGTCTGGTCGAGTCGGTCGCGCGGCTCACGGTAGCCGAGCGCCCCCACCAGGACCGTCACAGAGCCGCGGCCGCCGACGACCGCCGCCACGATGGGCTCCGCGCCCCGCTGGCAGGGCCCATCGGTGGCGTCGTCGCTCCCCGCGAGGAGGCACCCTCGACGGAGCCTCGACGGCCGACGAGTGCGCTGCCCGTGTCCGTGCCGCTGCGCCGCGTCGGCGCCTCCGTCGCACCCGGCGCGACGGACCGCGAAGGGCTCCGACCGGTCTCGGGGGCCCGCGCGGCTCATCGTTCGACTCACCGGGTGGACCTGTCGCGGCCGGCCGTCGACCCACCGCGACAGCCGGCCACCGCCGTCCCCGACGCGTCGGCGGTGCGTACGCCAGTGCTCGGCCTGGTCACCGCCCCACTGCCGTTCGTCGTCGACATCGTGAGCACAGTGCCGATCAGGCCCGTCGTCATGGCGCTCCTCCGTGTCACCGATGCCGTTCTACCGCCCGCTCTCGGCCCGGTGATCATTCCGGCGGAGGCACCTGCGCGGCCCGTCCCCCCAGTGCTCTGGCCGGCCGCCGTGGCGGTGACCGAGCCGGCTCCCGTACCGACAGTTCCGGCGCCACCAGCGGATCCCGCCCTGACCCCCGCACGCGCCGCAGTGCCGTCGACCCCGGCCGCGCCACCGCCGATGTCCGTCGTCGGCCCCGCGCGGGCCACGGCCTTGACCGGGCACCTCGCCGCACGCCCGCCACCGGTGGCCGCGGAGGGTGAGCTTTCTGGCCAGCCCGTCGCGCCCGCCGACCGGGACGCCGCTGGCGTTGATATTGGATCGACACCTGGACCGGGGCTGGTCCGGCCGCTCGGCCGGCAGTCACACCTCGGTGCCGGGCAACCCTGCGATCTCGTGCCGCTTCTGGTCGAGAGCCGAACTCCGTCTGTGATCACCCGTCCGGGCTGAGGCCGGTCCACCGACCCCGGTGGCTTGGCCCACAAGGCCTGTTCCACCCGCTGGTCGGTCGGTCAGTGCCCGCGCCCGTCCGCCGCGACGGTGCGGCGGGCCGATGCCTACCCGTCTGTAGCGCACGACCGCCCTGATCAACCCGTGGAGGTTCCGGGGATCGGTGGCCGTCGTGACGCGTACCTGAGATCGGAGAAAACGTGGTGATCCACGTTGTCGTCGCCGAGGACATGGGTTTGCTTCGCGGGGCGCTCTGCGCCGCGCTGTCACGTGAGGAGGACATGGACGTGGTCGCCGACGTCGAGGGTATCGGCGAGCTGTTGACGGTGGTCCGGCGGTGCCGACCGCAGGTGGTGGTGCTGGCACTGACACCGGAGCTGCCCGATCCGGTGGCGGTGGTCGCCCGGATCGGCGTCGAGGTGCCGCACGCCGCCGTGCTGGCGATGAGCCCTCGGTGGAGTCCGGCGCTGGTGGAGGCGGCGCTGGCAGCCGGCGCGCGCGGCCTGGTCGGGAAGGACAGCTCGCTGGCCGAGTTGGTGCGGGCGATCCGCGCGCTCGCGGCCGGGGAACGGGCGATCGACCCGGCTGCGGCGGTCGCGGCGTTGAGTCCCTCGGCGATCCCGTTGACGCCTCGGGAGATGGACGTGCTGCGGATGGCGGCCGAGGGTCTGCCGCTGAAGGAGATCGCCGTCCGCCTTTACCTGGCACACGGCACGGTGCGCAATCACCTGTCGGTGATTCTGCGCAAGACCGGGGCTCGCAACCGGTTGGAGGCGGTGTCGCGCGCGCGGCGTAACGGCTGGTTGTAGCTGTCGGGGCGGGTCCGGTGGAGATGTCCGGGCCCGCCCCCGTCGCCGTGCGGCCCCGCCGAATGCGTGTTTGAATATTGACGTTGTGTGATCATTATCGGAGTGCGGGAAGGTCATCGTGATCCGTACCCTGCTCGCCTTGGACGGTGCCCTGGTGCTGGGCGCGCTGTCGTTCGTTCTCGCCGCCGAGGAGGACATCCGTGTCGTGGCGGAGGTGGATCGCGGCGACGCGGTCTCCGCGGCCGTCCGCGCCCAACGCCCCGACGTGGTGGTGGCCGATCTCGACTTCGTCGAGGGAGTCGATCCCGACCGCCTCGGCCGGTGCCCCGTCCTGGTGCTGGCCCACCCACATCGGGCCCGGCGGCTGCGCGGCATGCTCTGCCCGACCAGGGTGGTCGGCCTCCTGCGCAATGACGCCGCCCCCCAGCGGATCATCGACGGGATCCGCCGGCTCGCCCGCCGGGAGCCCGTGCTCGACGCGGATCTCGTCGTCGCGGCGCTGCACTCGGACGGCCCACTGACCAGCCGCGAGACGGAGGTCTTGAGGCTGACCGCCGCGGGGGCGCCGGTCGCGGAGGTGGCGGTGTCCCTCGGGCTCACCCGTGGCACAGTCCGCAACCATCTCGGACGGATCGCCCGCAAGGTGGGCGCGCGTACCCGGGTGGAGGCCGTGCGGATGGCCGGCGAGGCGGGCTGGATCTGACCGGCGTCGTCCACGCGGACGCGCGGAGGTTCAGCCCTGTCCCGCCGACGCCGCCTGGGACGGCAGCACCGAGCCGTCCCAGCAGCCAACGAGCACCCGGTAGGTGGCCGAACGGGCCAACAAATCTTCGTGCGTCCCCACCATGGGCTCGTCGCCGTCGAGGACCAGCACCCGACCGGCCCGCAGCGCGGAACTGATCCGGTGTGCGATCACCACGAGGCTGCCGGGCCGCCGGGCGAAGGCAGCCTCGACCGTCGCCTCCAGCGCCGGGTCCAGGTGACAGGTCGCCTCGTCGAGGACCACCAACGGGGCGGGTGCCAGCCAGGCCCGGACCGCCGCGATGAGTTGCCGCTCGCCGGCGGAGAGCAGGGCCGGCGCGACCGGCGCGCCCAGGCCTCCCAGGCGGGTCGCCAGGGGACGCGCGCCGAGCGCGTCGAGGGCGACCTCCAGCGTGTGATCGTCGGCGTCCGGCCGATGGTAGCGGAGGTTGTCCGCGAGACTGCCGGTGAAGACGTACGCCTCCTGGGGCACCAGCACTCGCATCCGGGCGAGAACGGCCGGCTCAACCTCGGCGACCCTCGTGCCGGCCAGGTGGACCGTGCCTGCCTGGGGCACCATCAGACCGGCCATCAGGGCGGCCAGTGTGGACTTGCCCGCACCGCTCGGGCCCACCACGGCGAGGTGGTCCCGGTCGCCCAGTGTCAGCGAGAAGTTCCGCAGGACGGGCCGGGCGCGCGGGCCGTAGCCGAAGGTCAGTCCCCGGACCTCGACGGCTGGCGGACGGCCGGCAGGACCGGTGGGCGGTCGGCGGCGGGGCGTCCGGGCGGCGGAGGCTGACCGGCGCTGGTCGTCGGAGACCGGATAGGTGCGCAGGATGTTCTCCAGGGTGACCGCGTAGCGGAGCCCGCCGCCGCCGAGGCCCTGCACCAGGGTGTGCAGGGCGGGTTGCAGCCCGGTGGAGACGTAGATCAGCGCGCCCAGCACCGCGCCGGCGGTGAGACCACGCTCGACCAGCCACGGGGCGGCCACCATCAGCACCAGCAGTGGCAGCCAGCCGCCGATGCCGAGGCTGAGGCTGCGGATCGCCGCCATCCGGGCGAGCATGCGTTCGGCGGCGGCCTGCGCCGACACCCAACGTGCCACGTCGGCCGTCACGCGTGCCTGGGCGCCGCAGGCCAGCACGTCGCGGTGACCGGCAAGCGCGGTCGCCGCCGACTGGCCGAGCTGCTCACCGGCCCGGACGTATGCGCGCTGGTGCGTCACCATCGCCGGCAGCGCGGCGAGGAACACGACCAGACCAGCGATCAGTGGTGCGACCGCCAGCGCCGCCACCACCGGGGCCAGGGCGAGCAGGCCGAGCAGGGCCGCGCCAGCGGAGAAGAGGAAACCGCGGGTCACCATCAGCAGGCCGGCGAAGGTGTCGCGGACGATCTCCACCTGGTGGGTCAGCCGGGTCACGGCGGCGCTGTCCGGGCGGCCACCCACCCTGGTGGCGTCGCGTAACGCGCCCCGGACCACCTGAGCGGCCACCTCGTCACGGAACGGCTCGACCACGGCGCCGAGGCTCCGGTACGTCCTGCCGGTGGCCGCCGCGCCGACAAGCACTGCCACGGCGAGGACCGCCAACCAGGCCAGGCCGGTGAGGAGACGTCCGGCCAGAAAGCCCTCGTCGACGGCGCGGGCGACCAGGTAGCCGGCGAGCAGCGCGGGCAGCGACTCGACAAGCGACCAGCCGCCGAGCGCGGCGAGCTCCCGCCTGCGAGCCCGCAGCGCCCGCCAGGTCACCCGGCGTACGCCGGGACGGCTCACGACGCACCGCCGGCCGGCTGGAAGACGGCACGGTAGTCCGGGTCGGCCCACAGCTGCCGGTGCGGCGCCAGGCCGCGCAGCCGACCACCGTCCAGCCACGCGACGAGATCGGCCGCCGCGGCCGCCGAGGTCCGGTGGGTGACGACCAGTCGGGTACGCCCCCCGGCGCGCCCGAGAACCGCCTCGGTGATCCGGTGTTCGGTAGCGGTGTCGAGGCTGGACGTCGCGTCGTCCAGGATGAGCAGCCGCTCGGCGGCGAACGCGCGGGCCAGGCCGAGGCGTTGGGTCTCGCCACCGGAGAGCGGTGTGTCCACCAGCGGGGTGCGGTAACCGCCGGGGAGACGGTCGATCACGTCGGCGACCGCCGCCATCCGGGCCGCCCGCAGAACCGCCGGCGTGGCCGGGCTCCGACCGGCCGGCGGCGCCGCCGAGTCGACCGGCAGCGCCAAGCCGATCGCGTCGTGGACGGTCGCGCCGATCAGCACCGGCAGTTCGAACGCGTAGCCGACTGCCCGGCGCAGTGCCGCCGCGTCGAGGTCTCGCAGCGGCACCCCGTCCAGTCGCACGTCACCGGCGTCGGGGTCGTACAACCGTCCCGCCACGGCCGCCAGGGTCGACTTGCCGGCACCTGACGCTCCGACGACGGCCACGGTAGCCCCCGCCGGCACGTCCAGGTCGACGCCGTCCAGGATGGACCGGCCGTCGTCGGCGTGCACGCACACCCCACGCAGTCGCAGGGCGCCGCCGCCGGGTGGAAGGGGCCGGTCGCCTGCCGGTGTTACGGGCTGTGTCAGCAGCTCGGCGACCCGGTGTGCTCCGGCGCGGCTGCGGACCAGGTGGTTCAGGGTGGCGAGCACCGCACCGAGCCCGGCGCCCATGGCCGCGTACCGGACCGCGGCGACCAGTTCACCTGGTGTGAGCCAGCCTGCGGTCAGGGCGTACCCGCCGACAGCGATGACGCTCAGGTTCAGCAGCGGCGCCACCGCCGAGGTGCGCGCACTCGCCCGGGCGAGCAGTCCCCAGGTGCGCCGGCCGTGCCGGTTCAGCTCCGGTAGGGCCGCCAGCACCCGGTCTTCCTCCCGAGCGGTGGTGCCGGCGGCGGCGATGGTCCGGGCACCGGTCAGCGACTCCAACAGTCGGCCGGCGATGCTGCCGAGCACCCGTTGGTACCCGGCGGTCGTGACCGAGGCGTCGGCCACGAAGGCGCGCATGAGCACGGCGAGCAGGCCGAGACCGGCGAGCAGGGTGACCCCGAGGACCGGTTCCATGATGGCGAGCGCGACGACGCTGCCGAGCGGCGGAAGCACCGCCACGACGGCCAGGACCACGGCGTTGCCGGCCTGTCCCGCGTCGGCGGTCTGGCCGACCAGTCGGCCGACGAGGTCACCAACCGGGTGTCGGCGGGTGGCGCGGACGTCCAGGGCGAACAGGTGACGCAGCAACTGCCGGCGCATCCGGGCGGTGGCGCGCGCCGCACCGAACCCGCTGGCCAGGTCCGTCAGGGTGTCGACGCAGATGAGGATGACGACCAGGGCGCAGGCGGATATCGCCCACCAGCCGGAGCCGCCGGCGAGGGCGGCGTCGACGGCGCGGCCCAGGGCCGCGGGTAGCAACAGTTCGGCGGCCGCGCCGAGCAGCGCGACCGCGGCGAGTCCGGCGGTCCAGCCGCCGCCCGCCAGGACCGTCTGCCGCAGCAGCCTGTCCCCCGTGGCGAACGTCGGCATCGGTCCTCCCGTTGGTACGCGGTTGCCCTGGGTGGGCACGTCTACCCACCCAGGGCCCCACGTGTGGTGGATCAGTTGCAGGTCGTGACGGAGAGCGAGCTGTCGCCGCAGAGCAGCAGGCTCGCCCGGCTACCGCCACCGGTGCGGTCGGCCGGAGCCATCTCCAGGCCCTGGAGGTCCAGAAGTGCCATGTCGTTCACCTCCCTTCCATCCGTTCGCCGAACTGGTCGCCCCCGCTGTCGCGAGGGAGTCTCGTCGCGCCCGGCAGGGGCGCGAGGAAGGGCAGCACCGGCGGCTGGTCGTGCTCCGCGCTGGTCAGCGCGTGCAGCACGCCGGCGGTGCCGGTGCCGAAGTCCATGGAGAGCCGCAGCAACTGCTCACCGGGGAACGCGGTCCCCTCCCGGTACGGCAGCGCGTGCCAGGCCAGCCGATCCACCTGCGCGCGGAGTTCGCGGCGGTCGGTCTCGTCGGCCGAGGCGGCGAGGTAGGCGATGATGCCGGCCCGGCCGGCGAAGAGCCCGGACTGTGCGTAGAACGGTGAGCGCGCCGCGCGGCGGACCCCGGCGCTCGCCTCAGCGAACTGGTCGTCGGCCCGGTGGCGCAGGTACTGGTCGAGGACCAACCCGATCCCGACACTGCCGTGCGCCAGGTAGGGCATGGTGCGCCAGCCCTCATTGACCTCCAGGGCACCGTCCGGGCGCAGCACACACCGGCGCAGATCCTGACGCAGCGCCGTGGCGGCGTGCCCCAACAGCTCGTCGTCGCCGCTGAGCTCGTAGAGCCGCAACAGCATCAGCGCCGGGCCGGTCCGGCCACGCAACAGCCCCGCGTACGGGTTACGTCCGCCGCTGACGTCCGGGCCCGGGTCGTCGGCCAACTGCCCGATCACCCGCTCGGCGGCTCGCCAGGCAGCGTCGCGCAACGACGCCTCCCCGGTACGCGCGGCCAACTCGGCCAGGTTGAGCGCGATCCCGGACAGTCCACTCGCCAGGCTGTGGTCGAGCCCGTCCAGGGGTTCGCGCAGGCAGATGTCGAGAACGTCCAGCGCGTCCTGTCGGCGGCCGAGGTGAACGAGTGCGTAGGCGACACCGTGCAGCCCGTCGTAAAAGCCGCAGCGGGTGCCGGACGGGGGCGCTGTCGCCCGCCGCACCAGCCAGTCTTCGTGCTCGGGCCACCGACCGGCGCCGCTCCTGTCGAGCGCGTACAGCACTCCCGCGGCGCCGTGGGCGAGGTTGAGGCCGCCGCTGCGGAACTGTTCGATGTCACCGGGGAAGAGCCGGTCGTCGCGCTCGGGGGTCGCGCTGGCCACGATCGCCGTCGTCAGTCGGTCCCGCATGCTGAGCCAGTCGTTCGCGCCGAACTCCCCTGCTGGGTCGGCGGTGACCCGCGGACCACCGGTGATCTCATCGACCGCCGGGTCGAGGAAGGACCTCGGCACCGGGAAGTTCGCGGCGATGATGTCGGCGAGGTGAGTCACCTTCGCCGGGGCGAGCCGGACCAGTTGGGTCAGGGGCAGGAACAGCGCCAACCGCAGGCACGCCAGGGCGTACCTGTCGACCGCCGGCCCGGTCCGGTCCCTCGGTGCCGCGAAGCCCTGGTTGCGCAGCCCGGGTCGGCGGTGCCCGGCGATCGGGGCGGCCACCTCGAAGTCGACCAGGGCGACCCGGTCGTCCGGCCGGATCATGATGTTGAACAGGTGCAGGTCCCCGTAGACCAGGCCGCGCTCGTGGATCGCGGCCACGACGGATTCCACCTGTTCGTACACGTGGCGGGCCCATCGGGCGTACGCCGCCCGGTCGCTGTCCGTGGCGTCGGCGTCGATCAGCGGGTACCTGTCGACCAGCACCTTGTTCAGCGGTCGGCCCTCGATGAACTCGAGGGCGAGGAACCGGTGCTCGCCGAGGGCGAACTCGTCGTGCACCCGAGGCACCTGCGGCAGGTCGGCGAGTTGCCGCAGGGCTTCCGCCTCGCGGGCCAGCCGGGCGACGGCATCGGTGCCGTCGGCGTCCAGGCCGGCGTGCGGTCGGGCCTCCTTCAGCACCACCTCGGTGTCGGTACGCAGGTCCCTGCCCACGTACAGCCCACCGCCGTTGGAGAAGTGGATCACCCGCTCGATCCGGTACGGCACCTCGTTGGTGCTGGTGTCGTTGCGGGCGGCGAGGTGCGGGCCGAGGAAGTCGGGCAGGGTGATCCAGGACGGCACGTGGAAGACGGGCTCGCGGCGGTCCGGCACCAGCGTGCCGGAGTCGTCCTCGATCGCCGGCACCACCTGACCGTCGGTAGAGTGGCAGTAGCGGGCGGCGAAGCCGCCGTAGCGCACGTAGACCGGGCCGGTGCCGTAGCGGAGATCACTGAGGATGTACGGCCCGGGCTCGCCGGTGAGCAGTTCGTCGAGTTCCTTGCAGGCCAGCTCCAGCTCCGCGTCGTCGCGGGGGTAGACCGTGATGAACTTTCCGCTGGCGGCCCGCGTGGCGTACTTGGAGTTGCGCAGCAGCAGCGTGCGCGGCCCGCGCAGGAACTTGAAGGACAGGCCGCGGGGGACGCAGTAGTTCCAGACCGCGTCCAGCACGCGCTCCGCGTTCGCCAGACCCGCCGACACGTGGATCTTCCAGCCCTGCTGCGGCAGCGAGCCGCCGTCCGGCGCGTAGATCAGCCAGTCGTCGAGCGGCTCGCGGCGCCAGCCGGCCGGCATCGGCCGTTCGGCGGCCGGGAAGACGGGCTGGGCGACGGCGCTGCCGAGCGAGTCGTAGAACAGCCGGTCCGCGGCGCAGTAGCTGTCGTAGCGTTCGTCCACCGTCTCGCCGCCTCTCGAACTCGGCCGGCTGTTGTTCCGGCGTTGAATCGAGTCTCATCGACAGGACGTAGCGAGCCCCAGTGCGCTTAGTCACGACGTTCGATGCGGGGTGCACAGGTACTCATGACATTAGTCAGGCCCGCACCCCGTAGACGGCAGCGCCCATCGGCTTGTCGACTTCCAGGTCCGTCACCGCGGCGACGCGGGCGATCATCATGTACTGCCCGATCACCATCAGGAGTTCGACCACCTCGCGCGGGGAGAGCAGCCCGGTCAGTGCGGCGGTGGTGTCATCGGGCGGGCGGACGTCGCGGACGACTTCGGTCGTGAAACGCAGGACGATCCGCTGGTCCGACGTGAAACAGTCCGCCCCGATCTCGTCGCGCCCGAGCGCGTGGATCATCTCGTCGGTGGCGCCGACGGAGCGGGCGATGGGCTCGTGCTGAACCCACTCGTACGTGACGTCGCTCAGCTGCGCGACTCGCAGGATCGCGATTTCGCGGAGCAGCGGGTCGAGGGCCAGGTCCTTGAGCAGCGTGCCGCCCCAGCGCATCCAGTCCGGAAACGCCGTCTCGGCGTGGGCCATGACGCCGAAGAAGTTCAGGGGAAGCGCGGCCTGCAGCGCCTCGCGGACCGGCGCCGGAGCGTCGGCGGGGTTCACGTACGGCAAGCGACTCATATTTTTCCTCTTACAAACGGCAAATCGGGTGCCACGGACCATATCCCGATCCCCGTTGCGCCCGCCGCCAATCTGTTCGGATGCGGGCTGCGGACATCGGCCTACCGAGGCCGGTCCGGTGGTCATCGCGTGAGGGATGTCAGCATGTCCCGCAGCCAGGCAATCTCCGTGCGGCTGGTGGCGGTGGCGATGCGGAACAGTCCCCGACGAAACGGGTCGTCGGGAAAGTCGTCGGCGCGCAGTGGCCGGTCGCCGTCCCAGAAGAAGCTCGCCGGCTGGGTGAGGAAATTCAGCCGCCGGCGCAGCACGGCCCCCTGGGCCGCCGGGTCGTCGAGGTGGCGCAGGAACGCCAGCAGCGTGAACCAGCGGTTCTCGTCGGTGATGAACAGCTCGTCGGGTTCGCGGAGCTGGCGCAGCAACTCCGCCTGCCCGCCCGGGCTCAGGGTCAGCACGTGCCGTGGTGCTGCCATCTGGCCAGCCTGTACGTCGCGGCGCAGCAAGCCCGCACGTTCCATGCGCTTGATCGTCGGATACAGCGTCCCGTCCGCGATCGGCCGGACGTGGCCGGTGAGTGCGGCCACGCGCCTGCGCAGCTCGTAGCCGTGCAGCGGGGCGTCGGCCAGGAAGCCCATTATCGCGAACTCCAACACCGTGTTAGCTTACATCCGCCAGGAGATACCTCGGACACGAGGTACCGGCCTCCGGAGGTATGTGATGCGCGGCGCCCAGGTTCGACCAGATGGCACGACGATCCGCTGGGTGGAACTCCCCGGCACCGATCCCACTCGGATCTACCTGCACGGGCTCGGCGCCTCCTCGCCGGCGTACTACGCGGCGGTGGCCACCAACCCCGCCCTCAGCGGACAGCGCAGCCTGCTGATGGACCTGCTCGGACACGGCATCAGCGACCGGCCGACCGACGCCTCGTACACACTGGAGGAGCACGCCGACCTCCTCGCTGTCGCCCTGTCGGCAGCCGGGGTCAGCGCCGCGCAGGTGATCGCACACAGCATGGGCGGCGCCGTCGCCATCGTCCTGGCCTCCCGCCATCCGCACCTTGTCTCCGCACTGGTCCTTGTCGACGCCACCCTCGACCCGCAGCCTCCGGGCGAAGGCATCGGCGCCCGCTACACAGAGGAGCAGTTCGTCCATGGCGACGGCCGGTCCGAGACGCTCACCCGGGTCGGCACGGCCTGGGCGGCGACGATGCGGCTCACCGGCCCGGAGGCGCTCTACCGCACCGCGGCACACCTCGGCCGCGGCACCACCCCCACCATGCGTGAGCTGCTGGTCGAACTGCCCGTGCCGCGCACATACCTCCATCCGGCCGACAACGAGCCGAGAGGTGCGCGCGCCCTGACCGATGCCGGCGTGCGGGTGGTCGCCGTACCAGAGGCTGGCCACAACATCATGCTGGACAACCCCGATGGCTTCGTCGCGGCCACAGAGGCGGCATTGCAGGGGCGGTGATCCCCCACCACTGGAGCGGGTGACCGGGCCGGAATCACGCTGACGCTCGTCGATGTTGCCAAAGCCGATCCAGACGTGTTGGAATAGCTCATATCGCCGCAGCGCGGGGGCAACCGCGCTGGGAACGGCCAGCACGGGAGCATCGCAGCGCCGGCAGCGCACCGCCTTTGGCGGACGCGCGCCTGGCGGATCGCCGGGCCATCTCAACGACGACGGGCGCTTTGCCGGGCAATCATCCTCGCCCGCCGCAGGTAACCCCCGGCACGTGTCCGCAACGGCCGGCGCGCGACGCCTGACCCGCCGGGGGCGTCCGATTCGGCCTGCCAGCACCAGAACCGGCGACGAGGTGAGAAGCAATCATGATTTCCCGAGTGAACTTCGCGGGTTGGCACCGAAACCGCTTCGTGTGGGTGGCGGTGATCCTGCTGGCGGTGTCGGCCGGCACGGTCGTACTGGTCAACCGGGCCGGCCCGAAGGCGGAGCCGGCGGATCTGCAAGCGCAGATCACCGCCCGGATGCGGAGCACGCTCGAACAGGCGGACCCGGGGCAGCACAACCACGCCGGACACAACGTCCAGCAGGCGGCCGCCACGGAGAAGCCGGCAGTGATCTGCGGGGTCCGCGTCTACGGCTACGAGCCGTCCGAGGCCACCGCGCTCGCCGACGTGCAGACGGTCTACGGCTTCCACCTCTGCGGGGTCGCCGAGCAGAAGCGCCCCTGGGACGTGGCGGTCAAGCTGGCCGGTCCCGTGATCATGGACATGTCCACCGAGCCGCCGGGCATCCAGGTGGTCGAGGCGACCGCCGAGGTCATGTTCACCGACCGGGTGCGGCAGATGCTCCCGCCCAAGTACGCGGACTTGGCGCTCAAGGAGGCGCTGACCGAGTCGGAGATGGCCGACCAGCGCCGCCGGTACGACGCCGCAGCCGGCCTCTGACCTTGCCGGGCGCCCGGGGGCGTGGTCGCACCGCACCCTGATCCGAACCGGGCGGCTGCGGACACCCCGGTCAGCTCGATCCACATCCGACCAAAGATAGATAACGATTGATATTTGAGCCAATAGATGTAACAGTTGGCTTGGGAGCGTTCCCATCCTGATCTGTAGTCCCGAAGAGCGGAGGATGAACAGTGCGTTCACTCAAGTCCGATCAATCCGGCGGACGATCCCGGTCAACCGTCCGTCGGTCTCTCCAGGTGCTCGTCCTGCTGTTCACCATGGTGATCGGCACGCTGCCCTTCACCGGGGCAGCCCAGGCGCACGGCACGATCATCAACCCGATGAGTCGCGCCTACCAGTGCTGGAAGACCTGGGGTAACCAACACATGAACCCCGTCATGCAGCAACAGGACCCCATGTGTTGGCAGGCGTTCCAGGCCAACCCCGACACCATGTGGAACTGGATGAGCCAGCTGCGGGACGGCCTCGCCGGCCAGTACCAGGCTCGTACCCCGGACGGGCAGCTGTGCAGCAACGCCCTGTCCAGGAACGACAGCGTGAACCAGCCCGGGGCGTGGAAGACGACCACCGTCAGCCGCAACCTCACGGTTCAGCTGTACGACCAGGCCAGCCACGGCGCTGACTACTTCCAGGTCTACGTCACCAAGCAGGGGTTCAACCCATCCACCCAGCGGCTCGGGTGGGGCAACCTCGACCTGATCACGACGACCGGGCGCTACGCGCCGGCGCAGAACATCTCGTTCAACGTCTCGCTCCCTGCACGCACTGGGAACCACATCCTGTTCGTGCTCTGGAGGGCGTCGCACCTGGACCAGACCTACATGTGGTGCAGCGACATCAACGTCACCTGATCGGCCAGGACCGACAGCGGTGGCACCACTCCGGCCCAGGGCGTTGGCGTCCTGGGCCGGAGTGCTGCGCTCGCGTGTGGATCGACCGCCAGGACCCGCACCGGGCCGGTACGTCGGTTCCCTATTGCATCAAATCAGTTTGATGTAATCTGCGGACGTGACGTCAAAGACACCCGACACCGTCGCGCCACTCAGGTTCGTGATCGCCGCCGGGCACCCGGTGCGGTGGCAACTGCTGAGTGAGCTGGCCCGTGGCGATCTCGCCGTACACGAGTTGAGCGGGTTGCTCGGCCAGCCACAGAATCTCGTCTCGTACCATTTGGGCAAGTTGCGCAAGGCCGAGCTGGTGGCTGCGCGGCGCAGCAGCGCGGACGGCCGCGACACCTACTACTCGCTCGACCTGGCCCGGTGCGGGGACCTGCTGTCCGGCACCGGGGCCGCCCTGCACCCCGGACTGCGACTCGCCCCGCCCGCGCCCGCCGCCTCGGTGACCGGACGGGTGTTGTTTCTGTGCACGGGCAACAGCTCCCGATCGCAGCTGGCCGAAGCGCTGCTCCGAGACCGCACCGCCGGCACCGTGCAGGCGTTCAGCGCCGGCAGCAGACCGAAGCCGATCCATCCGCACGCGGTGACCGTCATGGCAGCGCGCGGGATCGACCTGGCCGGGGCCCGGCCCAAACACCTCGACGAGTTCACCGGCCAGCGTTTCGACCTGGTGATCACCTTGTGCGACCGGGTCAAGGAAGTCTGCCCCGAGTTCCCCGGCCACCCGCGACCGGTGCACTGGAGCATTCCGGACCCGGCCGCAGACCCCGGCGAGCCGCCCGCGTTCGAGCACGTCGCGGACGAACTCGCCCAGCGCATCGGATTCCTGCTGCACACGCTCCCCCACCGTTTGGAGAAGCCGTCATGACCAGCCCCACCGATGACAGCACCGTCAGCGTGCGCTACCTGGTTGACGACGTGGCCGCCGCACTCGACTTCTACACCACCCACCTCGGATTCACCCCGGTCACCACGTTCCTGCCCGCGTTCGCCGACGTCCGGCGAGGCAACCTGCGGCTGCTGCTGTCCGGCCCGGGCAGCTCTGCCGCGCGCGCCATGCCCGACGGACGCCGTCCACACCCCGGCGGCTGGAACCGCATCCACCTGATCGTCACCGACATCGACACCGAAGTGGCCCGACTGCGCACCGCGGGCATCGTGTTCCGCAGCGATGTCGTCAGCGGCCCCGGCGGCAGGCAGATCGTCATGGAAGACCCGGCCGGCAACCCCGTCGAGCTCTTCGAGCCCGCCCGTGCGTGACCCGGCCACCACCCACGCCCGCGACTGCGCGGCTCTGGCGGGACGGGGCACGACAGGGATCGTCGGACGCGGGACGAATTCGGCGAACCTGGCCTACCCCTGCGCAGGGCCATCGCCCGCAGCGGCGGCGCGCAGCTCCTTGAGCACGTACGTGGCGGCCTTCTCGACGACGCGGATGCCCGCTTTCTGACTCACGTGATGGTCGGAGAGCACGGCGATCAACCAGTCATGACGGGCCTCGACGATCCGTCCGATGCTGTTGACCAGCCAGCGTCCGCCGTCGACATCAACGGTGTCCCAGCCGTTCTTGACGTAGTAGGAACGGCTGCCCGACTCCCTGGCGGCGGTGACTCCCCATCGTTGCTCGGGAATCACCTCCTTCATGAGGCCCATGATGAAAGTACGGTCCTGCGGGGTCAGCGGTCCCTCCGGCGAGGTCAGCGCGGTCAGCAGGCGGAGCTGGTCGGCAGCCGTGGTCGTGGTGAGTCCCCAGTGCGTGTTGGGTCTGGTCTCCCGCAGACCGAATGCGCGGTTCGCGGCGGTGAGGCCGCGCGAGCCCCCGATCCGCTGCCACAGGGCCACCGCCGCATCGTTGTCACTGGACACGATCATGGCCTCGGCCAACCGTCGAGTGTCAGAACCCAGGGCCTTGCCCGGCGGGTTCTGGCGCAGCAGGAGGGCCGCCAGGATGTTGACCTTGACGATGCTGGCGGTCTCGAACCGTCTGGCGCCGACCGTCAGCGCAGCCGTCCCCTCTCGGTCCAGAGCCGCGACCGCCAGGTGGCCGTCGTACCGGTCCACGTAGGCCTTGATGCGCGTCCTCGCCTGGGCGATCAGGTCGACGGCCGGCGTGGTGGGGATCGGACTGGCAGGGGAGGAACCGTGCGATGGGCCGGCTCCGTCGCCGTCCCGGGTGCGCGTGGCACCGAAGGCGGCCGTCGCGACGCCGGCCAGAGACATGGCGGCCGCGGAGACGACCCAGCGGCGCGGCAGCTGCCGACCTCTCCGCTCAGCCAAGGCGGACCACCGCCCTCGCCGCGATCGAGTCCACCGCGGCCTGGCTGCCCGGATCGGGCAGGCGGACCGTCGAAACCGTGTCGCCCCGTCTCAGCATCACGAAGTAGGTGACGGTACTCGGGGTGTCGGCATGCGCGATGCGACCTCGAATGAGCATGCCGGCGCCCTGCAGATAATGCGGATCGACGACGTCGAACGAGACCTGCGATCCGAGGGCCAGGTAGGTCGCGCACCGCAGCAGCACCCGACGAACGTCATCGACATTCCGCTCGGCCCATCCAGGTTCGTACGTCTCCACGACGTGGTGCGCCGGCGACGAGCCGTCAGCCAGCCGGTAGTAGCGCTGCACGGCAGCGCGCCGATGCGACTTGGCCAAGTAGTCACTGCTCTGATAGTTGGGGCAGCTGTCCTGCTCCCACGGCCAGGGCGCCAGACCGGTTCGGGAGTCGTCCTCATGCCAGTTCGAACCCAGATCACCCGCCCTGAGCAGCATGTTGGGATCGCTCCGTTCCGCGTTCGCGGTAGGCCGCTCATCGGGGCCGTCGCCGGACTCCCGCTGCTGACAACCCGCGGCCATCACCACCAACGCCACCAGCACCACCGGTACGACAGCGACCGGGCGCCGGCCTCTGCCGCGGATCCTGCCTCGGCACGTCCTGCCGCTCGATATGGACACCATGGACCTCCCCAAACCCAGATATCTGCGCCACCGCGCTTCAGGCGACGAGACGCGGTGGCACGCTCGTCGTCGCCGCGTCACCGGCGCCGCCGTTGCCGGCCGGTGGCCCGGCGCCACCGGAATCGGTCGCACCTCGGCCGCAGACGGCACCGGTCAATGGCGTTCCTCGGCGAACAACTCGGAACGGGTCTCGCCGAGCAACTCGCGCAGGCGGTTGAGGGAGCGCATGCTCTGGCTCTTGACGACGGCGATGGAGACACCCACCACCTCGGCAGTCGTCTCCACGCTCAGGTCGTCCCAGTAGCGCAGGACGATGATCGCCCGATCCCGCAACGGCAGGGTGGCGACCGCATCCAGCAACGTCATGCGCAGCTCGGCCGGATGTTCCTCGCCCCGCTCCGGCGGCGCCGACATCGCCAGTTCGCGGCTGGAGCGACGCCGCTGCTGGTCGATCATGCAGCGCAGCAGTATCTTGCGGGCGTACGCATGGGGGTCGTCGGCCCGGCGGACCCGCCTCCAGTTGGCGTACACCTTGGCCAGCGTCGTCTGGGTGAGGTCCTGGGCGAGATGCCAGTCGCGGCACATCAGGAAAGCGGCGTCGCGCAGCCGGCCGGCGGCCGCCTGCGCGAACTCCACGAAGTCTTCGTCAGCCATTCGACCCGGCCAGCGTCGGGAACCTCTTGGCACCGTTGATCAGGAACTCGGCCGGCAGTCTCGTCCCCCAGGTCGGGTTGGCGGCGATCCCGGTCGCTTCCTGCACGGAGAGGACGGGCGGTGCCGACGAGATGATCCCCTTGGCGTCCCAAGCCAGACAGGTGGAGATCATCAAATCGACCTGGAGGCCACCGCGGTGGTACACCGTGACCACCTTGTCCTGCACGCAGTTGTCGGGTACTTCGGTGAGCTCCACCGTCCCCGGGGCGGGGCCGCCGCCGAGGCTGTCCCGGGAGATGGAGAGTCGCACCATGCCGGGTCCTTTGCCTCGATCCAGGTAGAGCTGGACGTAAGGCATGCCGGGGCCCGCCGCGCTGCTGTGCAGGCTCGCATAACCGCTGGTCTTCCCCTTGGGCAAGAGCCGGGTCAGCAGTTCCAGAGCGCCCTCCGGTGTGGTGGTCAGCAGCTCACCGTCCGGCCCCGCCCCGATCCTCACGGTGTCGATCACCGTGGTCGAGGGAGTCGGCGAGACAAACACACGGGGGTTCCCCGGGTGCTCCTCGTCGGTGCCCTTCTCGAACACGGCCGAGGGGGCGCCGTCGGGGGAAGGGGAATGAGCCGGGGACGGTGTGGCGGCGTCGACCGGCCCACCCGGCGCACCGACGTTCGGCCCGCCGAGCTGACCGGCGTCATCCGCTCCGAAGCCGAGCGGCCCGGCGGCCAGGCCGATCACGAGCAGCATCGCCAACGCCGACCCGCCGGCGCCGAACTGCGCCAGGCGGCGTCGGCGGCGCAGTCGGCGGCCCCGCACCACCGACTGCTGGACCAGGTCACCCAACGGTGGGGCGGGGTGTCGGGCCAGGTCGTCCCTGAAACGCCCACGCACGTCGCCCATGTCCCGTACCCCTCCTCGGCCGACCGCCCGCAGTGGCGATCCATCACTGACCTGACGGTTTGGCCGACCGATTTGGTTACCGCCTTCCGGCACGAATTTTCAGCCGCCCAGCCGGCTGGGCACCGGTGTTTCAGTACGTGTGCGGCCGTCTCCGCACCGTCACGTTTCCCTTGCCGATGGCGGTGAGGGAAAGGACGCCGACCTCGTGGCGAACGGCACCGCGCCGGCGGCGACCGACTCGCCGTCGACGACGCCGGTGACCGGCCCACGCCGGGATGAGCCCGGGCACAACCCGTACAGCGTCCTAGGAGGTTAGGTCGTTGAATGTCTTCAGCCCCGCCAAAACAGGCCGATATCAACGGCCACAGCCCGACCAGCCGGCCGCCGCGGATGAACTCCGAACAGGGGTCGACCAGCCACGGTGCGCGGGGGCTCGCGCCCCACCGCGCTGATCCGTAACAGGCCCGAAACTACCGGTTGAAAAGTCTGGAATTTTCTGCCAGCCTGAGAGCCATCGACAAGTGTGAACGTTAACAAGATCACCGCAGTACTGGAGGCGCTCCACGCGACCGTCAGGCCCACCCACCCGCCAGGTGACCTCGTCCACCACCGAAAGATCCCGGCACCCGCAACCATTCTCCGACGGGCGACCGGACCTGCACGTCACCGCCCTTCACCCACTGGTCAGGTAGCCCAGCCGACTCGCCTCCGGGCGTACGCCTGACGTGGGTTCCGGCCCACTCGGGCGGACTCACCATCGTGGCCACCGCCATCCGAGCAGGGCCTCCCACTGGAACAGCGACAGGAATCTCCTACCCCACCACTGGAGGATCAGCATGGTTTCCCGGACCCGTCCCACCGGGCGCACCCGGCTACGAACACTCACTCTTTCCGGAACAGCCGCGATAATTCTGGCCCTTGTCGTGTCGCTGCTGCCCAATCTGGCCCAGGCCGCCGAGACGACCCTCGGTGCCGCCGCGGCCCAGTCCAGCCGGTACTTCGGTGCCGCCGTCGCCGCGAACAAGCTCGGCGACAGCGCCTACACGACGATCCTGAACCGCGAGTTCAACGCCGTCACTCCCGAGAACGAAATGAAGATCGACGCGACCGAGCCGCAGCAGAACAACTTCACCTTCGGCAACGCGGACCGGATCGTGAACCACGCCCTCTCCCGGGGCTGGAAGGTCCGCGGCCACACCTTGGCCTGGTACTCGCAGCAGCCGGGCTGGATGCAGAGCATGGAGGGCACCGCGCTGCGCAACGCGATGCTCAACCACATCAACCGGGTGGCCGGCTACTACCGGGGCAAGATCTACTCGTGGGACGTGGTGAACGAGGCGTTCGAGGACGGCAACAGCGGCGCCCGTCGTAACTCGAACCTTCAGCGCACCGGCAACGACTGGATCGAGGCGGCGTTCCGCGCCGCCGACACGGCGGACCCGGACGCGAAGCTCTGCTACAACGACTACAACACCGACAACTGGACCTGGGCCAAGACTCAGGCCGTGTACAACATGGTGCGCGACTTCAAGCAGCGCGGGGTGCCGATCGACTGCGTCGGGTTCCAGTCGCACTTCAACGCCAACTCGCCGTACAACAGCAACTACCGCACGACGCTGTCCAGCTTCGCCGCCCTCGGGGTGGACGTGCAGATCACCGAGCTGGACATCGAGGGCTCCGGCACGACGCAGGCCAACACCTACCGCAGCGTGGTCAACGACTGCCTTGCCGTGGCTCGCTGCAACGGGCTCACCGTGTGGGGTGTGCGGGACTGTGACTCGTGGCGCTCCGGCGGCACTCCGCTGCTCTTCGAGTGCAACGGCAACAAGAAGGCCGCCTACACGGCCACCCTTGAGGCGCTGAACAGCGCGGGCCCCGGGACCACCCCCACGCCCACCACGCCGGGTCCGACTCCCACCGTCCCTCCGGGCTCGGCCAGTGAGATCGTCGGCACGCAGTCCGGCCGGTGTATCGACGTACCCAACGCCTCGACCACCAACGGCACCCGGGTCCAGCTCTACGACTGCAACAAGCAGACCAACCAGGCCTGGACCTACACCTCAACCAAACAACTCCAGGTGTACGGCAACATGTGCCTCGACGCCGCAGGCACCGGCAACGGCGCAGCAGTCCAGATCTACAGCTGCCACAGCCAAACCAACCAACAGTGGAACATCAACTCCAACGGCACCATCAGCAACGTCCAATCCGGACGATGCCTGGACGCCTGGAGCACCAGCAACGGAGCCCAGATCCAGCTCTACGACTGCCACGGACAAGCCAACCAGCAGTTCAAGCTCGCCTCCGTCGGCGGTCCCACCCAGACGCCGACGCCGACGCCCACCACGCCCACGCCCACGCCGACCAGTGGCCCCTGTGATCTGCCCTCCTCGTACCGCTGGTCGTCGACGGGCGCGCTGGCGCAGCCGAGGTCGGGATGGGTGTCCCTGAAGGACTTCACCCACGCGCCGTACAACGGCCAGCAGTTGGTCTACGCGACGACGCACGACACGGGTACGACCTGGGGCTCGATGAACTTCGGTCTGTTCTCGAATTTCAACCAGATGGGGTCGGCGTCGCAGAATCAGATGCCGTTCGCGGCGGTGGCGCCGTCGTTGTTCTACTTCGCGCCGCGCAACGTCTGGGTGTTGACCTATCAGTGGGGTGGGCCGGCGTTCTCCTACCGCACGTCGACCGACCCGACCAACGTGAACAGCTGGTCCGCGGCACAGACGCTGTTCACCGGGAGCATCTCCAACTCCAGCACCGGCCCGATCGACCAGGCGATCATCGGTGACGACCAGAACATGTACCTGTTCTTCGCCGGGGACAACGGCAGGATCTACCGGGCCAGCATGCCCATCGGGAACTTCCCGGGCAGCTTCGGGTCGAACTACACGACGATCATGACCGACTCGACGAACAACCTGTTCGAAGGGGTGCAGGTCTACAAGCTCCAGGGGCAGAACCGGTACCTCATGCTCGTCGAGGCGATCGGCGCGAACGGGCGCTACTTCCGGTCGTTCACTGCCACCAGCCTGGGTGGTACGTGGACGCCGCAGGCCACGTCGGAGAGCAACCCCTTCGCCGGCAAGGCCAACAGCGGCGCCACCTGGACCAACGACATCAGTCACGGCGAACTGATCCGCAGCAACGCCGATCAGACCATGACCGTTGACGCCTGCAACCTGCAGCTGCTCTACCAGGGTCGTTCTCCCAGCTCCGGCGGCGACTACGGCCTTCTGCCGTACCGGCCGGGTCTGCTGACGTTGCAACGCTGACGACCGGACACAGCCAGGGCGGGCGGGCCCGGCGCAAAAGCGAGCCCGCCCGCCCCACACCACCCACCGCCAGGAGGTACCGACAGTGCGAGGACACGGACACCACCCTCCGCCCTCGGGGAACAGCCATGCTGACCGGACGTCCCGCCGATCTCGGGGACGGCTGGTCAAGCTCGCAGCGGCCGGGATCGCAGCCGCGGTCGGGTTGTTCACCATGACGGTGGCGACCGGGTCGGCCTCGGCCGCCGACAACCCGTACCAGCGGGGCCCGGACCCCACCCAAACCAGCGTCACCGCCGTGAACGGCCCCTTCGCCAACACCTCGGTCAGCGTCCCGACCGGGTACGGCTTCAACGGCGGCAGGATCTACTACCCGACCGACACCAGCCAGGGCACCTTCGGGGCCATCGCGATCTCGCCGGGTTACACCGCGTTGTTCTCCGCCGAACTGGCCTGGATGGGACCGTGGCTGGCCTCGCACGGCTTCGTCGTGATCGGCATCGAGACCAACAGCCGCAACGACTTCGACACGGCCCGAGGCACCCAGTTGCTCGCCGCACTGGACTACCTCACCCAGCAGAGCCCGGTACGCGACCGGGTCGACCCCAACCGGTTGGCGGTCGCCGGTCACTCCATGGGCGGCGGTGGCGCACTGAGCGCGGCCACCAGGCGCTCGTCGTTGAAGGCAGTGGTGGGCATCGCGCCGTACTCGCCGTCGTCGAACCTGGCCAACGACCGGGTGCCCACCATGATCTTCGCTGGGCAGGCGGACACGGTGGTCACCCCGTCCTATGCCACCGGCCTGTACAACAGCCTCCCGGCCACGACGGAGAGCGTCTACCTGGAGGTCGCCGGCGCCGATCACGGGTTCATGGTCGGACGGCCGAACCCGGTGATGGTCCGGACCATGCTGCCGTTCGTCAAGATGTTCATCGACAACGACACTCGGTACAGCCAGTTCCTCTGCCCACTGCTGGACTCCAGCGGCGTGGTCACCTACCGCAGCACCTGCCCGTTGCTGCCCACGACGCCGACCACCCCGACGCCGACCCCCACCGATCCGCCGACCGTCCCGCCGGGCTCGGCCAGTGAGATCGTCGGCGCCCAGTCCGGCCGGTGTATCGACGTACCCAACGCCTCGACCACCAACGGCACCCGGGTCCAGCTCTACGACTGCAACAAGCAGACCAACCAGGCCTGGACCTACACCTCAACCAAACAACTCCAGGTGTACGGCAACATGTGCCTCGACGCCGCAGGCACCGGCAACGGCGCAGCAGTCCAGATCTACAGCTGCCACAGCCAAACCAACCAACAGTGGAACATCAACTCCAACGGCACCATCAGCAACGTCCAATCCGGACGATGCCTGGACGCCTGGAGCACCAGCAACGGAGCCCAGATCCAGCTCTACGACTGCCACGGACGAACCAACCAGCAGTTCAAGCTCGCCTCCCTCGCACGATGATCACGGCCGACTTCGCGCACAACCTGATCGAGGGTGTGCACATCCACCAGCGGTAGGCGAGATCGAAAGCCCCGGAACAGACCGCAGTGGAACGGGCGGGCTCGGCGTCACGCCGGGTCCGCCCGCATCACCCCGCCAGTGGGCGGCGGTGCCGCCGGCCAGGGCAAGAAGTCGGACAGGACGACCTGAACTGAGGCGGCGCGGGCCCAGCCGGTTGGTCAACCATGCCGGCTGACTCAGCGCTCGTAGGTCCTCGGCCGCACAAAATTCCCGCGTGGACGTGCTAAGCGGTGGTTAGCGTACGCGGATGAGCATTGTCCCGATGGCCGGACTGCGGCTGCGATTCTGCACCGATCCGGGCGATTTCCTGGCTGCTGCGGGTGACTACCTGAGCGCCGATCCGGTCGTCAGCACGGTCGTGACCACCGTCGCGCACCGGCTGTTGTCGCAGCGGGCCGACGGTATCTCGCAGCCCGACCACACCTGGTGGCTGGTGGTCAGCGACGACTCCGGCACGGTGGTCGGTGCCGGGATGCGTACCGCACCGTATGCCCCCTACCCGCCGTTCCTGCTGCCCATGCCGGACGAGGCGGCCGTCGCACTGGCCCACGCGCTGCACGGGCGCGGGGAGGAGGTCCTCGCGATCAACGGGGCCCTGCCTGCCGTTGACCTGTGCGCCGCCGAGCTGACGCGGCTCGGCGGGGGTCGAGTCCAGGTCACCCAGCACACCCGGTTGCACGAGCTCGGCGAGCTGACCTGGCCGCCACCGGTGCCGGGCGGCTTGGCGGTCGCGACCGAGGACGACGTGGCACTGGTCACGCAGTGGTTCGCCGCGTTCATGGGCGACGCCGACGAACAGGCGGGCCGCCCGAGCGGTGCCAGTGCGCACGACATACCCGATCACCCGGAGATTCTGCGCCGCCTCCACGCCGGACGGCTGTGGTTCTGGGTCGACGAGACAGGGCAGCCGGTGCACCTCACGGGTGCCAACCCGCCGTCGTTCGGGGTGGCCCGGGTGGGCCCGGTGTACACGCCACCGGCCCAGCGCGGGCGTGGTTGGGCCAGCAACGCGGTCGCCGAGGTCTCCCGGCGAATCCAGGCCGAGGGTGCCCGGGTGTGCCTGTTCACCGACCAGGCCAACCCGACGTCGAACAAGATCTACGCCGCCCTCGGCTACCGGCCGGTCGTCGACATGGCCAACCTTGTCATCGTCCGCGAGGCGCTGAGCTCGTGGAACCACGTCGACCCTGGTGCGGCGCAATGACAGGCGGCTGGCGGAGCAGGGCCACCGATCAGGTCGTGGTCTGCTCGCGCGGTGCCCTGGTCGAGCTGACGGCGGTGTTACCGGCAGCGGGCAGGTTCGTCGTTGCGCGGCTTGACGCGACGAGGATGACGGATGCGGACCATGTCTTCTACGAGTTCTCCGACGCGCTGTGCTTCCCCGGTTACTTCGGCTGGAACTGGAACGCGTTGTCCGATTGTCTCCGTGATCTGAACTGGTTGCCCGCGGAGGGCTATCTCGTCGTTGTCGAGAACGCGCCCCGGTTGCTGCCAACCAGTGCCGAGGATCGGCACACGCTGTTCCAGATCCTGGCGCAGGCCGTTCATCACTGGGCGAGCCCGTTCGGCCAGCCGGAGTTCACGGTGCTGCTGCTCTGCGACCACGACGACGAGGCGGCGCTGTTGCGACAGGAGATCGCCGACGCGGTCCACAGAATGCGGTGAGACCGCGCGACGCCGCCCGCCATTTGCCCATCGGCATGCGCGGACGTCGGTCCACCGAGATGAGCACAACGTTGAAGACCACGCAGGCCCTCACCCGACAGAACCCGGCCAGATCAGGCGGTCGCGGAGGCTGCCTTCGGAGTAACAGGAAGCGGATTGCCGAATGTGGCAATGCACGAACGGTCCATGCTGATTGCGGTGTCGGGCGCCTCACGCTGGCGTGCCAGCGCCGGAGCCTTCGGGGCGAACGTGCGAGTTGGGTCTGAGATCCGGGTGGCGCAGTTGCACGCGTCGCAGCAGTTGGGCGTTGAGCGCAACCACGATGGTGGAGGCGGACATCAGCACCGCGGCGACCGCGGGGCTCAGGCTCACGCCGGCCCACGCCAGAGCGCCGGCGGCCAAGGGCAGGGCGACGACGTTGTAGCCAGCGGCCCAGGCCAAATTTTGGATCATCTTGCGGTAGGAGGCGCGCGAGAGCCGGATGACCCCGGTGACCCCGCGCGGGTCGGAGGAGGCGAGCACCACGCCCGCGGATTCGATGGCGACGTCGGTGCCGGCGCCGATGGCGATGCCGACGTCGGCGCGGGCCAGCGCGGGAGCGTCGTTCACGCCGTCACCGACCATCGCCACCCGCAGGCCCCGGCGTTGCAGCTCACCGACCGCCTCGTCCTTGTCGGCGGGCAGCACCTCGGCGAACACCTCGTCCTCGCCGGGCCTGAAGCCCAGGTCGGCGGCGACCGCCTCGGCCACCGGCCGCGCGTCCCCGGTAATCATGACGATCTTGCGGATGCCCTGCTGACGCAGGTCGGCGATCGCTTGCCGCGCCTCGGGGCGGATCTGGTCCTCAAGGGCGAGGGCGCCGATGACGCTTGCCTGTGCGCCGTCGAGACGCAGCAGGTGCAGTACCGCCGCTCCCCGCCGGGACCACCCGGCACGGTGCTCGTCCAGGTCGCCGGGCGCCGTGGCGTCGAGTTCGCGCAGCAGGGCAGGTCCGCCGACGGCGTAGCTGACGCCGTCGACGTCGGCGCGCACCCCGCGACCGGTCAGCGACCGGAAACCGGTCGCGGTGCGCCGGGCGCCCTGCTGGGCGGCGGCGGTGACGATGGCCCGTGCGAGGGGGTGTTCACTGTCGGCCTCGACCGCCGCCGCAACGGCCAGTACGTCGGTCTCGCTGACGCCGCCGGTGGCGGCGACACCGGCGACGACGTGCTCGCCGCGGGTCAGGGTGCCGGTCTTGTCGAACAGCACCGTGTCGATGGTGCGCATCCGCTCCAGGGCGAGGCGGTCCTTGACCAGGATGCCGCCCTTCGCGGCCACCGCGGTCGACAGGGCGATCACCAGCGGGATGGCCAGCCCCAGCGCGTGCGGGCAGGCGATGACCAGCACCGTGACGGTGCGGACGACGGCCTCGTCGAGGTTGCCGACCAGTGTCCAGATCAGCAGCGTCGCGGCGGCAGCGGCGGTGGCGATGTAGAACAGCCAGGCCGCAAACCGGTCAGCGAGAACCTGCGCCCTGCCGCTGGACTGCTGGGCCTGCGCGACCAGGCGTTGGATGCCGGCCAGGGCGGTGTCCTCGCCGACGGCCTCGACGCGCACCCGGATGGCCGCGTCGGTGGCGACGGTGCCGGCTACCACCCGGTCGCCGTGTTCGCGGCCGACCGGCCGGGACTCGCCGGTGATCATCGACTCGTCCAACTCCGCGCGGCCGTCGGTGATGCGCCCGTCGGCCGGAACCCGCCCGCCCGGGCGTACCAGGATCACGTCGCCGACGCGCAGGTCGCTGACCCGCACTCGTTCGGGCTGACCGTCGCCACCGAGGCGTTCGGCGTCGTCGGGCAGCAGCGCGGCCAGGGCCGACAGGGCGCCCTGGGCCTGACCGATGGCCTTCATCTCCTGCCAGTGCCCGAGCAGCATGATCGTGACCAGAGCCGCCAGCTCCCACCAGAAGTCCAGGTCGAACACGCCCAGCGCGGTCGCCGCCGAGGCCACGTACGCGACGGTGATGGCCATCGCGATCAGCAGCATCATCCCCGGCGCCCGGTCACGGACCTCCCGCACCGCGCCCTGCAGGAACGGCCACCCGCCGTAGACGAACACCACAGTGCCCAGCACCGGGCCCACCCAGTCGACGCCCGGAAAGTCCAGCCGATAGCCGAACCAGTCCATCACCATGTGACTGGTGGCGACGATCGGCACCGTCAGGACCAGGCTCAGCCAGAACTTGCGCCGGAACATCTCCGGGTCGTGCCCGGCGTGCTTGTCATGCCCGGCGTGTCCGGCATGGCCGCCGTGGGCGCCGGGCTGTACCGGCTGTCCGCTCGGGTCCCCTCGGCGGCTCCCGTGATCACCGTGGTCGCCGTGTCGGTCCACCGTCTCATCCGAGGGCTGCATCCGGTGGTGCTCGTTCTCGTGCGACATCCTCATCGCCTCCTCACCCTCACGATATACCCCCTGGAGGTATCTCCGTCCAGGTGTGTCGATGTTCCGGACGTCACCCACGTGTGAACCCAGCATTGTCAGCGGCGCAGGACGGAAGACCGTAGTTAGTCCACTTCGCCACCAAAGGAGCAGCGGTCAACGGCGTCGGAGGCAGACCCCCTCTCCGGAGTCGCGAGTGCATGCCCCGCAGTGCTGTCCACGTGCTCGGGAACGTCACCCTCGTGGCGATCGCCGGTGGTGGAGGTCCCGGTCGGTTCGAACATGAGGATCGAGCCGCCCGGGCGATGACGGCTTGTGTGCCGTTGCTCGCCCCGGGTGTGGGCGATCCGCACGTCATAATCGTTGACCCGGGTCACGATCCGCGGGCTGTCTTTGTCGTCGAACGACGCAAGCGCCTCGGACAGATTCACGGCGGTCAGGTGGACGGGAGTGATCGACATGAGCCGAGCCTCCGCCAGGGCCACCGCGCGACCAGGCCCACCTGACCCGGCACTTCCGCCGACACACCTCCACCCCCCGGCCCGATACGCCTCGGCCGAGTGGCCAGCAGCGCGGCTACACTCCCCAACCTCCACGGATCTGTAAACAATCCTTGATATTTAGCGTCACGAACGTCAATATGTGGAGGTCGCGGGTCGTCGAACCCTGGGAGTGAGCCATGAGAAGCCGTCGGATTTTCGCAGTGGTGGCGGGGGCGGCGCTGACCGTCACGGCCGCCGTCGCCTTCGTCCCCAGCAGCATGGCGGCCGTGTCCTCGGCCGCCGCCGTCCCGATGGTCGCCTGCACGGCCCCGGCCTGGGCCGAGGGCACCACCTACCAGGCTGGTGCCCAGGTCACCTACGGCGAAAGGCTCTACCAGGCCCTGGTCACCCACACCGCGTACCCCGGCGCCGGCTGGAACCCCGCCGCGACCCCGTCGCTCTGGCGTGACCTGGGCGCGTGCTCGGGAAGCACCCCGCCGCCCACCACGCCACCACCGACGACCCCGCCGCCCACCACGCCACCACCGACCACACCTCCCCCCACCACGCCGCCGCCCACCGGCGGGACCTGCGCGGTGAAGTCGCGGCCCACCGGCAAGGTGCTGCAGGGCTACTGGGAGAACTGGGACGGGGCCTCCAACGGCGTACACCCCGGCCTCGGCTGGATCCCGATCACCGACAGCCGGCTCAACCAGCACGGCTACAACGTGATCAACGCGGCGTTCCCGGTGATCCGCTCGGACGGCACGGTCCTCTGGGAGAACGGCATGGACGCCGGCGTGAAGGTGGCCACCCCGGCCGAGATGTGCCAGGCCAAAGCGGCCGGCGCCACCATCCTCATGTCGATCGGCGGGGCCGCCGCGGGCATCGACCTGAGCTCCAGCGCGGTCGCCGACCGGTTCATCGCGACGATCGTGCCGATCCTGACGGCCTACCACTTCGACGGCATCGACATCGACATCGAGACCGGCCTGACCGGCAGCGGCAACATCAACACCCTGTCCACGTCGCAGGCCAACCTGATCCGGATCATCGACGGCGTACTGGCCCGGATGCCCTCGAACTTCGGCCTGACCATGGCCCCCGAGACGGCCTACGTCACCGGCGGCAGCGTCGTCTACGGCTCGATCTGGGGCTCGTACCTGCCGATCATCAAGAAGTACGTGGACAACGGCCGACTCTGGTGGCTGAACATGCAGTACTACAACGGCAGCATGTACGGCTGCGCCGGCGACTCGTACCCGGCGGGCACCGTGCAGGGCTTCACGGTGCAGACGCAGTGCCTGAACAACGGCCTCACCATCCAGGGCACCACCATCCGCGTGCCGTACGACAAGCAGGTCCCGGGCCTGCCGGCGCAGATCGGGGCGGGCGGCGGCTACCTGTCGACGTCGTTGGTCACGCAGGCCTGGAACTCGGTGCCCGGCCTCAAGGGTCTGATGACCTGGTCGGCGAACTGGGACGGGTCGAAGGGGTGGACCTTCGGCGACAACGTGAAGCGCCTGCAGGGGCGCTGACGGGTGACGGGCCGGGCCCACCGCCAGTCGGCCTCCCGGCCGGTGCGGGCCCGGTCCCGTGCCGGCGACGCCCGCGTCGGTAGCGCACGGCGATCTCCACTCCTTGCACGTGTGGCAGCGACGCGGGAGGTCACCTGGCGCTGCCAGGGCACGCAGGACGGTGGTCCGGTCAGTATCCGGCCAGGGACGCTTCACGATCGGGTCGAAGCAGGCGATGGTGCAGGCGCGCCGCCTCCTCCTGGCCGGTGATCTGACGTAAGGCGAGCCAGGCGGCCCCGATCGCCGGATCCCGGGCGGTCGCGGCCGGGACGGCGAGGGTGGCCAGGACTGCCGTTCGCACGGGTGTGGCGTTGGTCAAAAGGCTGCCGGCGAGCACGACGGGTCCGTCCGGTGGGCCCAACTCGTCGAGCGTGGCGACCAGTCGAGTGGCGGCTTCGGCGGTCAGCCGCTCGGCGAGGGCATCGCCGGCCGTGGCGTACGCGCAGACCAGGGGTGCCAGCGCGGCGAATGCCGCGGGTTCCTGGCGGCCGGCCCAGTGCACGAGTTCGTCGCAGCTGGTCACGCCCGCCTGCGCCGCGATCGTTGCTGCCAGCCCGCCGTCCATCGTGGGACCCGACCAGGCCCGGGCGATCGAGCGAACCGCCTGTAGGCCCAGCCACATGCCCGAGCCTTCGTCTCCGAGCAGCCAGCCGAGGCCGTCGGCGGTGCGGCTGACGCGCCAGTCGTCGATTCGGGCGGCGACCGCGCCGGTGCCGGCGATGAGCACCGCTCCCGAGGGCGCCGACGTGCCTGCCGCGAAGGCCGTCACCGCATCGCCGACCATGGCGATCGGGCAGGTGAGTCCGCATTGGGCCCACTCGACGGTAAAGGCCGCCGTTATCCCCGGATCCGCCATGATGCCCGCGCCGGCGATGCCTGCGACGCCGCTGCGCACGGATGCCGGGTCGTGCTCCCCCAGGGCCTCGCGCACCGCCACGCCGATGGAGCGAGCAGCCGCTGTCCCCGCAGCCGTCGGGTTGCCCGCACCCGCCGTGCCGCGCCCCACCACGGTGCCGTCCACTGTCGCCACGACCGCCCGGGACGCCGTGCCTCCGGCGTCAACGCCCAGTACCAGAACCATGCACAAAATCGAAGCATAGAAATTATATATTGACTAGACGTCGATGTGGTCGTAATTTTCATGCTCGTAGTTAATCGATGGAAAGGACGATCACTGGTGACGGGTGAGAGTGGCGGGCTGCTGGTGCGGCTCCGCATGGAGGGACCCACAATGCCGGAGGCCCTGGCGAAGATCGCCGAGGCCATCCTCGACGATCCGGAGACGGCGGCGCACGCCAGCATCGTCGACCTGGCCGAACGATCCGGGACCTCCACCGCGACGGTCACCCGCTTCAGCCGGGCACTCGGCTTCAAGGGGTACGCCAACCTGCGCGTGGCCGTCGCGACCGAGACCGGGCGCGCCGAGCAGGCACGCTGGGAGACCGACATCTCCGGGGACATCGCGCCGGAGGACCCGATCGGCGGCGTCCTCGACGTGATCACCGCCGCGGACACCCGGGCCATCCAGGCGACCGCATCCGGCCTGGACACGGCCGCTGTCGAACGGGTGGCGGCCGCGATCGCCGCCGCCGGCCGAGTGGAGATCTTCGGGCTGGGCAGCAGCGGCACCGCCGGCAGCGAGATGGCGTTCCGGCTCGAACGCATCCGCATCCCGGTGCGGTACCGCGCCGACACCCACACCGCACTCACCAACGCCGCACTGCTCGGGCCGGGCGACGTCGCGATCAGCCTGTCGCACTCCGGTCGGACCCGAGAGGCGATCGAGATGCTGGCCGAGGCCGCCGATCACGGCGCGCTGACCGTGGCGGTCACCTCGTACGCCCGCTCACCCCTGGCCGAGGTCGCCGACGTCGTCTTCACCACCTCGGTGCACGAGACCACGTTCCGGCTCGCCGCCCTCTCCGCGCTGCACTCGCAGTTGCTGATCCTCGACCTCATCTACGTCGCCGTCGCGCAGCGCACCTACGAGCGCACCGCCGAAGCTCTCGAACTCACCGTGCGGGCCGTCGACGCACACCGGATGCCGGACACCAATGCGAACCGCAAGCGAGCACGGAAGGAAAAGCCGCTGTGACGATCACAAGCGCGGACTATGTCGAGGTCATCACCAAGGCCATCGAACGTGTCGGCAACAACCAGGGCGACCAGGTGGCGCGGGCCGCCGATCTGCTGACCGCTACGCTGCAGGCCGGCGGCGTGATTCAGGCGTTCGGCTGCGGACACTCCGAGGCACTCGCCATGGAGATCGCCGGTCGGGCCGGCGGCCTCGTGCCCACCAACAAGATCGCCCTCCGCGACATCGTCCTGTACGGCGGCGAGCCCACGAGCGTGCTCGGTGACCCGCAACTCGAGCGCACGCCCGACATCGCGCACCGCCTTTACGCACTCGCCCCGATCAAGCCCGACGACGCGTTCGTCATCGCCTCGAACTCCGGCGTCAACGGCGCGGTAGTGGAGATGGCGCAGTTGGTGAAACAGCGCGGGCACGCGCTGATCGCGATCACTTCGGTCGAGCACTCCGCCCGGGTCGAGTCGCGGCACGACAGCGGGCTCAAGCTCGCCGACCTCGCCGACGTCGTGCTCGACAACGGCGCACCGTACGGCGACGCGTCCCTCGACTACGGCGATGGCGCTGTCGGGGCCGTCTCGTCGATCACCGCGGCACTGCTGGCCCAGCAGATCGTCACCGAGGTGGTGGCACGGCTGCTGGCGCTCAACGTCACCCCGCCGGTCTACCTCTCCGACAACGTGCCGGGCGGGCGGGAGCACAACAAACTCATCGAAGCGCGGTACGCCGGCCGCATCCGGCGTACCGCATAGGGAGAAGGCCCAGCTGATGAACCGTTCACCCGTATCCGGACCGTATCCAACGAGACGAACCGTGCTGCGCGCGGCGGCGACCGCCGGTGTCGCGCTGCCAGTGCTGAGCGCCTGCGTGACCAGTGGTGGCGACGACCAGGACCGAGCCGCCGGCAACACCGGCGCCAAGAGCGCCGACAATCCGTTGGGCGTCAAGGCGGACGCGCCACTCGAGGTCGTGATCTTCAAGGGCGGCTACGGCGACGAGTACGCCAAGCGCGCCGGGACGCTCTACACCCAGAAGTACGCGGGCGCGAAGATCGACCATCAGGGCATCCAGAAGATCGGCGAGGCGTTGCAGCCTCGATTCGTCGCGAACACCCCTCCGGACGTCGTGGACAACACCGGTGCCAGCCGCCTCGACATCGCGACGCTGGTCTCCGCCAAACAGGTGAGTGATCTGAGCGAGCTGCTCGACGCTCCCGCCTACGACGACCCGGGCCGGACGGTACGCGACACGTTGCTACCCGGCGTGATCGACGACGGCACGTTCGACACGGTGCCGCTGACGCTCAACTTCACCTACACCGTCTGGGGCCTCTGGTATTCCAAGCCGCTCTTCGCGGCGAAGGGCTGGACCTTCCCGACGACGTGGGAGGAGATGCTCACGCTCTGTGCCACGATCAAGGCGGCCGGCATCGCACCGTGGACGTACCAGGGCAAGTACCCGGAGTACATCAACGACCCGCTGCTCGGAATGGCCGCCAAGACCGGCGGACCGTCGCTGGTCAAGGCGGTGGACAACCTGGAGCCGAACGCCTGGAAGGCGCCGGGTCTGCTCGGCGCGGCCGAGGCGTTCGCCGAGCTGGCCGGCAAGGGTTACCTCATGCCCGGCTCGGAGGCGCTGTCGCACACCGAGGCGCAGGCGGCATGGTCCCAGGGCAAGGCGGCGATCATCCCCTGCGGGTCCTGGCTGGAGAGTGAGCAGAAGGGCGTCACGCCCGCGAACTTCGACATGGTCATGGCCCCGGTCCCCGCACGGACGACGGCGGACGCCCTGAAGCACACGGCGGTGCAGGCGGCGAGCAGCGAGTCGTTCCTGGTGCCGGCGAAGGCCAAGAATCCCGCCGGCGGTATGGAGTATCTGCGGATCCTGTTCTCGAAGCAGTCGGCGAAGGCGTTCGCCGAGACCGCCGGGACCCTGCCCGCCGTCGCCGGGGCCACCGACGGTCTCACGCTGAGCAGCGGCCTCGGCTCGGTCCGCGACACGGTCCGGGCGGCCGGCACCGAGACCTTCACCTACCGCTTCCGCACCTGGTACGCGCCGCTGGCCAAGGCCGTCGACGACGCCACCGGCGAGCTGGTGAACAAGCGGATCACCGCAACCCAGTGGTCGGACCGGATTCAGAAGGCGGCCGACGGGCTGGCCAAGGACTCCACGGTGAAGAAGTACACCCGCTGATGAGACACGGTCGGTGGCGGTTCCTGGCCGGCGCGCTGGTGCCCGCGCTGGTGCTGCACGCCGTGTTCGTGCTGTCGCCGTACGCGCAGGCCTTCTACCTGTCACTGACCGACTGGACCGGCGTTGCCGGCGAGGCGCGTTTCGTCGGGGCGGGCAACTACGCCCGCCTCGGCGGCGACTCCCTGTTCCTGCACGCGGTCCGCAACAACGCGGTGATGCTGGTCGTGGTGCCGCTGGTGACCATCGGCATCGGGTTGTTCCTGGCGAGCATGATGCACCTCGGTGGCCGCGGTGGGAGGCGGGGGATCGCGGGCTCCGGGGCGTACCAGATCGTCTATTTCTTTCCGCAGTTGTTGTCCCTGGTGGTCATCGCGGTGCTGTGGAGTTTCGTCTACAACCCCAACACCGGCCTGCTGAACGGGGCGCTGCGGTCGGTCGGCCTGGACGGGTTGACCCGGAGTTGGCTCGCCTCGCCCTCCCTGGCGTTGATCGCGGTGATGGCGGTGCTGGTCTGGTCGTCGGTGGGCTTCTACGTGGTGCTGTTCAGCGCGGCGATCGACAGTATCCCGCAGGAACTGTTCGAGGCGGCGTTGCTCGACGGAGCCGGCGGCTGGGCGACGTTCCGTACTGTGACGTTTCCGTTGGTGCGAGAGAGCGTGCACGTCGCGTTCGTGTATCTCGGCATAGCGGCGCTGGACGCCTTCGCCGTCGTCCAGGTGATGACCGTCGGGCCCGGTGGGCCGGACGGTGCGACCGAGGTGATCGGCTTGTCGCTCTACCGCAACGCCTTCCAGTACGGGAAGTTCGGCTACGCCTCGGCCATGGGTGTCGCGCTGTTCTTCGCCACGCTGACCCTGGCCGTGCTGGCGCTGCGGTCGGGCCGCAAGGAGAGGCTGGAGCTGGCATGACCGTGACACGTGAGCCAGCGGCGGCGGTCGGTGCACGGCCCGCCCCGGTACGTCGCGTCCGGCGCCCCGGGGCCGCCTTTCCGGTGCACCTCGCCATGCTGGCCTGGGCCGTCGTCACCGCGCTGCCGCTGCTCTGGGCGGTGGTCAGCTCCTTCAAGACCGACGACGAGATCCTCAACGAACCGTGGTCCCTGCCTGCCGCACCACAGTTCGACAACTGGTCACGGGCGTGGACCCAGGCCAGCATCGGCCGCTACTTCCTCAACAGCGTCATCGTCGTGGGTGGCGCGCTCCTGCTGACCATGCTGTTGGGCTCGCTGGTCGCCTATGCCCTGGCACGCTACGAGTTCCGCGGTAACCGGCTCATCTACTACACCTTCGTCGCGGCGATGTTCTTCCCGGTGTTCCTGGCGTTGGTGCCACTGTTCTTCGTCGTCCAGCAGCTGGGCCTGCTGGGCACGTACCACGGTCTGATCCTGGTCTACGCGGCGTACGCCGTACCTTTCACTGTCTTCTTCCTGCACGCGTTCTTCCGCACGCTGCCCGGCGAGGTGGCGGAGGCGGCGTTCGTCGACGGTTGCTCGCACGGCGGGGTGTTCTTCCGCGTGATGCTGCCGATGGCCCGGCCGGCCCTGGTGGCCGTCGGCATCTTCAATTTCCTCGGGCTCTGGAACCAGTACCTGCTGCCACTGGTTCTCAATCCCGACCCGGACCGGTACGTCCTGGCGCAGGGTCTGGCCGCCCTGTCGGTCAGCCAGGGGTATCGCAGCGACTGGAGCGGCCTGTTCGCCGGTTTGACCATCGCCATGCTGCCGGTGCTCGTCGCCTACGTCGCGTTCCAACGGCACATCCGCGCCGGTATGACCGCTGGCGCGGTCAAGTAGGTCCCCTGTCCACACCCACCCATCGGAGGACACGGCTCATGCGCATCGACAAACGTAGATCAATGGGGTTCGCGGGATCAGCGGCCCTGCTCGGCACGCTGGCAGTCTTCAGCAGCGCACCGAGTGCCTCCGCCGCCGAATGCGGCTACCTGTTCGACGACTTCTCCTACACCTCGTCGAGCGACAGCTCCCTGACCGCACACGGCTGGACCCCGCGCAGCTACTCCGGTGGTCCGGGCGTCCCCGGGGCGACCTGGTCGCCAAACAGCATCACCTTCCCCACCGTCAGCGGCCAGAAGGTCATGCAGCTCAGCGCCTCGACCGACGGCACCGGCGCCGGCACCAACCAGGCGGAGCTCTACAGCACCCAGAAGCGTTACCTCGAGGGCACGTACGCCAGCCGCGTGCGCTTCACCGACACCCCCACCAGCGGCAACGACGGCGACCACATCAACCAGACGTTCTTCACCATCAGCCCGTTGAACGGTGACCTCGACCCGACCTACAGCGAGCTGGACATTTCCGAATACCTACCCAACGGCGGGTGGGGCGAGACCGGCCCGATCAACTACCAGACCACCTGGTACACCTACCGCAACGACCCCTGGTACGCGGACAACGTGCACTCGGAGCAGCGCAGCAGCCTCAACGGCTGGCACGACCTGGTGGCGACGGTGGCGAACGGCCATGTCATCTACTACATCGACGGCGTGCAGGTGGGCGACCATTCGGGCAAGTTCTATCCCCGGCAGACGATGACGATCAACTGGAACCTCTGGTTCATCGACACGGCGGCCCACACCGGTGGGCTGAGCACCTACATCCAGCAGGTCGACTGGGTGTTGTTCGCGAAGAACCAGGTCCTGACCCCGGCGCAGGTGACGTCGAAGACGGCGGCGTACCGGACGGCGGGCAGCACGTTCGCGGACACGGTGGCCACGACGGGCACCTGCTCGAACCCGACCAACCCACCGACCACGCCACCGACGACTCCGCCCACCACGCCGCCGCCGGCCGGCAGCTGCGCGACCGCGCCGGAATGGGCCTTCGCCACCGCCTACACCGGCGGCCAGACGGTGAAGCACGAGAAGAGCAGGTACGGCGACCCGAGCGGCCCGCCGTCGGGCGACGGCAAGCACCTGTGGCGGGCGCGGTACTGGACGCAGGGTTCCGAGCCGGGCTGGACCCAACAGTGGGAGGATCTCGGCCGCTGCTGAGCGGCAACTGAAACGACGGTAACGGACGGGCCCCCCGCCGGAACCGCCGACGGCCCGCCCGCCGAACACCGCGGGTTTGAGCTCACGGGTGGTGGTAAGACTTGTTAACCCCCACACC
>NZ_JBEXIM010000041.1:0-56136 GCF_040608575.1 Micromonospora sp. NPDC005171 | reverse complement strand
ACGACCGGGGCGACCTGGTCGCTCGGGCGCACCGCACGGGTGAGGTGCTCAGCACGTCGCACCTGCCGGCCGGCCGGACGCGCGGGTCGGATCAGCCTCGCCGCAGGACGGCGAGGAACATCGCGTCGGTGCCGTGGCGGTGTGGCCAGAGCTGCACGGTCGGGCCGTCGCCGAGACCGGGCATGCCGGCCGGCAGCAGCGGCCGGGCGTCCACGAAGTCCACCGGAACCCCGCTACGGCGGGCCGCCTCGGTCACCGTCACGTGCGTCTCGACGGTGTGCGGCGAGCAGGTGACGTAGGCGACCAGGCCGCCCGGACGAACCGCCCGCAGCGCCGCGCCGAGCAACTCCCGTTGCAGCCGGGTCAGCGGCGGCAGGTCGGACGGCTGGCGACGCCAGCGCGACTCCGGCCGACGACGCAGCGAGCCCAGCCCGGTGCACGGCGCGTCCACGAGCACCCGGTCGAAGTGCTGTTCCGGCAGCTTCGGGTCGCCGCCGACCTCACGGCCGTCCATCGTCAGCACGGCCACCGGCAGGTCCCGGGTCGCCAGGGAGACCAGCCGGGCCCGGTGCTCGGCCACCTCCACCGCTGTCACCCGGGCACCCCGCTGCGCGGCCAGCGCCCCGAGCAGCCCGGCCTTGCCACCCGGGCCGGCGCACAGGTCAAGCCAACGCCCGTCCGGGCCGTCCAACGGCGCGTCGGCGAGCGCGGCGGCCACCAACTGGGAGCCCTCGTCCTGCACGTGGGCACGGCCGTCGACCACCGCCGGGATGTCGCCCGGCGCGCCACCGGGCAGATAGACGGCGTACGGCGAGAAGGCACCGGGCGCACCGCCGACCTGGTCGGCCAACTCGACCGGGTCGATCAGCCCAGGCCGGGCGCAGAGGTGCACCGGCGGGCGCTCATTGTCTTCGATCAGGAGGCGGGCCGTCTCACCGAGATCGCCGCCGAGCGCCTCGGAGAAGGCCCGCACGATCCACTGCGGATGGCTGTACGCCAACGCGAGGTGACCGACCGGGTCGGTCTCCATCGGTGGGGCGAGCTTCGCCACCCAGGCGTCCGCGTCACGGCTGGACACCTCGCGCAGCACCGCGTTGGCGAAGCCGGTGGCGCCCGGTGCGACCGAACGGACCAGGTCGACAGTCGACGAGACCGCGGCGTGCGCCGGCACCCGGGTGTGCAGCAGTTGGTACGCCCCGAGCCGCAGCGCGTCGCGGACCGGCGGGTCGATCCGGGCCACGTCCCGGCCGGCCGCGTCGGTCAGGATCGCGTCCAACGTGCCCAGGTGGCGCAGGGTGCCGTAGGTCAGCTCGGTGGCGAAGGCCGCGTCCCGACCGAACAGCCCCTCCTCGCGCAGGATGATGGGCAGCACCAGGTTGGCGAACGCGTCGTCCCGGTGCACCGCCGCCACCGCCTCGTACGCGGCGCGGCGCGGTCGGTCCAGCGGTGGCCGGACCGGGCGGCGGTCCCCGCCACGGCCGATCGACGGGCCGGAGCGCGTCGGTCGGGTTCCCTCCGGTGCCGTCACGCGAAGTCCTCTCCATTGCCGACCCGGACGCCGCGCGCCCAGTCGGTGGCGCTCATGGCCCGCTTGCCCGCGGCGCGGACCTCGCCGAGACGCACCGGCACGGTCGCCGTGCCGGCCAGCACCCGGGACTTCTCCACCAGCAACTCCCCCGGCTTCAGCTCGGGGCCGTCGGGCACCGGGACGACCGGGCCGAGTTTCACCCGCTCGTCGCGGAAGGTGGTCCAGGCTCCCGGCGCGGGCGTGCAGGCCCGGATCCGGCGATCCACGGCGAAGGCCGGGTCACCCCAGCGCACCCGCGCGTCGTCCACTGTCAGCTTCGGCGCCAGCGACACCCCGTCGGCCGGCTGCGGCTCGGCGCGGGCGGTGCCGTCGGCGATCGCGTCCAGCACCGCCACCAGCAGCCCGGCGCCGGAGTCGGCGAGCCGCCCCAGCAGGTCACCGGAGGTGTCGGCGGCGCGGATCTCGTCGGTCAGCGTGCCGTAGACCGGGCCGGTGTCCAGGCCCTCCTCCAGTTGGAAGACGCTGGCCCCGGTCAGCTCGTCCCCGTGCAGCACGGCGTGCTGCACGGGCGCGGCGCCCCGCCAGGCGGGCAACAGGGAGAAGTGCAGGTTGATCCAGCCGTGCCGGGGGATCTCCAGGGCCGCCGGCGGCACCAGCGCGCCGTAGGCGACCACCGGCACGCAGTCCGGCTCCAGCTCGCGCAGCCGGTCGAGGAACTCCGGGTCGCGGGGGCGGGTGGGTGTGAGCACCTCGACGCCGTGCTCGTCGGCCCACGCGCCGACCGGGGAGCGGGACAGACCCCGCCCACGCCCGGCGGGTGCGTCCGGCCGGGTGACCACGGCCACCAGCTCGTGTCGGGAGGCGGCGACGGCGGCCAGGGCGGGAAGGGCGACGGCAGGCGTACCGGCGAAGATCACGCGCATCCGGGTCAGCGCCCCAGACCGAAGGGGTCGCTGATGTGCGGGCTGAGCTTGACCGTGGGCGGGGCCGCCGCGTCGTACCACTCGGCCTGGCGGATCGCCTTCATGGCTTCCTTACGGCCCTCCGGGTCCAGTCGGTCCAGGAAGAGCACCCCGTCGAGGTGGTCGGTCTCGTGCTGCACACAGCGCGCCATCAGGCCGGTGCCGACGATCTGCATCGGGTCGCCGAACGAGCTGAAGCCCTTGGCGACGACGTTCTGCCGACGCTTGGTGTCGAAGTAGAGCCCGGGGATCGACAGGCAGCCCTCCGGGCCGTCCTGCTCCTCCTCGTCGGGGAACTCCAGCACCGGGTTGATCAGGTGCCCGAGGACGTCGTCGACGTCGAAGGTGAACACCCGCAGGCTCACACCGAGCTGCGGCGCGGCCAGGCCGGCGCCGTTCTGCTCACGCATCGTGTCGGTGAGGTCGGCGACGAGCCGACGTAGCTCGGCGTCGAAGTCGACCACCGGATCGGCCGGCGTGCGCAGCACCGGATCCCCAAACAGACGGATGGGCTGGACGGTCACGCGGGAGGGCTCCTTCTTCGGGCGGACGAGCGGTGCCGTACCAGTCTACGGAGTGCCCGGCAGAACGCCGTCCGGCGCACCTCGATCAACCACCGCCGGTGTGCCCAGCGTCACCGGGATGCTCTCGTAGCCACGCAGAGTGAGCCGGGTTCGGTGCCGGGGAACCTCGGCCAGGGCCAGCTCGGGCAGGCGGCGCAGCAACATCGGGAAGGCCAGCTGCGCCTCCAACCGGGCCAGGCCCGCGCCGAGACAGTAGTGCGGGCCGGCGCCGAAGGAGAGCGGGTGCGCCTGCGCACGGGTCGGGTCGAAGCGCTGCGCGTCGGGGAACCGGCGCGGGTCGCGGTTGGCGGCGCCCAGCAGCAGCAGCGTCGTACTGCCGGACGGCAGGTCGAGCCCGCCGCAGCGCACCGGCGCGGTGCTGGTCCGGGTGGTCAGCTGCACCGGGGAGTCGTAGCGCAGCAGCTCCTCGACGTACGCCGGGGCAAGGTCCGGGTCGGCGCGCAGCGCGGCGGCGGCCTCGGGGTGACCCAGCAGCACGACAAGGCCGTTGCCGAGCAGGTTGGTGGTGGTCTCGAAGCCGGCGACCAACAGCACCACCAGGTTGGCCAGCAGCTCGGGGCCGGTGAGCCGGTCGCCACCGGCGTCGTGCACCTGGACCAGCGCGGTGGTCAGGTCGTCGGCTGGGGCACGACGCCGCGCGACGACCAGCTCGACGAAGTAGTCGCGCAGCTCGGTGGCGCCGGCGTCGGCGACGGCCAGCTCCTCGGGGGTGATCTCCGGCTCCAGCACCCCGGTCAGGTCGCCGGCCCAGCGGCGGAACAGCGGCCGATCCGCCGCCGGCACGCCGAGCAGCGCGCAGATCACACCCACCGGCAGGGGGTACGCGAAGTCGGCCAGGATGTCGACCGGTGCGCCGCTCTCGGCCTTCGCCACCATCGAGTCGAGCAGTTCCTCGGCCTGGACGCGCACCACGTCGCGCATCCCGGCGACCCGGCGCGGGCTGAACGCTCCGGAGGCGAGCCGGCGCATCCGACTGTGGTCGGGCGGGTTGGTCCGCAGCATCGACCGGGCGATCGACGACACGGCGGGACTCTCCCGCCAGTTCGGCCAGACCTGGTCCCGCAGCGCGTCGTCCATGACCCCGAGGCGGGGATCGCGGAGCAGCTCGTCGACCTCCGGATAACCGGTCACCACGTAGAGGCCCGGCATGGCCTGCACCACCGGCCCGTGCGCGCGGAGCCGCTCGTAGGTCGGGTACGGGTCGACGCGCCCGTGCGGCGACATGAGCAGTGTGAGCGCCTCGGCAGCGTCCATGACCGGCCTCCCCGTCGATGCGTCGGAGACCCCATCATCCCGGTGTCGGCCGCTCGCGGCAGTCCCCACCGCGGCGGTGCCGGAGCGGGCCGGGCCGCCGTCGGCCGGACAGAGTGCGAGGGCTCGCCGTCCGGGGCTGAGCCCGGCGCGGCGGACAGACCCGTCAGACGCTGGCGCCCGGATCCCCGGCGAGCACCGCGTCGCCACGGAGCAGCGCCGGCTCGGGCAGCGGCAGTTGGATCTTGTGAGCCGCCTCCCAGTCGTAGATCAGGCCGGGGCGCACCTGGGCGGCGAAGTAGTCGATCGCGGTCATCCCGCCCACGACCGGCTCGTCGACCTCGGCGACCAGCTGGGCGGGGACCAGGGAGAACCCGTTCTGCAGAGCGGCGCTGAGGCGACGGTGACCGTCGACGACGAAGAAGTACTCGCCGGTGAAGCCGATCTTCAGCGGTTCGAGGGCCTCGTCGCCGGCCTCGGCCACCCCACCGACGAAGTCGGTGTCCCACAGACCCCGCAGGGTGGCGATGTCCTCGGTCGGGTAGACCCGGGCCGGGTCCAGCAGCAGCAGCGGCGGCGCGTCGCGCAGCACCTCGGCGCCGAGCGTGCCCTCGTACGCGGCCACGATGTGCTCGATCACCTCGGCGGCGGACGCCCGGGTGGTGTCGCAGATCAGGTCGTAGTTGCGCAGCCGGGCCTTGTCGACCCCGTACCGGATGATGAACCGACTGCGCTCGCTCGCGCTGCGCTCCCGGAGCTTGGCCTTGGCCTCCTCCAGGGAGGCGTAGCTCTCCGCCGGCCCGGACGGTCGGGCGAGCACCCGGCGGGCCGCCTCGCCCGGCTCGGTGATCATGTGCACCTTGAGCGCGTCGGTGAAGAAGTGCCAGGCCAGCCGGGAGTCCATGACGAGGCGCTCACCGGACGCGGCGATGTCCCGCTGAAGCTGGTCGACGTATCCGTCGACGGCCTGGTCGAGCTCGGCGTGCAGGTTCAGCTGCAGCGCGGTCATCTGCCGCTGCTGCGCCATCTCCCGGTAGAGGTCCCCCACGCTGACCCGGCGCATGCCGAGCCGCTTGGCGATCTCGACCGACACGGTGCTCTTGCCGCTGCCGAGGTCGCCGTTGAAGACGATCGATTGTCCAACGGTCACGACTGGTCCACCCCTGATCACCGGCTCATTGACATCATCGACCTCGCGCCCGACGGACGCGATTCCGCCATCGTCGCGCCATCCCGCGGCGACCCCGGCTCGGCGCGGCTGACGCTCCGTCGCGACCTGGAGCCCGTCGTACGCCTCGGCATGACGGGCGATGCTACCACTCGGGCGCCACCGCTTTGCCGGACGCGGTGTGCGAGGGGGCATCGCAGCGGACGACGTCCGCCACCGTCGGCACCGGCCGAAACTCCTCAGAACAGGCTCAGCGGATCCACCTGGAGACGAACCGGATCGGCGGCCTTGCGGGCGGCCCGAGCGCCAGCGGCCGAGTGCAACGCCTCGGCGAGAGCGGCAGCCCGAGCCCGGGGCACCCGCACCAACATCCGCTCCCGACCCTCCTCGGCCGGCACCGGCCCGAGCACCTCGGCGTCGTCCGGCAGCCGGGCCGCCGCCAGCAGGTCCGCCACCGCGTCGGCCGGTCCGGTGACGCTCGCCATCCGGACGGCCGGTGGGAAGCCCAGCTCGCGGCGCTCGGCCAACTCTCGACCGGCGAACCAGCCCGCGTCCCAGCGCAGCAGCGCCTGCACGGGGGCGAGCGCGCCGTCGGCGACCACCACCACCCGACCCGCCGGCGCCGGGCGGGCCAACGCCGCCGCCGCCAGCCAGCGGCGGAGCGCCTCCTCGCCGGCGCGCAGGTCGGCCCGGGTCAACAGGGCCCACGAGTCGAGCAGCAGCACCGCGCCGTAGCCGCCCTCGGCCACCGGCTCGGCACCCGGGGTGGCCACCACCAGGGCCGCACCGCGGGGCACGTCGGTCAGCACCTCCTCGCGCCCGGAGGTGCGCACCGTGACGCCGGGGAACGCCCGGCCCAACTCCTCGGCGGTCCGCCGGGCGCCGGTCACCGCGGCCCGCAGCCGCCGCCCACCGCACTCCGGGCAGGCGTACGCGGCCGCCACCCGAGCGCACCACCGGCAGGCCGGTGTGCCGCCGGCCGAGGGCAACGCGAGCGGACCGGCGCAGTGCGCGCACCGGGCCGGGGTGCGGCACTCGGCGCAGGAGATCGACGGCAGGTAGCCGCGGCGGGGCACCTGCACCAGCACCGGCAGGTCCTGCCGGAGCGCGTCGCGGGCAGCCGTCCAGGCCAGGCTGGGCAGCCGGGCGGTGGCGGCCCCGGGGTCACGGGCCAGTTGCGGGTCGTCCCCGGTCGGCGCGATGGCCGGAATGCGAGCCCGCACGGTGTTCCGGTCCGCGACCACCTCCGGGGCCCAGCCGGTCTCCACCAGCAGCTGCGCCTCGGCCGTCCGGGCGTACCCGCCGACCAGCGCGCCGGCCTCGGCGAGGTGGGCGCGGGTGAGCAGCACGTCGCGGGCGTGCGGGTAGGGCGCCCGGGGCTCGGAGTGCAAATCGTCACCGTCGTCCCAGATGGCGACGAGGCCGAGTCGGGCCACCGGGGCGAACATCGCCGCCCGGGTGCCGATCACCACCGGCACCTGTTCCCGGCGAGCGGCGAGGAAGGCCCGGTAACGCCGGGCCGGGCCGAGCGCGGCGGAGAGGCTGACGTGTCGCCCCGGGCCGAGCACGCCGGTGAGCGCGGCATCGAGGCGGTCGAGGTCACGCGCGTCGGGCACCACGACCACCGCGCCGCGCCCACCGGCGACGGTGGCCGCCACCGCGTCGGCGTAGCGGGCCGCCCAGTCCTCACCGGGCAACGCCGACCAGACCGCGCGAGGCGCCCGGCCGTCGACGAGCGCCCGCAGCAGGGCCGGGCCGGTCGGGTAGTCGCGCCACCCGCGCGGGTCGGGCGCCCCGGTGGGGGCCGCCGGGGCGGGCTGGTCGTCGCGGGGCTCCTTCTCGACCCGGGCGTGCCGGGGCGGCACGGCGAGCCGGAGCACGTCGGCGAGGCTGCCCGCGTACCGGTCGGCGACCGCCCGGGCCAGCCGGGCGATCTCGGGGGCCAGCACCGGCTCCGGCGAGACCACCTTCTCCAGGTACGCGAGGCGGCCGGTGTGCCCGGAGTCGTCGGCGCGCGACAGCAGCCACCCGTCGACGAGTTGCCCGGCGAAGCGCACCTTCACCCGGGTACCGGGCACCGCCACCTCGTCCAGCTCCGCCGGCACCAGGTAGTCGAACGGCCGGTCCAGGTGCGCCAGCCCGACGTCCACACAGACGCGCGCGACCGGCGACCCATCCGCGGGTCGCCGGTCGCTGCGCTTGGTGGCGGTCAGGCTCCCGCGGCCGACTTGAGGTCGGCGGCCCGGTCGGTGCTCTCCCAGGTCAGGTCCGGCAGTTCCCGGCCGAAGTGGCCGTACGCGGCGGTCTGCTGGTAGATCGGGCGGAGCAGGTTGAGGTCCCGGATGATGGCGGCCGGACGCAGGTCGAACACCTCGGAGACGGCCTTCTCGATCGAGGAGACGGGCACGGTCTCGGTGCCGAACGTCTCGATGAACAGGCTCACCGGGTGCGCCTTGCCAATGGCGTAGGCGACCTGTGCCTCGCACCGCTCGGCCAGGCCGGCGGCGACCACGTTCTTGGCCACCCAGCGCATCGCGTACGCGGCCGAGCGGTCCACCTTGGACGGGTCCTTGCCGGAGAACGCGCCGCCACCGTGGCGGGCGTACCCGCCGTAGGTGTCGACGATGATCTTGCGACCGGTCAGCCCGGCGTCACCCATCGGGCCGCCGATCTCGAACCGGCCGGTTGGGTTGACCAGCAGCCGGTAGCCGTCGGTGTCCAGGCCGAGGCTCTCCAGCTCCGGAGCGATCACGTGGTCGCGCACGTCCGGGGTGAGCAGCGAGTCCAGCGAGATGTCGGCGGCGTGCTGGCTGGACACGACCACCGTGTTCAGCCGGACCGGGCGCAGCCCCTCGTACTCGATGGTGACCTGGGTCTTGCCGTCCGGCCGCAGGTACGGGATCGTGCCGTCCTTGCGCATCGCCGAGAGGCGGCGGGCCAGCCGGTGGGCGAGGGCGATCGGCAGCGGCATCAGCTCGGGCGTCTCCGAGCAGGCGAAGCCGAACATCATGCCCTGGTCGCCGGCGCCCTGCGCGTCCAGCGCGCTCTCCGACGCCCCGGTCCGCAGCTCGAAGGCGTTGTCCACACCCTGCGCGATGTCCTCGGACTGGGCGCCGATGGAGACGCTGACCCCGCAGGAGGCGCCGTCGAAGCCCTTCTTGGACGAGTCGTAGCCGATGTCGAGGATGGTCCGGCGGACGATCGTCGGGATGTCGGCGTACGCCTTGGTGGTCACCTCGCCGGCGATGTGCACCTGACCGGTGGTGATCATGGTTTCCACCGCTACGCGGCTGTGGGGATCCTCGGTCAGCAGCGCATCGAGGATGCCATCGCTGATCTGGTCAGCGATCTTGTCCGGGTGGCCTTCCGTGACCGATTCGGACGTGAAGAGGCGGCGTGTCACGGCACTCCTAAGCGTGTGAGGTCGTTCCGCGGCAGTCTAATCACCACTGCGGCCGGTGTCGGGATCGGTCACGCCCTGTTCCACCCGTCAGGAACGGCCGGGAAGCCGCGCCACGACGAGATCCCAGACGGCGTCGGCCACATCTTCCTTGGCCTGCTCTGGCAATCGGCTGACCGAACCGTCCGCGCCGACGACCGTCACCGTATTGGTGTCGGCGCCGAAGACCAGGTCCGGGCCGACTTCGTTGATCACGATCAGGTCGGCCCGCTTCCGGGCGAGCTTCGCCCGGCCGTTGGCCTCGGCATCGCCGGTCTCGGCGGCGAACACCACCAGCACCTGCTCTGGTCGTTTGCGCTGGCCGAGCTCCGCCGCGATGTCCGGGTTCGTGACGAGCTCGATGGTGGGCGCGACGCCGTCGTCCGACTTCTTGATTTTGCCAGGCGCGTACGTCGCGGGCCGGAAATCGGCCGGAGCCGCCGCCATCACCACCGCGTCGGCCTCGACGGCGGCCTTGACGGTCGCCTCCTGCAGCTCGGCGGTGGTGCCCACCCGGATCAGGTCGACGCCGGCCGGGTCGGCGAGGCCGACGTTGGCCGCGATCAGTGTGACCCGGGCGCCTCGGGCGACCGCCGCGCGGGCGAACGCGTACCCCTGCTTGCCCGACGAGCGGTTGCCCAGGAAACGGACCGGGTCCAGGGGCTCGCGGGTGCCACCGGCGGTGACGACCACCCGGCGGCCGGCCAGATCGGCGGGGGCGGAGTCGCCGCGGGCCAGCAGCCGACCGGCGACGGCGAAGATCTCCGCCGGGTCGGGCAGTCGACCCTTGCCGGTGTCGGCGCCGGTGAGCCGACCGACGGCCGGCTCGATGACCCGCACACCCCGGGAGCGCAGGGTGGCGACGTTGGCCACGGTGGCGGGGTGCTCCCACATCTCGGTGTGCATGGCCGGAGCCAGCAGGACCGGGCAGCGGGCGGTGAGCAGCGTGTTGGTCAGCAGGTCGTCGGCGAGGCCGTGCGCGGCCTTGGCGAGCAGGTCGGTGGTGGTCGGCGCGACCACCACCAGGTCGGCCTGCTTTCCGAGCCGGACGTGCGGCACCTCGTGGACGTCGGTCCAGACGTCGTCGGCGACCGGCTGACCGGAGAGCGCGGCCCAGGTCGGCGCCCCAACGAAGCGGAGCGCCGACGCGGTTGGCACGACCCGAACCCGGTGACCCGATTCGGTGAAGAGTCGCAGCAGCTCGCACGCCTTGTAGGCGGCGATGCCGCCACCGACCCCGAGGACGATCGAGGCGGACATCGGCCAGCGGGGGTTTACGGCTGGTCGGTCGGCTCGGCGGTGAGCAGGCCCGAGTTGATCTCGCGCATGGCGATCGAGAGGGGCTTCTCCTGCGGGGTGGTCTCGACGAGCGGGCCGACGTACTCCAGCAGACCCTCACCGAGCTGGCTGTAGTAGGCGTTGACCTGGCGCGCGCGCTTGGCGGCGAAGATGACCAGCGCATACTTCGACGTCGTCTTCTCGAGGAGCTCGTCGATCGGCGGGTTGGTGATGCCTTCGGGGTTGGCGATGGATCCCACGAATTAACCTCTGCGTCTTTCGAGCCGCGCGGACGCGGTGCTGAGTCTCAACGGCGGCCGACCGTCAGCCACGCACACGCGACCAGGTCGGATCCGGATAAGAAGAACCGAGTAAGCCTACCAGCTCGTCGACCACCCGTTCGGTGTGGTCGTGGGTCAGCGTGTGCTCGACGATGGCGACCACCGTGGCGTCGGGGGCGTACCCGGGTGGGATCAGCAGCACCAGCCGGGCGTCTGGCAGACGCGCGCGGACCAGTGGGGCGCCGCGCAGGTCGAGCGGGAGCAGCACCGGCTGCCCAGCGGCGAGCCGGGCGCGCAGCGGCGAGTACGGGGTGCCCCGGCGGTGCGAGCCGATTCGGGACCACTCCAGCAGCTCGCCGTCGACGATCCACCTGTCGAACTCGGCGGGGGCGAGGAAGACGCGGTCCACCCCGTCGATCTCCGACTCCCGGCGCGGCCTGGTGGTCGCCGCGACCGGGATCCACACGGACGGAGAACGCGCCCGGACGAGCTCGACGACACTCTCCCTGCCGGAACCCGAAGGTCCAGCCAGGACAGTGAGCCGAGCCGCCGGGCGCGCCTCGTCATCCGTGCTCACTGCTTGTTTCTACACGCTGCCAGGTTCAGTTGGCGGCGAACTCTCCAAGCAGTGCCTTGCGCTGCTGCTCGCCGAGGCCACGCAGGCGACGGCTGTCGGCGATCTTGAGCTTCTCCATGATCTGGGTAGCCCGGATCTTGCCGATGCCCGGCATGGCCTGCAGGACGGCCGACACCTTGAGCTTGCCTACGACGTCGTCGCTCTCGGCCCGCTCGAGGACGGCACCGAGGGTGGTCTTGCCCTGCTTGAGCTGCTCCTTCAGCTGAGCACGGGCCTTGCGGATCTCCGCGGCCTTCTCGAGCGCGGCAGCGCGTTGTTCGGGGGTCAGTGACGGGAGCGGCACCAGTTCTCCTCAGGTCCCTATCGCGGCGGGCGGGGCGCACCGCCGCATCTGTGAAACGTGGTGTCGCTGTGAACCAAGGGGTCCATGGTTCCCAGCGCGGGGAAAACTAGCGGCCAACGAAGCTTTCGGCAACGTGGGGGCCGCATGATCACCGTAGAGTGACCGACCCGTCAGTCAGTCACCGGGCAGGCAGGACGGCCCGGCAGTCGACCAACACACGGTCCGCGGCGGCGCGCAGCGCGGCCACATCGGGGCCTGCCGAGAGCACTTCCCGGGAGTACGACGGGAGCACCGAGGCGAGGCTCGAACCGAAGACGGTACGCAGATCGGCTGCGCCGGCACCCTGTGCGCCGAGTCCCGGAGCGAGCAGTGGGCCCCCCACCCCGGAGAGGTCGTGACCGGTGTCACCGATGGTCGCGCCGACCACCAGCCCGAAGCTCCCCAGCGGTGCCGCACCCCGGTTGAGCTGGGAAATCTCGTCGATCACCGTCTGCGCCACGGTGCGGCCGTCGGCCGTGACGGCCCGCTGCACGGCCGCTCCCTCGGGGTTGGAGGTGAGGGCCAGCACGAAGACCCCGCCGCCGTACTCGGCGGCCAGCTCGAACATCGGCGCCAGCGAACCGACCCCGAGGTAGGGGCTCGCGGTGACCGCGTCGACATACACGGAACTGGATGGATCAAGGTACGCGGCGGCGTACGCGCTCACCGTCGAGCCGATGTCTCCGCGCTTGACGTCCAGCAGAACGAGCGAGCCGGCATCCCGTAACTGTCGGATAGTTGACTCAAGAATCGCCACACCTCGGGACCCGAACCGCTCGAAAAAGGCCGACTGAGGCTTGACTACCGCAACCCGGTCACCGAGGGCTTCCACGACGGTCCGGCTGAACCGGTCGAGCCCCTGAACGTCGTCCGGGAGGCCCCACTGGGCCAGCAGACCGGGATGCGGGTCGATGCCCACACACAGTGGGCCGCGCTCGGTGATCGCCCGGTGCAGCCGGGTACCGAAGCTCTCCATCGGAAGTGTTCCCCTCTTCTCGTCCGGGCGGGTGCCCCGCCCGGGTAACCCGTCGACCCGGTGACCGGGCCGACTCAGCCGGCCGCCACCGCCGCCGCCACCCCGGTCGCGATCCGGGCCAGGTCGACGTCGTCGGTGACGTACGGCGGCATCGTGTAGATCAGGTCGCGGAACGGACGCAGCCACACGCCCTGGTCGACCGCTGCCGCGGTCGCCGCGCCAAGGTCGACCTCATGATCGAGCTGGACCACGCCGATCGCGCCGAGCACCCGGACGTCGGCCACGCCCGGCGTGCCGCGCAGGGGCTCCAGGCCGGCGCGCAGGCCGGCGCCGACCCTGGCGACCTGTCCGGCCCAGTCTCCGGCCCGCAGCAGCCCGATGGAGGCGTTCGCCACCGCGCAGGCCAGGGGGTTCCCCATGAACGTGGGCCCGTGCGCCAGCACGCCGGTCGCCGAGATGCCCCGCGCGACCTGCGGGGTGCACAGGGTCGCCGCGAGGGTCAGGTACCCGCCGGTCAGCGCCTTGCCCAGGCACAGCACGTCCGGCGTCACCCCGGCGTGCTCGGCGGCGAACATCTCGCCGGTACGGCCGAACCCGGTGGCGATCTCGTCGAAGATCAGCAGAATCCCGTGCGCGCGAGTCACCTCGCGCAGCACCCGCAGGTAGCCCGGGTGGTGGAAGCGCATCCCGCCGGCACCCTGAACGACGGGCTCGACGATCACGGCGGCCAGTTCGTCGGCGTGCCGCTCGACAGTGTCCACGAGCGCCGCCAGGTACACGTCGTCGGGCGGATCGGTGAAGCCGCCCGGAGGCACCGGCGCGAACACCTGCCGGGGCAGCACGTCGCCCCAGAGGTGGTGCATCCCGCCCTCCGGGTCGCAGACGCTCATCGGATGGAACGTGTCGCCGTGGTAACCACCCCGCCAGGTCGCCAGCCGTCGCCGCTGCGGGCGCCCGACGGCCCGCTGGTACTGCAGGCACATCTTCACCGCCACCTCGACGCTGACCGAGCCCGAGTCGGCCAGGAACACGTGTTCCAGGCCGTCCGGGGTCAGCTCGACAAGCGTCCGGGCGAGCTGCACCGCCGGCTCGTGGGTGAGCCCGCCGAACATCACGTGGCTCATCCGGCCGAGCTGGTCGGTCACCGCCGCGTCCAGCACCGGGTGCCGGTACCCGTGGATCGCCGCCCACCAGGACGACATCCCGTCCACCAGCTCCCGCCCGTCGGCCAGGGTCAGCCGTACCCCCTCGGCGCCGCGCACCACGTACGGCGGGTTGGCCGGCGGCAGCGTGGCGTACGGGTGCCAGACGTGCGCCCGGTCGGCGGCCAGGATCTCCTCGGGTGTCACGCGTACTCCTCTGCGCCTCAAGCGGTCCGGACGGCGGACGTCCTGCGGCCGGGTCGAACCTCTCCGCCGACCCCGCCGCCGCTTCCAATGCCGCCGCCACTGACTTTGCCGCCGCCGCTGCCTTTGCCGCTGCCTTTGCTCTGCACCCGCGGACGCGACACCCGGCGGCCGGGTGTCGCGCTCCGGGTGGTGCACCCACGGGTGCAGAGCAAAGGGGGAACAGCGGGCGTGGGCTCCCCGGTGCCGAGCGGGCTCGGCACCGGGTCGCGCCGGGTCGACACCGGACCGGGGGCGGTCACCGGCCCGCGACGGGGTCCGGTGCCGCCGTGGTGGCCGCCGCGCGGGCGGCCGCGCGGACCAGGGCCGGTCCTCGGTAGATGAAGCCGGTGTAGAGCTGCACCAGGGCAGCGCCGGCGTCGAACATCCGCGCCGCGTCGTCCGGGTCCAGCACCCCGCCGACGCCGACGATCGGCAGCCGGCCGCTGGTCTCCCGGTGCACGAAGGCGACCACCTCGCGGGCCCGCCCGGTGAGCGGCCGACCGGAGAGGCCACCGGCCTGCGCGCCACGCTCGACGTCACCGCCGGCGAGCCCGTCCCGGGACAGCGTCGTGTTGGTGGCGATCACCCCGGCGGCGCCCCGGGCCAGGCAGACCTCCAGCAGCTCGGCGATCGCCGCCTCGGTCAGGTCCGGCGCGATCTTGACCAGCACCGGCTTCTCCCCCACCAGCGCGCCGAGCAGCGCGTCCAGGTGGGTGCGGTCCTGCAACGACCGCAGACCCGGGGTGTTCGGTGAGGACACGTTCACCGCGAAGTAGTCGCCGTGCCCGCGCAGCGCCCGGTACGAGGCCAGGTAGTCCTCGACCGCCTCGTCGAGCGGGGTCACCTTGGACTTGCCCAGCGAGATGCCCAGCGGCACCCCGAGCGGGCGCGGCAACGCCGCCAGCCGGGCGGCCAGCGCGGCAGCCCCGGCGTTGTTGAAGCCCATCCGGTTGACCACCGCCTCGCTGGCCGGCAGCCGGAACAGCCGCGGCCGGGGGTTGCCCGGCTGGGCGTGCGCGGTGACAGTGCCGACCTCCACGAAACCGAAGCCGAGCGCCGGCCAGGCCGGCAGCGCCGCGCCGTCCTTGTCCATTCCGGCGGCCAACCCGACCGGGTTGGGGAACCGCACCCCGAACACCGTGCGCGGCGCGTCGACCGCGTACCGGGCCCGCAGCGCGGCGAGCGCGGCCGGCCGCCGCGACAGGGCCGCCAACCGCCGCAGTGTCCACTCGTGCGCCGCCTCGGCGTCCCCGCCCCCAAGCCGGAACAACCACGGCCGTACCGCCTGCTCGAACAGGGTCACTGGGCCGCCCGCAGGATGGCGTGCAGGTCCTGCAGAGGGCGGACCTGCATGTCGCCGCGGATCCGGGCCTCGATGCCCATCACCGCCGCGGCGGCTCCGGGGACCGTGGTGATGCAGGGGATGTCCGCGGTGACGGCCGCGCTGCGGATCTCGTAGCCGTCGGAGCGGGCACTGGCACCCGAGCCCTGCGGCGTGTTGATCACAAGCGCGACGTGGCCGCCGCCGATCAGCGACACCGCGTCGTCACCCGCACCGGCCTGGTAGTGCTTACGGATCTGCTCGCAGGCGATGCCGTGCCGGCGCAGCACCTCGGCCGTGCCGGCGGTGGCGACGATCTCGAACCCCAGATCAGCCAACCGCTTGATCGGGAAGATCATGCCGCGCTTGTCCCGGTTGGCCACCGAGACGAAGATCTTTCCGGCGGTCGGCAACGACCCGTACGCGGCCGACTGGCTCTTGGCGAAGGCGTGCCCGAAGTTGGTGTCGATGCCCATCACCTCGCCTGTCGACTTCATCTCCGGCCCGAGCAGCGAGTCGATCCCCTTGCCCGCGCGGGTCCGGAAACGCTTGAACGGCAGCACCGCCTCCTTGACCGCGACCGGCGCGTCGGCGGGCATCGTGCCCCCGTCCCCCGTCGCCGGCAACAGACCCTCGGCGCGCAGCTCGGCGATTCTCGCCCCGAGCGCGATCCGGGCCGCCGCCTTGGCCAGCGGCACCGCCGTGGCCTTGGAGACGAACGGGACCGTTCGGGACGCCCGCGGGTTGGCCTCCAGCACGTAGAGCACGTCGTCCTTGAGGGCGTACTGCACGTTGAGCAGGCCGCGGACGCCGACGCCACGGGCGATGGCCTCGGTGTAGCGGCGAACCTCGGCCAGGTGCGAGCCCGCCAGGGTGATCGGCGGGAGCGCGCAGGACGAGTCGCCGGAGTGGATGCCCGCCTCCTCGATGTGCTCCATCACGCCGCCGATGTAGACCTCGCCGTCGGCGTCGCACAGCGCGTCCACGTCGATCTCGATGGCGTCGTCGAGGAACCGGTCCACCAGCACCGGGTGGTCCGGGGAGATGTCGGTGGCCCGACCGATGTAGTCGCGCAGCGTCGGGTCGTCGTAGACGATCTCCATACCCCGCCCGCCCAGCACGTACGACGGCCGGACCAGCACCGGGTAGCCGATCTCGTCGGCGATCGTCTTGGCCTCGTCGTACGAGGTGGCCATGCCGTGCGCCGGCGCGCGCAGCCCGGCGCGGGCCAGCACCGCGCCGAACGCGCCCCGCTCCTCGGCCAGGTGGATCGACTCCGGGGAGGTGCCGACGATCGGCACGCCGGCGTTCTTGAGCCGCTGCGCCAGCCCCAACGGGGTCTGCCCGCCGAGCTGGACGACCACCCCGACCACGCCCGGCCCGCCGGCGGCCCGGCCGGACGTGTCCTCAGCGTGCCAGACCTCCAGGACGTCCTCGAAGGTCAGCGGCTCGAAGTAGAGCCGATCGGCGGTGTCGTAGTCGGTGGAGACCGTCTCCGGGTTGCAGTTGACCATGACGGTCTCGTAGCCGGCCGTCCGCAACGCCTGCACCGCGTGCACGCAGGAGTAGTCGAACTCGATGCCCTGCCCGATCCGGTTCGGGCCGGAGCCCAGGATCAGCACCTTCGGCCGGTCCGACGGCACGACCTCGGTCTCCAGGTCGTACGTCGAATAGTGGTACGGCGTGGTCGCCTCGAACTCGGCGGCGCAGGTGTCCACGGTCTTGTAGACCGGCCGCACGTCGAGGCGATGCCGCAGGGTCCGTACGCCGTCCTCGGCGGCCAACTCCGGGCGCAGCGCGGCGAGCTGCCGGTCGGACAGACCGGCCCGCTTGGCGCGACGCAGCAGGTCGGCGTCGAGCACCGGCGCGTCGACGATCTCGGCGCGCAGCTCGATCAGCGCGGCGATCTGGTCCAGGAACCACGGGTCGATCCCGCCGGACGCCTCGGCGACCTCGGCGATCGACGCGCCGAGGCGCAGCGCCCGCTCCACCGTGTACAACCGGCCGTCGTGCGGGATCCGCAGCGCGGCGAGAGTGTCCGCCAGGGTGACGCCCGCCGGGTCCGGCACGCTCCAGAAACCGGCTGACTTGGTCTCCATCGAGCGCATCGCCTTGTTCAGCGCCTCGGTGAAGTTGCGCCCGAGGCTCATCGCCTCGCCCACCGACTTCATCGTGGTGGTCAGCTCCGGGTCCGCGCCGGGGAACTTCTCGAACGCGAACCGGGGGATCTTCACCACCACGTAGTCGAGGGTCGGCTCGAACGCCGCCGGGGTCTTCAGGGTGATGTCGTTGGGGATCTCGTCGAGGGTGTAACCGATGGCCAGCTTGGCGGCGATCTTCGCGATCGGGAAGCCGGTCGCCTTGGAGGCCAGCGCCGAGGACCGCGACACCCGGGGGTTCATCTCGATCACGACGATCCGGCCGTCGATCGGGTTGACCGCGAACTGGATGTTGCAGCCGCCGGTGTCCACCCCGACCTCGCGCAGCACGGCGATGCCCAGGTCGCGCAGGCGCTGGTACTCCCGGTCGGTGAGCGTCATGGCCGGGGCCACTGTCACGCTGTCGCCGGTGTGCACGCCCATCGGGTCGATGTTCTCGATGGAGCAGACCACCACCACGTTGTCGTGCCGGTCGCGCATCAGCTCGAGCTCGTACTCCTTCCAGCCGAGCACGCTCTCCTCGATGAGCACCTCGTGCACCGGGCTGGCGGACAGGCCGTCACCGGCGATGCGGGCCAGGTCCTCCGGGGTGTGCGCCATGCCGGAGCCCAGGCCGCCCATGGTGAACGACGGCCGGATCACCACCGGCAGGCCCAGCTCGGCGACTGTCGCCTCGACCTCGTCCATCGAGTGGCAGACCCGCGAACGGGGCACCAGCCCGGTCGGGTCGTCGACGCCCAGCCGGACGCCGGCCTTCGCCACGATCTCCTTGAACAGCTGCCGGTCCTCGCCCCGGTTGATGGCGTCGATGTTCGCGCCGATCAGCTCCACGCCGTACTTCTCCAGGACGCCGGCCTCGTGCAGGGCGACGGCCGTGTTCAGCGCGGTCTGCCCGCCGAGGGTCGCGAGGATCGCATCCGGGCGCTCCTTGGCGATGACCAGCTCGACGAACTCCGGGGTGATCGGCTCGACGTAGGTCGCGTCGGCGAACTCCGGATCCGTCATGATCGTCGCCGGGTTGGAGTTGACCAGGCTGACCCGGATCCCCTCGCTGCGCAGGACCCGACACGCCTGGGTGCCGGAATAGTCGAACTCGCAGGCCTGCCCGATCACGATCGGCCCGGAGCCGATCACGAGGATGTGCTTGAGATCCGTCCGCTTAGGCATTGCTGCGCCCCTTGCTGTGGGTCCGACCCTCGATCAAGTCGGCGAATCGGTCGAAGAGGTAGTCCGCGTCGTGCGGGCCGGCCGCCGCCTCCGGGTGGTACTGGACGGTGAACGCGGGCAGGTCCACGGCCCGCAGCCCCTCGACCACGTTGTCATTGAGGCAGACGTGGGACACCCGCACCCCACCGAAGTCGGTGTCGATCACCTGGTCGGGGACGACCGCGCCGGCGCCAGCGCCCGGCACCTGCACCGCGAAGCCGTGGTTGTGGCTGGTCACCTCGACCTTGCCGGTGGCCCGGTCGAGCACCGGCTGGTTGATGCCCCGGTGGCCGTAGCCCAACTTGTAGGTGCCGAAGCCGAGCGCCCGACCGAGGATCTGGCTGCCGAAGCAGATGCCGAACAGCGGCACCTCCCGCCGCAGCGCCTCCCGGGCCAGCGCCACCGGGGCGTCGGCGGTGGCCGGGTCGCCCGGGCCCGGCGACAGGAAGATCGCGTCGGCGCCGGTGGCGAGCATCTGGTCGATGGTCGACGACGCCGGCAGCACGTGGGTGGTCACCCCGCGGGTGGCCAGCCGGCGCGGCACGTTGCGCTTGATGCCCAGGTCCAGGGCGGCCACTGTGAACCGGCGCTCGCCCAGGGCCTCGACGACGTACGGCTCGGGGGTGCTCACCTCGGCGGACAGGTCCGCGCCGACCATCTCCGGTGCCTGGCGGACCCGGGCCAGCAGGCTCTGCGGGTCGTTGTCGATGCTGGAGATGCCCACCCGCATGGCGCCGCGCTCGCGCAGGTGCCGGGTCAGCGCCCGGGTGTCCACCCCGCTGATGCCCACCACGCCCTCGGTGGCGAGGCGGTCCTCGAGACCACCGGTGGCCCGCCAGTTCGAGCCGATCCGGGCCGGGTCGCGCACGACGTAGCCGGCCACCCAGATCCGACCGGACTCGTCGTCCTCGCCGTTGACGCCGGTGTTGCCGATGTGCGGCGCGGTCTGCACCACCACCTGACGGTGGTACGACGGGTCGGTCAGGGTCTCCTGGTAACCGGTCATGCCGGTGTTGAAGACCGCCTCGCCGAAGGTCTCCCCGACGCTGCCGTACGCCTCGCCGGGGAACGTGCGCCCGTCCTCGAGAACCAGGATTGCGGGTCTGCGCTTGACCATTACTTGACAGCCTTTCCGTCCAGGACCGTCGGCTCGCCACGCAGGAAGGTCGCCACGATGCGACCCGGCAGCGTCATGCGGGCGTACGGGGTGTTGCGACTGCGACTGGCCAGCTCCGCCGGCTCGATGGTGCGGCGGACGGCCGGGTCGATCAGGGTCAGGTTGGCCGGCACACCCGGCGCGGGGTCGACGCCGTGCCCGGTGAGGCCGGCGATCCGCGCCGGGGTGCGGGACATCCGCTCGGCGATCAGATCCCACTCGGGGCCGAGCACGTCCAGCGCGATGGAGAGGGCCGTCTCCAGACCGAGCATCCCCGGTCGGGCGTACGCCCACTCGCACTCCTTGTCCTCCACCGCGTGCGGGGCGTGGTCGGTGGCGATCACGTCGATCACCCCGTCGGCGAGGGCGGCGCGCAACGCGGTGACGTCCGAGGCGGTGCGCAGCGGCGGGTTCACCTTGAAGACCGGGTCGTAGGTTTCCGCCCGTTCGTCGGTGAGCAGCAGGTGGTGCGGGGTGACCTCGGCGGTCACCCGTACCCCCCGGGCCTTTGCCTGGCGCAGCACCTCGACGCTGCCGGCGGTGGAGACGTGGCAGACGTGCAGGCGGCTGCCCACGTGCTCGGCGAGCAGCACGTCCCGGGCGATGATCGCCTCCTCGGCGACCGCCGGCCAGCCGATCAGGCCGAGCCGGGTGGAGACCTCACCCTCGTGCATCTGGGCGCCCTCGGTGAGCCGGGGCTCCTCGGCGTGCTGGGCGATGATCCCGTCGAACGCCTTGACGTACTCCAGTGCCCGGCGCATCAACTTCGGGTCGGCGACGCAGTGCCCGTCGTCGGAGAAGATCCGCACCCGGGCCGCCGAGTCGGCCATCGCGCCCAGCTCGGCCAGCCGCTCGCCGGCCAGCCCGACGGTGACCGCGCCGATCGGCTGCACGTCGACCAGGCTGGCCTCCCGGCCAAGCCGCCAGACCTGCTCGACCACGCCGGCGGTGTCCGCCACCGGGGAGGTGTTGGCCATCGCGCAGACCGCCGTGTAGCCGCCGAGCGCCGCCGCCCGTGAACCGGACTCGACGGTCTCGGCGTCCTCCCGACCGGGCTCGCGCAGGTGGGTGTGCAGGTCGACGAGACCGGGCAGGGCGACCAGGCCGGTGCCGTCGACGACAGTGGCGTCCGGCGCGGTCAGGTCGGGACCGACAGCGGCGATCACGCCGTCGCGGATCAGCAGGTCGGTCGGCGCGCCGCCGACGACACTCACGCTGGTGATCAGGTACGCGGTCACCGGTTGTTGTTCCCTCCGAGCAGCAGGTAAAGGACAGCCATCCGCACGGAGACCCCGTTGGTGACCTGTTCGACGATTGTGGAGCGGGCTGAGTCGGCGACCTCCGGGGTGATCTCCATCCCCCGGTTCATCGGGCCGGGGTGCATGACGATCGCGTGCTCGGGCAGCCGGCGCATCCGCGGCCCGTCCAGCCCGTAGCGGCGGGCGTATTCGCGGGCGGAGGGGAAGTAGGAGTCGTTCATCCGCTCCCGCTGCACGCGCAGCATCATCACCACGTCGACGTTGGGCAGGACGGAGTCGAGGTCGTAGGAGACGTCGGTGCCGGGCGCGAGCGCGCCCGCGATGTCGACCGGGATGAGGGTCGGCGGGCCGACCAGGGTGACCTTGGCGCCGAGGGTGGAGAGCAGCAGCACGTTGGAGCGGGCCACCCGGGAGTGCAGCACGTCCCCGACCACAGCGACCGACAGGCCGGCGAGCCGGCCCAGCCGGGCCCGCATGGTGTACGCGTCCAGCAGGGCCTGGGTGGGGTGCTCGTGGGTGCCGTCCCCGGCGTTGACCACCGACCCGTCCACCCAGTTGGCTAGGCGGTGCGGCGCACCGGAGGCGGGGTGTCGGACGACCACGGCGTCCGCGCCCATGGCCTGGAGGGTCAACGCGGTGTCCTTCAGGCTCTCACCCTTGGTGACGCTGGAACCCTTCGCGGAAAAGTTGATCACGTCGGCGCTGAGTCGCTTCGCCGCCGCCTCGAAGGAGATCCGGGTACGCGTGGAGTCCTCGTAGAAGAGGTTCACCACGGTCCGGCCCCGCAGCGCGGGAAGCTTCTTGATCTCCCGGCCGGCGACGGTGGCCATCTCGGCGGCGGTGTCCAGGATCTCGGTGGCGGTGTCGGCGTCCAGGTCCCCGCCGGAGAGCAGATGTTTGATCATGAGCTGGCTCCCCCGTAGAGCTTGACCTCGTCCGTCCCGTCAATCTCGGCGAGCGTCACCTTGACGCTCTCGGCGAGCGAGGTCGGGATGTTCTTACCGACGTAGTCGGCGCGGATCGGCAGCTCCCGGTGGCCCCTGTCGACCAGGACGGCGAGTTGCACCGACGCCGGGCGGCCCACGTCGTTGAGCGCGTCGAGCGCGGCCCGGACGGTGCGGCCGGAGAAGAGCACGTCGTCGACCAGGATGACCCGTTTGCCGTCGATCCCGCCGGACGGCAGCTCGGTCGGACCCACCGCCCGGGTGGCGTGCCGACGGAGGTCGTCGCGGTACAGGGTGATGTCGAGCACACCGACCGGAACGGCGACGTCCTCGAAGGTGCTGATCCGGTCGGCGAGCCGCCGGGCGAGGGGGGTGCCCCGGGTGGGAATCCCCAGCAGCACCGTGTTGGCGGCGCCCTGGGTCTTCTCCAGGATCTGGTGGGCGATGCGGTCGACCACGCGTTGCACGTCGGCGCTGGCGAGGATCACCTTCACCGAGGGTTGTCGCGGTGGTGACGAGCGGGCAGCCGGTGGGTATGCCACGGCGGACCTCCTTCCCCGCCTCACGGGACGGGTCGTTAAAGGATGTCGGGCACCTCCGGCCGGACCGCTCAGCGGACCTGGGCCGGGGCTTCCGCCACGTTACCAGTGGTCACCGGGGTGATGGACGGCGGCCGCTGACCACCGGATCAGGCGCCGGAAAAGGGGATAACTTCCCGGACGCTCCCCAACGGTAGGGTCACGACCACTTGACCACGTGTCGCATTCCCCGTACCGTCACGCTCCGTAGCGATCGACGGGAGAACCCCGAGCAGCACTGGGAGTGTCCGAATGCCCTCTGAATACGCCAAGTCTCTGGGCGCCCGCCTGCGCTCCATCCGCCAGCAGCAGGGTCTCTCCCTGCAGGGTGTGGAGGAGAAGTCGAACGGGCGGTGGAAGGCCGTGGTGGTCGGCTCGTACGAGCGTGGCGACCGGGCCGTGACGGTGTCCCGTCTGGCCGAGTTGGCCGAGTTCTACCGCGTACCCGTCTCGGAGTTGCTGCCTGACGGCAGTGGCGTCCGTCACGAGCCCACCAGCAAGATTGTCCTGGACCTGGAGCGGCTCTACGACGAGGCCTCCGAGGACCTGGCCTACGTCGCCCGCTACGCCCGCGCCATCCAGCAGCAGCGCGGCGACTACAACGGCCGGGTGCTCTCCATCCGCGCCGACGACCTGCGGGCGCTCGCGATCGTCTACGACGCCTCACCGTCGGGTCTGATCGAGCGGCTCACCGAGCACGGCGTGCTGGTGGCCGACCCCCGGGCGTTCTTCGCCTCCTGATCTGCCGCTCCACCGGAAGGGCCCGTGCCAGTCGGCACGGGCCCTTCCGGATTTGCGGCGTTCGGTGGGGACGCTCAGCGGGTGGCGTACTCGGCGATCCGGCCGAGCACCCCGTTGAGGAAGCGCGGCGAGTCGTCGGTCGACATCTGTCGGGCCAACTCCACTGCCTCGCTGATCGCCACCGCGTCGTCGATCTCGTCGACGTAGAGCAACTCGTAGACGGCGATCCGGGCCAGATTCCGGTCGACGACCGGCATCCGCTCCAGCGTCCAACCCTCGGCGTAGCTGGCGATCAGCTCGTCGATCCGGTTGAGATGCTCGGCGACACCCTCGACCAGGCCCACCGCGTAGCCCAGATGCTCCGGTCGGGGCTGCTCGATCCGCTGCACGTAGCCGGCGAGCACCTCCACCGGAGGCTTGTCCCGTAGGTCGGCCTCGTAGAGGACATCCAGCGCCCGCTTGCGCGCCTTGCGGCGCGCCGGCATCTGCTGCTTGGAACCCTCAGCCATCAGGCGCGGCCGAGGTAACGGCCGTCGCGGGTGTCGACCTTGATCTTCTCGCCGGTGGTGATGAACAGCGGAACCGGCACTGTGGCGCCGGTCTCCACGGTCGCCGGCTTGGTGCCGCCGGTCGAACGGTCGCCCTGCAGGCCCGGCTCGGTGTAGGTGACCTCCAGCACGACGCTGGTGGGCAGCTCGATGTAGAGCGGCACACCCTCGTGCTGGGCGACGGTCGCCTCCGCCTCGGGCAGCAGGTAGTTGGCTGCCTCACCGACGGTGCCACCGGGCACGGTGATCTGGTCGAAGGTCTCCAGATCCATGAAGACGAAGTCCTCGCCGTCGGCGTACAGGTACTGCATCGTGCGCTTGTCAACGGTCGCGGTTTCGACCTTGGTGCCCGCGTTGAAGGTCTTGTCGACCACCTTCCCGGACAGCACGTTCTTCAGCGTGGTGCGCACGAAGGCACCACCCTTACCGGGCTTGACGTGCTGGAACTCGACGACGGCCCAGAGCTCGCCGTCCAGGTTGAGTACCAGGCCGTTTTTGAGGTCGTTGGTGGAGGCCATTTCCTGCCTTGATCATCAATTGGCGGACAGACCCTGCGAGTCTACTAGCTGCGTCGAATCGCCCGGTCCCCGCTCGGGGCGGGCGTTGCGCGGGTGGCCAGATGGTGCAGCGCGAGACGATAGCCGTCGATGCCCAGACCGCAGATCACCCCGGTCGCCACCGCCGACACCACCGAGTGGTGCCGGAACTCCTCGCGGGTGTGGATGTTGGAGATGTGCACCTCCACCAGCGGTCCCCGCAGCATGGCGCAGGCGTCCCGCACCGCGTACGAGTAGTGCGACCAGGCGGCCGGGTTGAGCACCACGGCGGCGCCCTCGTCGGCCGCCGCGTGCAGCCAACCGAGCAGCTCGTGCTCCGCGTCGGTCTGCCGGACCGTCACGTCCAGCCCCAGCTCCCGACCGGTGCTCTCGCAGAGCGCCACCAAGTCGGCGTAGGTGGTCGCGCCGTACACGTCGGGCTCGCGGGTGCCCAGCCGCCCCAGGTTCGGCCCGTTCAGGACGTAGACCTTCATGGGCTGGTCACCTCGCGGTACGCGGCTTCCAGCAACGCGTCGTCCGGGCCCTCCAGCATCGCCGGGCGGGCCAGCCCGTCGAGCACCACGAAGCGCAACCGACTGCCCCGGGTCTTCTTGTCCACCCGCATCGCGGCCAGCAGCTGCGGCCAGGCGTCCGCCGGGTAGCTCACCGGCAGGCCCAGCGCGCGCAACGTGACCCGGTGCCGGTCGGCGGTCGGCGCGTCCAGCCGCCCGGCGAGCCGGGCCAACGTGGCCGCGTACACCAGACCGACGGCGACGGCGTGGCCGTGCCGCCAGCGGTAACCCTCGTTCTGCTCGATGGCGTGGGCCAGCGTGTGCCCGTAGTTGAGCACCTCCCGCACGCCCGACTCGCGCAGGTCGCCGGCGACCACGTCCGCCTTCACCCGGATCGCCCGTTCGATCAGCTCCCGGCTCACCGGCCCCCGGGGGTCGGTGGCGGCCTCCGGATCGTTCTCGATGAGATCCAGGATGGTCGGGTCGGCGATGAAACCGCACTTGACGACCTCGGCCAGGCCGGCCGCCAGGTCGACAGCGGGCAGGCTGTCCAGCGTCGCCAGGTCGGCCAGCACCCCGACCGGCGGGTGGAACGCGCCCACCAGGTTCTTGCCGGCGGCCGTGTTGATGCCCGTCTTGCCGCCCACCGCGGCGTCGACCATGCCCAGCAGCGAGGTCGCCACCGGCACCCAGCGCACCCCCCGCAACCAGCAGGCCGCGACGAAGCCGGCCAGGTCGGTCACCGCGCCGCCGCCCACTCCGACCACCGCGTCGGTACGGGTGAAGCCCGCCGCTCCGAGTCGGTCCCAGCAGGCGGAGGCCACGTCGATGTGTTTGCCCGACTCGGCGTCGGGCACCTCGATCGGCAGTGGCTCGACGCCGGCGGCGCGCAGGCGCTCACCGAGCGCGTCCGCGAGGGCCTTGAGCGGAGGCGCGTGCAGCACCGCCGCCCGGGTCGCCCCGGGCAGCAGGCCGGGCAGCGCGCCCAGCAGGTCACGTCCCACCAAGACGTCGTACGGCCGCTCGCCGCCGACCGGAATCCGGGTCACCTCGTCCATCGCCGGCAGCCTAGTCGAGCGGGCGGCGCGGCGACGGCGGCTGTCCACCTGCTGGCCGGGCGGCCCACTCCGCCAACCGGCGGGCGTGCTCGGCCACCTCGGCGCGCAGCGCGTCCGGATGTCGCACGGTGAACGGACAGCCCAGCCCGGCGAGCAGCGCCGCCATCCCGGGCAGGCTCTCCGCCCGGGCCCGCAGCAGCACCCCGTCGGTGGTGGCGGTCAACTCGGCCACGCTGGGCGGGATGCGGCGGCGGGCGGCGACCAGGTCGGTCTCCAGCACGACCTCCACCTCGTGTGTGTACGGCACCCCGGCCAGCGATCGGGTCACCCAGGCCACCGCCTCGAAGTCGTCCGGCACGGTGAACGTCGCCACGCCGGGCGTCACCGCGCCGATGCGGTCCAGTCGGAAGGTGCGAATCTCCCCGCGCCGGTGGTCGTGGCCTGTGACGTACCAACGGCCGGCGTGGAAGACCAGCCCGTAGGGGTCGAGCTCGCGGTGCGACTGCTCGCCCCGCCAGGAGCGGTAGTCCAGTGCCACCCGCTGCCGGTGCCGGGCGGCCGAGGCCAGGGCGAGCAGGGTGCCCGACGCCGGTCCGCGCTCCGACTCCGGGCGACGCAGGGTGAAGCCCAGGTGCTCCTGGACGGCGGCGAGCCGGTCGGCGAGGGCCGCCGGCAGCACCCGGCGGATCTTCGCCAGCGCGGTGGCGGTGGCGGGCTGCTCGGTGGCCAGCCCGACCCGTTCGGCGACGACGAGGCCGAGCAGGACGGCAACCGCCTCGTCGTCGGTGAGCATCAGCGGTGGCAGCTTGTAGCCGGGGTGCAGCCGGTAGCCGCCGTAGCGGCCCCGGTCGGCGGTGACGGGGATGCCCAGCTCGACCAGCGTGGTCGCGTACCGGCGCACGGTCCGCTCGTCCACCCCGAGCTGGCCGGCGAGTTCGGCGGCGGTCGACCGGTGCCGGGTCTGCAGCAGTTCGAGCAGGGCCAGCACCCGTCCTGCGGGATGTGACACGGGCCACTCATCCAAACCGGAAGGATCCTGTCCAGATTCGATCGTACGGTCTGTCGGTAACCGAGAGAAGGAGCGACAGATGGCGACATTCGTGCTGGTACCGGGATTCTGGCTGGGCGCCTGGGCATGGCGGAACGTGACAGCCGCGCTGCGGTCGCAGGGGCACGAGGTCCACCCGATGACACTGACCGGGGTGGCCGAGCGCGACCACCTCGCCGGGCCCGAGGTCAGCCTCGACACGCACACCACCGACATCGTCCGGCTGATCGAGGTCGAGGACCTGCGCGACGTACTGCTGGTCGGGCACTCCGGCGGCGGGATGCCGGCCGCCCTGGCGGCGGACCGCGCCCCGGACCGGATCGCCCGGGTCGTCTACGTGGAGAGTGGGCCGTTGCCGGACGGCACGGCGCAGTTCGACACGATGCCGCCGGAGGAGCAGCAGCGGTTGCGGGCAGCGATCGGCACCGGGCACCTGCTGCCGCCGCCGGCCTGGGACCCGGCCGCCGACCCGACCAACCTGGCCGGCCTGGACGAGCCCACGCTCGCTCTCCTGCGCAGCCGGGCCACCCCGCAGCCGCTGCGGGCCGCCACCGACCCGGTGCGACGCAGCGGTGGGCGCCCGGTGCCGACCGCGCTGGTCGCCAGCACCTTCCCGCTGGACGTGGTGCGGCAGATGATCCGACAGGAGCATCCGTTCTTCACCGGCCTGGCCGACGGCCAGCTGCATGAACTGCCCACCGGGCACTGGCCGATGCTCAGCGAGCCGAAGGCGCTGGCCGACGTCCTCGACCTGATCGCCCGCAGCTGAGGGACGCCCCACCGCGCCGATCTTGCGCTTCCGGTTGCCGAGATGCGGTGAATGCCCCTTACGCCGGGACAGCAAGTGCAAGATCGGCGCGGCCAGGCGGCGGCGACGGGTCCGCGTCAGCGCGGGAGCAGGGCGGCGATCTCGGCGACGATCTGCGCCGGGGCCCGACCGTCGGTGACCACCGTCTCGGTGGCCACCTCGGCGTAGAGCGGCCGGCGCTGATCCATCAGGTGCTTGAGGGTGGCGCGGGGGTTGATCGCCAGCAGCGGCCGGCCGGCGCCGAGCCCGACCCGCCGCACCGCGTCGGGCAGCTCGACCGAGAGGTGCACGACCCGGTGCCCGATCAGGGCCGCGCGGGTCTCCTCGGCCAGCACCGCGCCGCCGCCGAGGGCGAGCACGCCCGTGCCGGCGGCCAGCGCCGCGGCCACCGCCGCCCGTTCCAGGGTACGGAAGTGCGCCTCACCCTCGTCGATGAAGATTTCCGGGATCGGCTTCCCGGCCATCTGCTCGATGTCGGTGTCGGTGTCGCGGAACTCCACGCCGAGCGTTGCGGCGAGCGCCCGCCCGACTGTGGTCTTGCCGCAACCGGGCGCGCCGACCAGCACGACCACCGGTGCCATCAGCGGATGACCAGCGCGTCGAGGTAGCCGGCCAGGTTGCGACGGATCTCGGCGATCGAGTCCCCGCCGAACTTCTCGGTGGCCGCCTCGGCGAGCACGAGCGCCACCATCGCCTCGGCGACCACCGCCGCGGCGGGCACCGCGCAGACGTCGGAGCGCTGGTTGATCGCGGTGGCCGGCTCGCCGGTGGCGACGTCCACGGTGGCCAGCGCCCGGTTCAGCGAGGAGATCGGCTTCATCGCGGCGCGGACCCGCAGCGGCTCACCGGTGGTGATGCCACCCTCCAGCCCGCCGGCCCGGTCGGTGACCCGACGGACGCCGGTCGCCGACGGGATGATCTCGTCGTGCGCCTCGGAGCCGCGGGACCGGGCCTGCTGCCAGCCGTCGCCGATCTCCACGCCCTTGATCGCCTGAATGGACATCAGCGCGGTTGCCAGCCGGGCGTCGAGTTTGCGGTCCCACTGCACGTGGCTGCCCAGCCCCGGTGGCACCCCGTACGCCAGCACCTCGACCACGCCGCCGAGGGTGTCGGCGGCCTTCTTCGCGGCATCGACCTCGGCGACCATCAGGGCGCTGGCCTCCGGGTCGAGACAGCGTAGCGGGTCGGCGTCGATCCGTGCGGCGTCGGACGGCGTCGGACGCAGGCCGGGCTTCGCGGCCACCGGGCCCAACTCGACGACGTGCGAGACGATCTCGACGCCGAGCGCCTGACGGATCAGCGCCTTGGCGACGGTGCCGACGGCGACCCGGGCGGCGGTCTCCCGGGCGCTGGCGCGTTCCAGGATCGGCCGGGCGTCGGTGTGGCCGTATTTCTGCATGCCGGCCAGGTCCGCGTGGCCCGGCCGGGGGCGGGTCAGCGGGGCGTTACGGGCCTGCCGGGCCAACTCGTCGGGGTCGACCGGGTCGGCGGCCATCACGGTCTGCCACTTCGGCCACTCGGAGTTGCCGACCCGGATCGCCACCGGGCTGCCCAGCGTCACGCCGTGGCGCAGGCCGCCGAGCAGCTCGACCTCGTCCCGCTCGAACGACATCCGGGCACCCCGGCCGTAGCCCAGCCGCCGACGGGCCAGCTCGTCGGCGATCTCGGTGGTGGTCACCTCGATGCCGGCCGGCACCCCCTCCAACATCGCGACGAGGGCGGGACCATGCGATTCACCTGCAGTCAGCCAGCGCAACACAGCGGTCAGTCTGTCACGGCCGGTGGTCGGCCCGCCGCACCGCCCGTCGCGTCCCGCCCTGCGGACGCGAAGCCGATTTCCCGCAAAGTGGGTCCTGCCCTTGTATCCATCGAGCCATGGGCGGGCGGAACCGCGGGCACTGTCAGTGAGGCACGCCGGCCGGGAACTCCTCGACGCCCAGCACACGCAGCAGCTCAAGCTTCTCCCGGGCCTCGGCGTCGGCCGGGGTCAGCACCAGCAGCTGCTGGCCGAGGTCGGGGGTGACAAGGGTTTCGCAGTCCATCGTGATGCGGCCCACGCGCGGGTGCATGAACGTCTTGCGGTCGGCCCGGCGCACCGCCACCTCGTGCTCGGCCCACAGCCGCCGGAAGTCGTCGCTCGCAGCCCGCAACCGTTCGATCAGGCCGGTCACGGCCGGGTCGCCGGCCCGCCGGCCGGCCACCGCACGCAGGTCGGCGACCTGCTGGCGGGCGTGCCGCTGCCATTCCTCGGGGCCGTGGAGGTCGCGGGTGACCGGGTCGGTGAAGTAGCGGTAGGCGACGTAGCGGCGGTCGCCGGTCAGCCCGGTGTGGTCGCCGGTCAGCAGGATCGACATGCGGTTCTGCGCCAGGACCTCGCCGAGGTCGGACAGGACCACGGCGGGGGTGTCGCCCACCAGGTCGAGCAGGCGGACCAGGCCGGCCCGGGCCAGGCGGGCCATGCCGTCGGCGGGTGGCGGCTGGTGGCCGGCCAGGTGGAACAGGTGGCTTCGCTCGTCGTCGGTCAGGCGCAGGGCCCGGGCCAGGGCACCGAGCAGCTGGGTCGACGGCTGGCTGCTGCGGCCCTGCTCAAGGCGGACGACGTAGTCGACGGACATGCCGGCGAGCATGGCGACCTCCTCGCGGCGCAGACCGGCGGTGCGGCGGCGGGGGCCGTCGGCGATGCCGACCTCGGCGGGGCGGATGGTCTCGCGCCGGCGCCGCAGGAAGTCGGCGAGCTGCTCACGCTGCATGCCTCCATGCTGCCCCGGGCCTGGGCACCGAGCCAGGGAGCGGCGCTCCCACGATAAGCGCTCCGCTGCAGGTGGGCCGGAAAGCGGCGCAGGGTGGAGCCGAGATCGACCGATGGGGGAGAGTTTCGATGCAGACACGCACTCTGGGCAACACAGGTCCCACGGTTTCCGCTGTGGGGCTGGGGGCGATGAGCATGTCGGGCGCGTACGGCCCGGCCGATCGCGAGGAGAGCATCGCCACCGTACGGGCCGCGCTGGACGCCGGGGTCACGCTGGTCGACACCGGTGACTTCTATGGCATGGGGCACAACGAGCTGCTGCTGTCGGAGGCGTTGCGAGGACGCGACCGGGACAGCTATCTGCTGAGTGTGAAGTTCGGGCAGCAGGTGGGGCCGGGCATGCGGTTCGCCGGTCAGGACTCCCGCCCGGCGTCGGTGCGGAACTTCCTGAGCTACTCGCTGACCCGGCTCGGCGTCGACCACGTGGACATCTACCGGCCGGCCCGGCTCGACCGGTCGGTGCCGATCGAGGACACGATCGGCGCGATCAAGGAGATGATCGACGCCGGTTACGTGCGGTATGTGGGGCTCTCCGAGGTTGATGCGGAGACCGTCCGGCGGGCGCACGCCGTACATCCGGTTGCTGATCTTCAGATTGAGTATTCGCTGCTGTCGCGGGCGGTCGAGGCCGACGTGCTGCCCGCGCTGCGGGAGTTGGGCATCGGGCTGACCGCGTACGGGGTGCTGGGCCGTGGCCTGCTCTCGGGGAACTGGGTGCCGGGGCGGGCGGACGATCCGCGTAACCACAGTCCCCGCTTCTCCGCCGAGAACGCGTCGCACAACCTCGCCCTGGTGCAGGCGTTGCGCCGGGTCGCCGACGCGAAGGGGTGCACGGTGGCGCAGTTGGCGATCGCGTGGGTGGCGGCGCAGGACCCGTCCATCGTTCCGCTGGTCGGTGCGCGCACCCGGCAGCGGCTGGCCGAGGCGTTGCCGGCGCTGGACGTGAAGCTGTCGGCCGATGATCTCGAAGAGATCGAGGCGGCCGTGCCGAAGGGTGCCGCGCGCGGTGACCGTTACCCGGCGGCGTTCATGTCGAGTCTCGGCGTCGGTAACTAGTGCTCGTCATGCAGCCTTCAACCCACCGGCCAGCACCACCCACAGCCTCACGCGTTGGGAGACAGCCTGCCTGACACAGACTCACAATCGGTGGGTCACACGATCAACGTTCCACGACGAGGCACTAGCCAACTGGGCCCGTACCCCGGTTGGGGCAACCACTCGTGGCGGCCCTCAACCGGGGTTCGGGCTGCGCTGCGGCGGGCAGGCGCGGCGGGGCAGGCACATCGGCCGAGCTGGTTGCCGTGTCCGCGGCCCGCACATTGCTGAGGACCGCTCGCTCAGCGGTTTCGGATCGCGATGATCGACTTGGTCAGACCCGCCAGACGCTCGTTGCGGACGGTGGCGTCGGGGAACAGGTACTTGAGTTCGGCGCGACCGATCAGCTCGGTCGTCAGGACCTGCCTCATCGCCGCCTCGTACGACTTGCCGGGGTTGTAGGCGAGCGGCCACTTACGCGCCATCACCACCCGCGCCGACACCGGCAGGAACTGCATCCCCGGGGCCACCCAGTGTGGTTCCACCGGGAAGTACCGGTACGGCGTCTGCACCCAGTACGCACGCCCCAACTCACGGACCGCGTCGGCCATCCGCTTCCGGCGTTCGTGCCCACCCACGTGTTCCAGGACGCTGTTGCTGAAGACGAGGTCGTACCTGCGGCTCATGATGCTCTTGGGCAGCTCGCAGGCGTCGGCGTGGTCGGCCTCGGCCCAGTCGGGCAGCTCCGTGGGCAGCGGCTCCAGGTTGACCACGTGCACGTGTGCCGGCCGGACGGGAACGCGCGCCCAACTGTCCACCCGGCCGCCCAGGTCGAGGACGGTCATGTCGGCCAGGTTCGGGAAGGTGTCCGACAGCCAGGCCGCGCGCCGCGCACGTCGTTTCGCGCCGAGCGAGGTCGGCGAGTCGACGAGTCGGAACCTGAGCGAGTGAAGTCCCATGAATGGTTGTCCTTTGATCTGCTGTTGGCTCGTTGAGGGGTGCGGTGCGTGGTCCGGCTCGGTCAGATGCCCCGTCCGCGTCTGTGCAGCGTGCGTAGGACCGCGTCGGCCCGGACCATCCGTCCGGCCACAGCGAGTGCGAGATAGGCACGCGGCTCGCGGGGGTTGCGCCGCAGCGTTCGCCGGGCCCAGCGCAGCGCGCCCCGCCGGTCACCGGAGGCGGCCCGCGCGAACGCGATCTGCCCGGTCACCCGGGCCTCGCCGGCGGGCTGGCTGCCGAACTCGGGGTAGCGCTCCAGCAACCACTGCAACGCCTCGGAGATGGTGTCCCAGCGTTGCGCGAAGTAGGACCGCTTGTGCCACCGCACCAGCACCGACGGGGTACGCAGGTTGAGCAGCGGCGCGCTGCGCGCGGCCCGCAGCAGGAACTCGTAGTCCTCGGCGTAGCTGCCCGGGATCTCCTCGTCGACCAACCCGAACCCGTCGCGCAGCGCGGTGGCCCGGATCAGGAAGGTGGACGGGTGCAGCTCGGTCATCCGGTCCCGCAGCAGATCGTCGAGGGTGATCCGGTCCTTGTCCAGCACCCGGTCGACGGTGGTGCCGTCGTAGCTGACCCGGATGCCGCAGCAGACGAATTCGGCGTCCGGGTCGGCGGTGAGGGCGGCCACCTGCGCGGCCAGTTTGCCGGGCAGCCACTCGTCGTCGTCGTCGCAGAAGGCGATCAGCTCGCCGTTGGCGGCCACTGTGCCGCTGTTGCGGGCCCCGGCGAGCCCCGGCGTGCGGGCGTTGTGGATGACCCGGACCGTGCGGTCCGGGTCGGCCGACTCGGCCAGGGACTCGTCGGGCGTCGACTGGTCGTGGACCACGACCACCTCGACCGCGCCGGGGTAATCCTGGCCCAGGATCGCGCGCACCGCGGCCCGCAGCAGTTCCGGGCGGTCCCGGGTGGGCACCACGACACTGACGCTCGGCTGCCGGGTCACCTGGTCTCCTCCGCACCGCGGCGAAGCCGCGCCCACACCCGCCGACGCGGCGGGCGCCGCGCCGATCGGGCCACCAACTCCTCGACGATCGCACCCACCCGGGCCACCGCCGCGACCTGCGCCCGGTGCGCCTGCGGGTCGGCAGTCACCGCGTACCGGGACGGGTCGTTCAGCCCGGCGTCCAGCGCGTCGTACAGCTGCTCCTGGGTTTCGCAGAGCGCCACCATGCCGGCCGCGCCGAGCCGGCGGGCGAAGAGCTGCTGGTGGTCGTCCACGTGCTCGCCGCGTTCCGGGTCGCGGGGCACCACGATCGGCAGGTGGCCGTGCCGGCGGGCCTCCAGGATGGTCGCCGGGCCACCGTGGCAGACCACCAGGTCGGCGCGGGACATCGCCTCCTGCAGGGCGGCGTGGCCGAGAAACGACACCGCACCGGGCACCGCCGGCGCCCGGGTGTGGCCGTGTTGCAGGGTCAGGTCCACCAGGCCGACGGTCGCCGCGTGCCAGTGCGTCAGCCAGTCGACGAGCCGACCGAAAGGATGCTTGTCGGTGCCGACGGCGACCAGCACCCGCACCTGGTCAGTCGCCGCCGCGTCGCGTTGCCGCGGCAGGCGCCCGTGGTCGACGTCGGTGGCCGGCTGGGGTTCGGGCGGCAGCGGACGCCGGGCGGTGCCGGTCGTCGCCTCCCCGCTCACAACAGGGTCCCGACGACTGTGGCCTCCGGGTAGTGACGCCGCTGCTCATCCCACTGCACGAGCATCGCGGACAGGAAGGGGCGACACAGTCGGGCGGTCAGCGTCGGGGTGTCGATCCGGTCGTACACCTCAATGTAGATGGTCGGGATCCGCCGTAGCCGCGCCAGCACCACGAACGGCACGGCCACTCCGGCACCCGTGGTGACGACCGCTTCGACCCGCCGCTCGCGCAGCACCCGCCAGGCGAGCACCGCGTTGCGCAACAGGTTCGGCACGTTACGGGTGGTCGGATGGTGCGCCGGCACCAGGTCCTCGCCGGCGAGCAGCGACACCGCCTCCGGTGTGTCGAAGGTGACCCAGCAGCGCCGCCGGCTCTCGTACCACGGCCGTAGGGCCAACAGTTGAGCCAGGTGCCCGCCGCTGGATCCGACCAGCAGCAGCACCGGCGGTTCTTCGGCCTCGATTTTCGTGTCCACGCGACTCCCCACAAGTCCGCTTGGAATTAAGGTCCACGCCACGCATGAGCAGATCACACGTTCGCCGGCCGCTGTATAGCGCGACCGGTCCATCGCCTGCTCACGCGCGAGGTGGTTCGTCTCACCAGCCGCCCGACTTCATCGACGATCGTCACGACCTGCGTCTTTCTCGTTACTCTGCGGCGCCGCCCTCGGCACCACCCTCGGTGATTTCCCCGGATCAGCCGCTATGTCGTTTTTCGATGACGTCCAGCAGCGCGGGATGCAGCGCGGCGTTCCAGCCGGCACCCGCGTCCGCCAGCCGCCAGGTCCGCAGCCACATCTCCAGCAGGTAGCCGTCCGCCACCAACCGGCGCTGCGCCGGGCCCAGGCCGAGCCGATCACCGTGCCGGTCCAGATAGGCGTCGACGGCACCGGCGGCCACCACTGCCGGATCGCCGCGCAGCACCAGGGCCCGCTGGAACGCGTCGTGCGCCAGGTCGAAACCGACCGGCACGTCCGGGCCACTGTGCTCCCAGTCCCAGGCGACCAACCGTCCAGCGTGCTCGCCCAGGTTCCACGGCACCCAGTCACCGTGCCAGTGCCCGAACTCCACAGCGGTGTCACCGTGCCGCCGGGCCAACGCCTGGACCGCGTCGACGGCCCGCGCACCGGTGGCCCCGCTGGCGGCGGCCCGCTGGGCCTGCGCTGTCATTTGCGCCAGGAACGCCGACCCGGCCAACGGTCGGAGCGGCGTCCCCGGCCCACCGCGTCGGGCGACCGCGAGCAGCGCCGCGATCCGGGGCGGGTCGTCGACAGGTACCCCGCGTACCGCCGGAGGCAGCGGCTCGATCACCGCGACCACCTGGCCGGCCCAGGTCAGCTCGGCCAGCAGCCCCGGAGGCACCGGGTGGTCAGCCGCACCGGCAACGGTCCGCAGCGCCCGCAGCGCGGCCGCCTCCGCGGTGACCAGCGCGCGGGTCGCGTCGTTCCAGCCGATCTTGGCGTACCCGCGCGGGCGGCCGTCGGCGCTGAACAGTTGCAGGGTGGGCTTGTGGTTGGGATCCGGCGGGCGGACGCCGAAGGCGGCCAGCAGCGGGGTCCCGCCGAGCGCGTCGGCGAGCCGTTCGGTCAGCAGCAACTCGGCCGCGGCCACCCCGGCGGGCACCGACACGGTCAGGGTCGGGAACGGGGCCAGGCCCACCGCGCCGAACCGGGCCAGCCCGCCGACCGCGGCCCGCAACGCCCGCACCGTCGGAGGCCGCAGCGCGTTGTATGCCAGCAGCGACGCCGCGGCAGCGCGGGGCGCGCCCAGTGGCACCAGAAACCGGGCCCGGGCCGGCGAGGGTACGACGGCGTAGTGGGCCACCGCGCGATGGCCGACCGGCGGGTCGCCGCCCACTGTCAACGCCACCCGACGGTCGGGGAAGACCGCCCGGCTCACCCAGCCCAGGCCGTCCGTCCGGGACCGGGGATCAGTTGTCGCGTCGACCTGCGCGGTCACGCCGCCCGGTCCGCCCAGTCGAGTTCCAGCCCGAGCCGCTGGCGCAGCGCGTCGTTGTACGGCCGGTAGTACTCGGTCAGCTCGGCACGCACGGCCGGCTCCAGCGGTGCCGAGCGCCGGTCGTTGTAGACCTTGAAGTCGGGCAGGTCGTACGCCGGCAGCCCCAGGAAGTCCAGGGTCCGCCGGTAGGTGGCACGCGCGTCGCGGTACAGGTCCTCGCTGGGCAGGAAGAGGATCTGACCGGAGTCGAAGCGCTCCAGCCACGGTTCCAGGTGCTCCAGGTAGCGACCCCGGGCCCGGTACGTGTACCAGTCGTACGGTTCGCTGAACGACTCCGGCTCGGCGATCAACCGCTCCCGCTCCCCCGCCGTACGGTCCGGCTCGGCGGCCAGCGCGGCGGCGAAGTCCAACGGCTCGATGCCGTGGGTGCGGCGTTCCTTCCAGTGCGAGTACGCCCGCTCCACCGGGTCCCGGAGCAGCACGATGAGCTTCACCGTCGGCATCAGCTCGGCGACCCGCTGCGCGGCGAGCGGGTGGAACATGTACAGCGGCGCGGCCTCGCCGACCCGGACCGGCCCGCCGTGCCGCCTGGTCAGGGCCGCACGCTGACGCTCGGTCGGGAAATGCGAGCGGTACCACGCCTCGCCGCGACCCCAGTGCTCCTCGAAGTAGTGCGCCGACTTGGTGTTCCAGGCCGGGAAGAGCCGGGGCACCAGCGGGTGCTGGACGAGGTAGTTCCACAGCGAGGTGGTGCCGCCCCGCTTGGTGCCGATGATGAGGAAGTCCGGCAGCGCCCGACGGTCGCTGGTCCGCACCCCGTAGTCGACCAGGGAGTCCTTCACCCGGTTGGTCACCTGGGTCGGCACGAGCTGTTTCACCCGATCTCGGATGGACGACACAGCGTTTCTCACCTGTCCTTCGTCGACGTCGCGGCGGGGTCGGCGGCGACCGGCGCCGCCGTCCGACCGGGACGGAACTGCTTCATGGTCACCCGGATGCGCCGTCGCACCCCGGGCACCGTCAACAAGCCGACGCACCCGGTGACCAGCACGATCAGTGCCACCGCCAGGCCGGCGATCCCCCGCCCGCCGGTGAGCACGCCGGCCAGCGCCGCGATCCCCACCCCGACGACGACCGTTGCCGCCGCCCGTGCCAGCGCCGCGTCGACAAGCGGCTGGCCGATCACCACCCGGGCGCAGACGAAGGAGATCAGGTTCTCGGTGGCGATGCCGACCGCCCAGGCCAGGGCGGCACCCGTCACCCCGTGCTGCGGGATCAGCCACAGTCCGAGCGAGACGGTGGCCACCAGCCCGGCCACCGTCGCGACCAGGTGCAGACCACTGCGACCGCTCATCAGCAGCAGGGTCTGGACGTTGCCCACGCCGGTGTTGACGAGCATGGCCAGGGCCAGCACGGTGATCGCGGTGGCTCCCGCGGTGAAGCCGGGTCCGAAGAGTTGCAGGAACGCCAGCCCGAACACCGCGAGCAGGAGGTAGACCGGCCACGACAACACCAGAGCCCAGGTGGTCATCTGCCGGTGCACCGCCGCTGCCGCGGCCCGCTCACCACCACCGAGCAGGCGGGAGAGCTGGGGCGACACCGCCACCCGCAAGCCCTGCATGGCCAGTTGCCCGGCCAGGATGTACCGGCCGACCGCGCCGAACACACCGGCGTCGGCCTGCCCGGCGAGCACCGAGGTGAGCAGCACACCCACCCACACGGCACTGGCGTCGATCGCGGCGGAGGCGGCGCGGGGCAACGCGAAACGCCAGAACGCCGACCAGTCGGCCCGCTCGGGGCGCAACGCCGAACCCCGACCCACGCCCAGCGGGTCGGTCACCAGCACCAGGCAGGCCACGATGGCGATCGCCGCCGGGACCACCCAACCGATCATGCCGGCCAGCACGCCACCGCTGGCAACGGCCGCCACGCCGACCAGCAACGGCCGGGCGACCGGCACCAGGACGGACTGCACCCCGACGTAGGCCCGGATCGGACGGACGCAGCGCAGCACGGCCAGCAGGAGCGTCATCGCCACCACAAGCGGCACCGTGGCGAAGCTGACCGCGAGCAGGGCCGTGTCGGAGCCGCCGCGCCCGTCCAGGAGATGGGGTGCGAGCGTGTCGGCGGCGAAGACCCCGCTGACGGCGACGACGGCGGCGGCGACCAGCGGAGGCAGCAGCGCCACCGGAAGCACCCGTGCCGCGTCGCCTCCCCGGCCGACACGCCGACGGGGCAGCGTCCAGATGAGCCCGGTCTCCGCACCCAGGGTGCAGATGGCAGCGGTCACCGTGACGACTCCGATCGCCGCGAAGAACGCGCCCGAGCCGACGGTGCCATAACTGCGGGTGATCACCACCGCGAGCAGGAAGCCGAAGAGCCCGTTGGTCGCGGCTCCAGCAAGCCCGGCCAGGCCGGTGCGGGCGCTGCGCCGCGCCTCGGCCGTACCGTCGGCGCCGGATGCGTCGGTGCCGACAGTTGGGCGGGTCCCGGTCGTCATGCCGCCAACGCCTTCGGGTTGCGGAGGGGGCCCTTCGGACCGGCCCCCGCCTCACGCTCGGCGAGCGCCATCGCGACAGCGACTCCGAAGTAGGCGATCGTGATGGTGGGGTCGGCCATGCCGTAGAACGGAATCTGCACCAGGCAGATCACCGGGACCACCGCCAGCCACTGCCCGGGAGCCGAACGGGCCCGCGCGCTCTTCAGCGTGACGATCACGAACCAGGCGAGGAAGCAGAGCAGCGCCGGTACGCCGTGGCTGAACAACACCGTCCAGAGCTGCCCCTGGGTGCCCACCGGCACCTCTGCCGTGACCGTGTCCACGGTGACGGGAGCGCCGTACCCGAGCCACGGCGAGTCCGCGATGCGGTGGAGGACCTCGGCGTAGAGGGAGAACCTGTCCGTGTTCGTGTCGGTCGACTCGACCCGATTGCTGATCAACTCGGCAACGGGGATCAGCAGGCTGGTGAGCCCGCCGATGACCAGAACGCCCACGACGGACGCGCCCACCCGGACGTTGCCGCGTACCGCGGCCCGCACGCCGAGCACGGCCAGGCCCACGCCCAGGCTCGCGAACATGACCCTGTTCAGGGTGAGGAAGGCCGGTGCCAGCGACAGCGGCAGCGACACCAGCAGCGCCCAGCGCAGGATTCCGCGCCGGCGCAACATGGTGAACGCCACCACGCAGGGCAACGTCATCGCGTACGCGCTGCCGTAGTTGTTCGTGTAGGGAAAGGGCGCCGCTGGCCGGTAGATCGGGTTGAGCGCCACCTTGCTGTACTCGGTGGCCGTGCTGTGCACCAGGTCCTGCATGTACGGGTGGCTGGCCATACCCCCGGGCAGCAGCACCTCCACCACGGTGGTCAACGCGAAGCGCGGCGCCAGCACACCGAGCCACCCCAGCGCGACCAAACCGAACCAGAACGCGCAGATCGGCACCAGCGCCGCGGCCACGTCGGCCCGCTCGCGCGCGTACACGTACACGTAGACGCCGAGGACGAGCGCGGTGACGTAGTAGCCCAGCCGGAGACCGAACGGTAGGAGCGAGGCCGGCGCGGGCAGTTGGGTGGCGCTGAGCAGTACGAGGGCGAGAAACAGCAACCAGGTGCCGGTGGCCGGCGGCAGCGGCACCCGCCCCCGGACGATCAGCAACGCCAGCAGCACCGCGCCGAACAGCGGCCAGATCAGGTAGAACGCGCCGGCCAGCCACCACAGCGGAACCAGACCGAACATGATCAGCAGCGGCCAGATCGGCAGCCTGGGTGGCAGCGGCGCGGCGTTGGCCGACAGCCTGCTCCCGTCCGGCTCGCTGCTGGCCAGGGCGACGGCGACGGCCACCGTCAGCCCCGTCCGCTGCGGGTGAGGACGAAACCGAGCGGGGTGACGCCGGCCGCGAGCAGCCGCTCCGTGAGCCGGCGCAGATCGACCTGACGGGTCCTGTCCTGTTCCACCACCACGACCGCAGTGCCCTGACGAGCCGCCGCCACGCCCCGCTCGTCGGCCTCGGAAGGCGGCGCGTTGAAAAGCACGACGCCGGTAGCGGTGCGCTGGCGCCACGTGCCGAAACGCACCCCGCCGGCGCCCACGGGCACCTTCTCCGCGCTGTTCCCGACCATGTTCATGTCGTTCGAGGCGGCGCTCACGCTCGTTCGCGGCAGGGTCATCGTGGCGTCCGGGTCCGCCGACGGGTAACTGCCGACCGGATAGGGAGAAGGACGACGGGCCGGGATCGGCTCGGTGTTGTCGGCGCCGCCGGCCGAATCGGCACCTCGGGGCTTCGGGACGAACGGGCGCGCCGGATTCGCCGTCGCGGGCAGTTGCTCGCGGTCCGCCAGCACAGCTGCCCGAAGCTGATCGAGGCGGCCACTGTCATCGGCCACGTAGACGTCCCGGCCGGTCGCGGCGAGCGCCACCGCCAGACCGGCGGTGATGGCGGTCTGGTCCTCGCGAGTGGTCAGCAGCGCCACCCGGGCCGGTTCGCGCACCCGCTCGGCGATGGCCATCGCCGCGTAGCGGATGTCGGCGTCCACCGCCTTCCTTCGGCCGCGAACCCGCCGGCCGCGCACGGTACCGAGCAGCGGCAGGCCGGTGACATCACGTCCATCGTGAACCGAGCGGACCCGGCGGTCCGCGGACTCCCAGGCGTACGCCAGCACGACGCCCAGGAGGGCGCCGCCGAACAGCCCGGCCAGGACGTACAGCAGAAGGTGCCCGCCGGCGGAGACCAGGACCTTTTCCGCGCTCTGCGTGATCCAGCCCGGATTGACGTCGACGGCCGCGATCTCCGTGCGCGACGACTTCAACTGGGTCAGCTGATTGTTGATGCCGCCCAGTTCGGCAACGGCAGCGTCCAACGAACCGTCCCGTGCGCTCGCGATTCGCCGCTGCAACACATCCCGCTGCTTCTCCACCTCCACGATGCTCTCGTCGTACCGCTTCAGCATCTCGGCCCGCTGCTTCTCGTACATCATCCGGCGCACGTCGAGGTAGGTCTGGGCGGCGAGGTTGACGTTGCTCACCGCATCGTTGGCGGAGCGACCGGTGTAGGAGAAGCGCAGGATCTGCCCGCCGGTCGGCACCTCCACCTCGAGAGCGTCCCGCACATCGCGCGGGTCCCCGCCCTCGTCGGCCAGCCGCTGCACCACCTCCGTCCCGGTGGCGATGCCGCTCTCCACGTTCATGTTCACCGCTCGGTCGGCGGCGGCGCCGCTCGGGGTGAACGCGTCGGTGACGACCGGGCGGACCGCCACCACGGCGCTCGCGGTGAACGCGCTCGGCATGACCAGGACGTACCCGAGGGCGGCGAGCAGACCGAAGGCAGCCACCGCCCCCACCAGCCGGATCCGGTGCAGGGGGACGCGGAGCAGGTCCATCAGTGTGACTGTCCGGGCCGGCGTGCCTCCACCGCCGAGTGCGTCGGCGGACCAGGAACCGGGAGGTGCATCAGCCATGAAACTTCACCGTCTGTTGTGAGTTGCCTGGACGTGAGGACGCCTGCCGCGACAGGCGCCCCAGGTCTCCTTTGACGCTCCGGGCCGGCGACGTGGTCCGCCGCCGGCCCGATCGAGAGCTACCGATTCTCCGCGACGACAGGGCCCGTCGTCACTGCACGGAGAAGAACATCCGCGGCGTGGACCAGGTCAGGTCGCCGCTCGCCGGTGCGATCGTCGTGCTGGTCGCGCCATCGACGGCCAGGGCAGCCGTTGGATCGAACGCCACGCTCCGCAGCGTACCGTCGGTCGCGCCGTACACGATCCGACCGTTGACCCAGGCCATGCCTCGCACGGTCGACCACGTGACGCCGGTCGTCGGCAGTGCGAACTCGGTGGCCCCCAGATAGTTGCCGTCGATTTCGAAGTAGCGGTAGTAGAGCGCGTTGGCGCCGCTGCGGGTGTAGTAGAGCCGGCCGTTGAGGTAGAACGCGCCGGTCATGCTCGCGGCGTTGAACCAGTCGTTGAACCCGGACGACTCCCACGGGACGCCGATGGCGCCACCGTTGAACATCGAGATGTCGAGCCGACTGCCGGTGGGGGTACCGGCCACCGTGTGCGACCAGTAGATGCGGTCACTCACCCGCCAGGTCGCCCCGGCGTTGGTGTACGTGGGCTGGCTGACCGTGGTGGGGGCACCGACCGCCGAACCGTTGAACGTGGCCTTGGCCAGCTGGCCCTCACCGGTGCCGAGGTAGAGGTTGCCGGTGGCTGCGGTCGGCGGGTTCTTCGGGGCGAAGGTGCGACCGCCGGCAAGCGGGAACATGCCGAGCCGGCCGTGGTACTCGCTGCCCATCCCGTCGGAGTTGTGCCCGAAGTAGAGCCCGTCGCTGCCCCGCCAGAGCACGGGGACCTGCGAGCCCCAGTTGCTGGTGCCGGCAGGCATGGAGGCGCTGCCGCGACGGCCGGGGTTCCAGGCGACCGGCAGGCCGGTCGCCGGGGTGACCGCGGCGATGCCGAGCCGGTCGATCGCGCCGTTGCCCGCCGCGTCGCTGGCATTCGGGTTGTTCAGCCACCGGAAGTGGCCCCCCAGGTAGATGACGTTGTCCGCGACCTCCACCGAGGTGATGGTGTCGTTACCGGTGTAGTCGACCCAGGTTCCCAGCTTGCCGCTGCCCCGGTCCGCGGTCTCGAACCTGATCAGCGCGTCGCAGTAGGCCGCCGGCCAGCCGGCGCCGCCGTTGGTGCCGACGACGAACCAGCTGCCGTCCGCGCCGAACTTCAGGTCCTGCACGTAGTGCACGAAGGTCTCCGGCGCGGCGCACGGCGCGACGAACTTCTCGGTGCTCCAGTCCAGCACCGTCGGCGTGCCGGACAGGTCGATCATCGCCATCTGGTTGCGGGACAGCCCGTTCACCAGCGTGAAGTTGCCGCCGGCGATCATCGTCTGACCGTCCGGGGTGACGTCGATCGTCCAGCCGTACGAGCCGGTGCCGTGCCGCCCGACGGTGGCGTTGATGTTGAAAGTCGGGTCGATCGCGCCGGTGGTGGCGTTGAGTCGACCAAGCCCCGAGTGCGCGGTGCCGTTCAACCAGTTGAAGGCGCCGGCGACGTAGAGCCAGTTGCCACGCAGCACCATGTCCCGGACCATGCCGCCGTCGGAGCGGCCGGCCCAGCTGGCGATGGTCGCCCCGGTCGTGGGGTCCAGGGCCACCAGGTTCAACCGGCCCACGCCATTGACGTTCTTGAACCCGCCGCCGACGATGAGCGTGCCGTTCGGGCCAGGGATCAGGGAGTTGACCGGGCCGTCGAGAACCGGCAGGAACGTGGTCGAGATGGTCCCGGTGCTCCGGTCGTACGCGAACAGATAACTCTGCGTGACCCAGGCGGCGCTGGCGTTCTGCCGGATCTGGGTGAAGCTGCCTCCCACGTACACCTGCGAGCCGACCTGCGCGAAGGCACGGGTCTCGCCGTCGCGGCCGTGCGGGGTGTTGTCGGCGGGATTGGTCGACACCAGGGTCGCCGTCTCCGGGGCCGGCACCACGGCGGCCGAGGTGGCGGAGGGAGCAATCAACACCGCGGCGACGGTCATCAAACTGACTGCGGCCACGCGGACACGGAATCCGGCAGACGACCGAGAGAGCGGAACTTTGGGCACGCTGCGCCTCCAAGTTGGACGAGAACCCGCGTAGCGTGCCTCGCCGATCATAATTTGCGATATCCGCCGAGTGGGCTGTCGCCAGCCCCACGCGACGACGATGGACGGCTTTTGTATTAGGTGTCAGAGCCACCTCGACGTACCGCTGTAGAACAGCGGTAGGGAACCGATCAGGTGGTGCTGGTCACCGCGACGGGAGTCTTGTCCGCGGACCGAACGGGCGGACGCACCCGATTCTCGGCCACCAGCAGGGTCAGCACCATTACGCCGAGCAGCAGGGTCGCGAAGATCCAACCACCGATCACGTCGGTGAACCAGTGCCGCTCGGCGTAGATCCGGGTGTAGCCCTCCACGGAGACCAGGACGGTCAGCGCCGTCGCGATGGCGATTCGGCCCCGTCTCGGGATGTTCCAGGTCAGCCCCGCCAGCACCGCGATGGTGCCAAAGGTGAGCATGACCCGGGCGCAGCCGCCGGAGGGGTAGGTGCCCAGGTCGGTGGGCGGGTGGCCGCGGTTGACGGTCAGCGCCAGGATCTGCTGGGTGTACTGCTCGACGACGAACTGCAACGGCATCACGATCAGCGGGATCCACCATCGGCGGTGTCGCCAGGCGATGGCGAAGCCGAGCGCGGCGACCATCGTCACCCATTTGAGCGGGTAGCGGTCGCCGATCGCGGTGATGAACGAGTTGATGTCAGCCCACGTGTCGACCTGACGGGCATGCACGTAGTCGAAGACGGAATGGTCGAGGGAGGGTTCCAATGTGGACAGCAATTCGCCGAGAGGCCAGCAGATCGTCACCACCGCCGCGCATCCGGCGAGCAGGACGACCAGGGCGGCCCCCAGCCGGCCGAAAGCCTCGGTGAGCCCGGCCACCGCGACCCGCAGTCGGTCGGCCACCCGGCTGGCCCGCACGGCCGGCACCCAACGGGTCGCCACCACCGGGACCAGCAACATCGGTACCAGCACCGACAGCGCCCCAAGTGCGTAGATCAGGAGCACAGACGGACACCGCCGCCCGGTCGACCGGCGGCGGAGCCCGCCACGTCCCCGGCGCACAGCCCCCTGATGTTCGCCAACGTCATCGGTCCCCTCTCACCCGGGCACCGAGCACCGACCCCGTTCAGGATCCGCTGGCACCACCGCATGGCGTTCGAGGTGACACGTTAGGGGACTGGGACGCTCCGCGAAAGCCGCCGTTCTGTCTGCTCCCCGTCAACCCTCCGTCCTGATCTCGGCAATCTTCGGGGCCGCCTCTTCGACCACACTTCACCAATCCGGTCGAGTCACAATGACGACAGTGACGAATTCGACGGCGGCATCGGAGATGAGGATTCGTCGCCGCTCCGACGGTCGTCAGCGACTCCCCCCGGTCGGCTGCCGCAGGTACGGGTCCTGGCCCGCCTGCGTGAAGCCGGCCACCGACGAGGCGTCGTGATTCATCGTCATGTCGCAGTTCGACGTGCGGCTGGTCATGCCGGCCGAGTTGAAGTAGATCGCCGCCTTGATTTTCGGGTGCGCCTTCAGCGCCGCCGGGAACTCCTGGAACCAGCGCTGCTTGGCGCCCAGGTCCGCGGAGTTGAAGTTGGTGCCGAACTCGGCGAGCATCCGCGGCTTACTGGCGCCGATGCCGTTGTCGTCCAGCCAGCTGTAGAAATCGCCGATAGTCGTTTTCGGGCTCTTCCACACCGTACTGCCGTTGCAGACGTGGAAGTTGTACGGGTCGTAGGCCACCCAGTCGACGTACCGGTCACCTGGGTACAGGCCGGCGTACCGGGAGTGGTGCCCGGACCAACCCATCATCGTCCAGACCCAGACCGCGTTGGTCGCGCCGGCGCTGGCGAACCGCTCGTGGACGTAGCGCCAGGCCCGGACGAATTCGGCGTCGCTGCCCTTGGCCGGCTCGTCCTCCGGCTCGTGGTCGAAGCCGATGAAGACCGGCACACCGGCGGCGCGGATCCGGCCCGCGACCGCGTCGATGGTGTCGTCCTGCTTGCCGCCGTAGACGTCCGACCACTTGAGGGTGATGCCGGCGGAGAAGTCACGGGATTCCCAGGCGAAGAACATCAACCGGCCTTCGCGCATCTGCTGCAACTCGTACACGTCGGGGAAGGCGCCGTTGCTGCCGGCGTTCGAGAAGTCGTGGTAGCGGTGCACGATGTCGAACTTGCGCCCGACCTGCGTCTCCACGTCGGTGACGGCCTTGCCGTGGTCCCAGCCGCCGGCCGCTCCGGCAGGCGTGTACATGCCCCACCAGGCGCCGCAGGACGGAACGAGCTTGTCCGAGACGGACCCGCACTTGCCGGACGGAAGGGTGCCGGTGGCGGTCGGGGTGGCCGTCCGGGTCGGGGCGATGGTCGGCGACGGCTTCGGCGCGGTGGTCGGCGACGCGCTCGGCGACGGCGGCGGTGCCGGCCGGGTGGTTGTCACCGGCGACGGCCGGGCGCCGAGGTCGTAGCTGATCAGCAGGCTGGGCCGCAGGTCAGGGTTGCGGTTCTCGACCGACGCCCAGTAGATCCGGCTCTCCAGGCCGCTCTGCGACAACGAGACCGTCCAGGTGCCGTTGCCGGTGACCAGCTTGGAGACGTCCCACTCGTTGAAGCCCTTGGACACAGTTGTCACGCTGTCCAGTGCGGCAGTGGCCGGCGACAGGGGCGGCCTCGACTCGCGGGCGCTCAGCGGCGAGGCGTGCGCCGCCACCGTGGCGGCGAACTGCTGCCAGGCGTGCACCCGCAGCGTCGCCCGGACGTTGACAGCGGTGGCCGGCAGCGTGGTCACCGCGAACTCGATGACCGCCTCGCGGCCACCGCGCGGGTTGGCGTCGCAGCGCGTCGCGCAGGTGGCCAACGTCGGCTTGGTCGCGTTGTCACCGTCCTGCGACACCGCCGTCGCGGTGGTGTCCGCCGACGCCCGGATCGACAGGTCGTCGCTGGCCAGTAGCGGCATCATGGTCGCCACGATGCCGGCCACCACCGAACCGCCGAGCACGCCGATGGCAATCGCCTTGCGCCGGGGTCCAGAACGGAACCGGGTTATGCGGTGCAGTCCGTGCCTGGTCAAGGAAACTCCCTGTGTCTGCGTCCGTAACGGTGAGCAGCGTATCGATGACCAGGACATGTGGCAGGTAGGACAGTTTCCCGTAAGCGCGTCTTAACCCTCAGCTAAGGTCTGGGCGTTTCGACGGCGCGAGCGGCGGTCAGCGCGGCGGCCATCGCCGCCCTCGGCGCGGTAACGCCGGTGAACTGCTCGAACTGCCCGACCGCCTGGGCCAGCAGCAGGTCCAGACCGGAGACGATCCGGCAACCAGCCGCGTCGGCGGCTGTCGCCAGCGGTGTGGGCCACGGATCGTAGAGCGCGTCGAAGAACACCGCGCCCGGCCGCCAGGCCACCGCGCCGGCCAGCGGGTCGGCGACCCCCTTCGGCACCGTGGAGACGACCACGTCGGCGGTGGAGAGCTGCCGGGGCGCATCGCCCCACTGCGCGGGCGTCAGCGCGACACCCAGCACGCCCGCCACCGGACGCAACTCGTCGACCGCCTCCGGTCGGCGGGCCACCACCGTCACCGACGAGCAGGCCAGCTGCGCGGCGGCGGCGAGCGCGGCGCGGGCCGTCCCGCCGGCGCCGAGCACCGTCACGGCGGCACCGGCGGTCACGCCGGCGTCGGTGAGCACCCGCACCATGCCGGCGACGTCGGTGTTGTCCGCGTACCAGGAGCCGTCCGGACGGCGTACCAACGTGTTGGCCGCGCCGACGGCGGCGGCGACCGGCGACGCGGCGTCGGCCACGGCGAGCGCCGCCTCCTTGCCCGGCATGGTCACCGACAACCCGGCCCACTCCGGGCCCAGGCCGGCGACCAGATCCGGCAGCTCCGCCGCCGCGCACTCGATCCGGGTGTACGACCACCCGGCCAGCCCCGCCGCCGCGTAGCCGGCGTTGTGGATCACCGGGGAGAGGGAGTGCGCGATCGGCTTGCCCAACACCGCGGCCCTACGGGTCGACACGATCACCGTCCGGTCGCAGCCGGCGGCCCGGTCACTGTCGACATCACTTCCCCGCTCTCGCCCGCACGTCGGGATCGACCCTACCCAGTGCCCCGAACTGGACACCACAGAACCGGCCCTGCGGCCACCCTGGACGGCCGACGATCCGAGCGGCCCCGTCGCCACCAGCCACATCGACGGGGAGGTCGGCTCCACCACCGCTGCCAGGGAAGGGAGCCTCTACGGCGTGACCCCGGCCGGTCAGATGATGCCGGCCTCGCGGGCCTTGTTCTCGTTGCGCTGGTGCTGCTCGTACGTCTCGGCGAACGCGGAGTGGCCCTGCTTGTCGATCGCCACGAAATAGAGCCACTTGCCGGTCGGCGGATCCATCGCCCCTTCCAGGGCCTGCTTGCCCGGGTTGTTGATCGGGGTGGGGATCATGCCCGGCAGCTTGCGGTTGTACGGGTTCTTCGCGTCATCCAGCTCGGCCGCCGTCATCTGCTTGGACGACTTGGTCGGTTTGCCGATCGACTCCAGGTAGTAGTTGACCGTGACGTCCATCTCCAGGCAGTTGCAGAAGAACTCGCCGTACGCCCGGTTGTAGGCCACTCGGGCGACCTTGCCGAGGTCGTCCTTGTTGCCCGCCTCCGCCTGGGCCAGCGAGGCCACGATCAGCGCCTCGTACGGGCTGACGCCACCCCGTTCCTCCTGCACCCGGTCGGCGAACTTCATCTCCCCGGTCACCGAGAGGAAGCGGTTCACCATCAGCTTGAGGATGCTCTCGGCCGTGGACTTCGGCGGGATCTCGTACGTGTCCGGGAAGAGGAAGCCCTCCACGGACTTGACGGACTTCTTGCCGTCGGCGCGCTTGAACCACCAGTCCGGGACGCCGAGGCCCTCCGGGTCCTTCGCGGCGGCCTGGAAGTCCTTGACCGGGATCTTCGTCTTCTCGGAGAGCAGCTTGTAGATGTTGAAGCTGGTTCGACCCTCGGGGATGGTCAACCCGTTGACGATCTTGTTCTTCAGGTCGAGCATCGCGGTCACGGCGCTCGCGCCGCTCATCTGCTTCCGCAGCTTGTACGTGCCCGGCTGGATGTTCTTGCTGCGCGAGTTGGCCTCGGCCGCCTCGATGAAAGCCTTCTGGCTCTTCACCACGTCCGCCGCGACGAGGGCATCGGCCATGTCGGCGATCAACGCGCCGTTCTTGATCTCGACGGTGACCTCACCGGCCCCGCTGCCGTCGTAGTCGGGGGTGACGAAGTAGTTCTGGATGCGGTCGAAGCCGTAGAACGCGCCGCCGCCGATGCCGCCCAACAGGAGCAGGGCCATCAGCAGGGCCAGGAATGTCTTGCCCCGGCCGCCGCCGGACCCGCCCTTGCGCTTGCGGAAGCCGCGCCGGTGCCGACCCTTCTCCCCCCGCTCCGGCTCGTCGAACCCAAGGTCCAGATCGTCGATCATTACGTCCGCCTCCGCTGCGCGTCCAGCCAGCTCTGCAGGATCTCCACCGCGGCCGCCTGATCGACAACCGCACGTTGACGTTTACCTCGGACGCCACGCTCGGCAAGCCTACGAGAAGCGACCACGGTCGACATCCTCTCGTCAGTGAGCGTTACCGGGACCGGCGCTATCACATCGACCAGTCGGTCAGCGTACGCCTTCACCTGGACGGCCGCAGGGCCGTGCTTGCCAGCGAGATTGACCGGAAGGCCGACGACAACCCCGACGGCCTCGTGCTCGGCCACCAACGCGGCAAGCTCGGCGAGGTCGCTGGGCACCGCGTCCGGCGCCGCCGTGAGATCGCGGGCCAGGGTGACCAGCGGCGTCGCCAAGATCCCGTCCGGGTCCGAGCGGGAGACGCCCACCCGCACCTGACCGACATCCACGCCGATTCGCACACCACGCGTCAGCTCAGCCACCGAACGTCACCACCGGTCGGGTACGAACCAGGGCGGACCAAATGGCCCGCCCTGACTCACAGTGATGATTAATCACGCCTCAGTGATCGCCTTCTCGACGGTGAGCAGCAGATTCGGCGCCTCGCCGGCGGGCAGACCGCCGCCCTGAGCCAGATCGGGGCTGCCACCGCCCCGCCCGGAGAACGCCGCCTTCACCAGGTCCGACGCGGCCAGGCCACGGCTCCGCGCCGCCGCGTTGACCGCGACCACCAGGGACGCCTTGCCGTTCGACCGCGCCGCCACCGCGACGACCGCCGGCCGCGCCGGGTCGATCTTGCCGCGAATCTCCTGGGCCAGGGTGCGCACATCGTTGCCGGCCGCGCCCTCCGGCGCCTCGGTGCCCACGTACGCGATCCCGCGCACGTCCTTGGCCTGCGCCGCGAGCGCCGCCGCGCCACCCAGCACCAGCTGGGCGCGCAGCTTCTCCAGCTCCTTCTCGGCGTCCCGAAGCTGAGTGACGGTCTGCTCCACCCGGTCGGCGACCTGATCGTTGGGCACCCGGTACATCTCGGCCAGCCGGGAGACCAGCAGGTGCTCCTTGGCCAGGAAGCCGAAGGCGTCCATGCCGACCAGCGCCTCGACCCGGCGGACACCGGAACCGATCGACGACTCGGAGAGGATCTTCACGAGGCCGAGCTGGGCCGAGCGCGCCACGTGCGTGCCGCCGCACAACTCCCGGGCGTAGTCACCCACCTCGACGACCCGCACCTCCTCGCCGTACTTCTCGCCGAAGAGCGCCATCGCGCCGATCCGCCGCGCCTCGTCCAACGAGGTGATGAAGGCGTGCACCTCCAGGTCGGCCAGGAGCACCTCGTTGACCTGCTGCTCCACGTCGCGCAGGACGCTCGGCGACACCCCGGTCGGGGTGTTGAAGTCGAACCGGAGCCGACCGGGGGCGTTGAGCGACCCGGCCTGCGTGGCCGACTCGCCAAGGAAGTTGCGCATCGTCTGGTGCACCAGGTGCGTGGCAGTGTGCGACCGGGAGATCGCCCGACGCCGGGTCGTGTCGATCTCGGCGAAGCCCGCCTCACCGGCGCGTACCTCACCCCGGATCACCCGGGCGCGGTGCACGATCAGGCCGGGCACCGGCTGCTGCACGTCGAGCACCTCGACCTGCCCGCCACCAACCGTGATCATGCCCTGGTCGGGCTGCTGGCCACCGCCCTCGGCGTAGAACGGCGTGGTGTCCAGCACCAACTCGATGGTGTCGCCCTCGGTCGCCGCCTGGCGCGGGCCGTCGGCGCCGAGCAGGGCCCGCACCGTCGACTCGCGGGACACCTCGCTGTACCCGGTGAACGTCACCGGCCCACCCGCGTCGAGCACCGACCGGTACGCCGACAGGTCGACGTGCCCTGTCTTGCGGGCCTGCGCGTCCGCCTTCGCCCGGGTCCGCTGGTCGGCCATCAGCCGCCGGAACCCCTCGTCGTCGACAGTGAGGCCCTGCTCCGCGGCGATCTCCAAGGTCAGATCAATCGGGAAGCCGTACGTGTCGTGCAGCTGGAACGCCTTCGCCCCGGACAGCGCCGAGCCGCCCGCCGTGCGGGTCTCCGCGATCGCGGTGTCCAGGATCGTGGTGCCGGCGCGCAGGGTGGACAGGAACGCCTCCTCCTCCGCGTACGCGTAATCCGCGATCCGGTCGAAGTCGGTCGCCAGCTCCGGGTACGACGGCGTCATGCAGTCCCGGGCCACCGGCAGCAGCTCGGGCAGCGCCCGGTCCTGCCAGCCCAGCAGCCGGATCGACCGGATCGCCCGACGCATGATCCGGCGCAGCACGTACCCGCGACCCTCGTTCGACGGGGTCACGCCGTCGCCGATCAGCATCAACGCCGTGCGCACGTGATCCGCGATCACCCGCAGTCGGACGTCGTCCGGGTGCGACTCGCTGGCCACGTGGCCGGAGTGCGCGCCGTACCGCTTACCTGTCAGCTCGGCCGCCCGGGCCAGGATCGGCCGGACCTCGTCGATCTCGTACAGGTTGTCCACACCCTGCAGGATCGAGGCCATCCGCTCCAGGCCCATGCCGGTGTCGATGTTCTTCGCCGGCAGGTCACCCAGGATCGGGTAGTCGTCCTTCGTCGTGCCCGGACCCCGCTCGAACTGCATGAAGACGAGGTTCCAGAACTCCATGTAGCGGTCCTCGTCGACCGCCGGGCCGCCCTCGCGGCCGTACTCCGGGCCCCGGTCGTAGAACAACTCCGAGCACGGACCGCACGGCCCGGGAATGCCCATCGACCAGAAGTTGTCCGCCTTGCCCCGGCGCACGATCCGCTCGGCGGGCACCCCCACCGACCGCCAGATCTCGTACGCCTCGTCGTCGTCGAGGTACACCGTCGGCCAGACCCGCTCCGGGTCCAGCCCGAACCCGCCGTCGGCCTGTGACTTGGTGACCAGGTCCCAGGCCAGCGGAATCGCGCCGGCCTTGAAGTAGTCACCGAAGGAGAAGTTGCCGTTCATCTGGAAGAACGTGCCGTGCCGGCTGGTTTTGCCGACCTCGTCGATGTCCGGGGTGCGGATGCACTTCTGCACGCTGACCGCCCGCTGGTACGGGGGCGTCTGCTGACCCAGGAAGTACGGGACGAACTGCACCATGCCGGCGTTGACGAACAACAGGTTCGGGTCGCTGATGGCGGGCAGCGGAGCGGACGGCACCACGGTGTGGCCATTCGCCTCGAAGTGCGCGAGGTACCGCCGCTTGATCTCCGCCGTCTTCATCGCTGGTGTTCCTCCGGAAAGATTTCTCGATCGCCGATTCGCGGGTCTTCCCGCAGGTCGGCGAACTTATCGTCGAACGCCTCGCCCTGGGCGAACGCGTGGTGGATCTCCTGCTCGCGTTCGGCCATCCCGACCCGGACGTCCTCCACGAAACTACGCAGCGACTCGACGAGCCCGCCAGCGGATTCCGTCAGGGAGCTGGCGATGCCCGCCGGCGTGTACGCCTGCGCGGTCCGGGTCGCCTTGCGGACCACGATCACCCCGACGGCGACCCCGATACCGAGCCAGAACAAGCGCCTCATGTCCCGCTACCTCCTGGTTCGCCGGGCCGGTCAGCTGTTGCCGCGTCGCGCGGCCCGTCGCTGCTGCTTGATGGTGTCGCGTACCTCGCGCTCGGTCTCGGCGTGCCGGCGGCCGGCGGCGGCCTTACGCACGCCGTAGCCGAACGCGGCCACCTTGACCAGGGGGTTGGCGGCCGCCGCGGAGACGACGGTGGCCAGGTTGGCGACGTTTGCGGTGACGTTCTGTGCGTGGCTGGTCATGGTGTCGACCTTCGCCAGCTGGAGGTTCACACCGTCGAGCGAGGTCTGCACCTGCTCCAGTGCCGTGTTGACGTTCTTCACGGTGGTGTTCACGTCACCGAGCAGCGGTGCGGTTCGATCGTTGAGGTCGTTGATCATGCGGGTGGTGGCGTCAACCGTGTGCCGCAGCCGCAGGATGGGCAGCGTCAGGATGAGCACCAGCACCGCGAACGCGCTTGCCGCGATCAGCGCCGCGATCGCTCCAATGTCGCCCACGCCTGTCCTCCTCAAGCAGAGTTCCGCAGGACCCGACGTCCCCGGAACGCAGAACCATGGCGCCCGTACCGGCCGCCGAGTCGTCGGCGGTCACCGGTAGCGGGCGTGCCCGCCAGCCCCAGACCCTACCGTCCGTGATGGAGACCGGCTCAGGACGGTGAGGGTGTCAGCTCGCCCAGAGGGTCCGCACTTACCGTTGGGAACGGATCCTCACCGGTCAGTGACGGGTCGGTGGTCGGCTGCGGCCTGGTCCGCTCGTCGTCGATCGCATTGCGCACCTTCACCGACACCAACGAGCCGGTGCACTCGGTCGCAGCGGCCGACGGGTCGCCGGACGGCACGACCGCCGGCTCGCCGTCGACCGGCGGCGGCACGCAGGTCGGCTCGCGTACCCACAGGTCGAGGGTCAACTCGTCGCGACGCCAGCAGGTGTAGCTGCCCTTCGTCTGCTGCTCCGGGCAGCGGCTCACCTTCCACGGCCGCCACCCGTCCTCACGCAGCGCGTCCTCGTAGACCTGGGCCGTCTCCTTGGGCGCCTTCTCCGAGGTCACGGTGCGCTCCCGCAGGCGGCAGTCGAGCAGGCACCAGCGGCTGCCACTGACATCGTCGACCGTCTTCGCGGCCGCCCAGCCGGGCACGTTGAGCTGGTCAAGGTTGTCGAAGACCGGGTCACGGCTCAGCGTCCGGATGCCGAAGAAGAGCGGCACCGCGCCGAGCAGCACGACGCTGACCAGCGCCAACACCGCCGCGCGCAGGCGCCGTCGTTCACGGGTCTGTCGGCGTTCCTCGGAACGGGCACCCGGTGCGGCGTCGTCGTCCGGCGCGTCCTGTCCGGCCGAACGCAGCGCTGGCCCGTCGGAGGGCTCCGGTGCCGGCCGGTCCACCGGGCCGGATGCGGAGGGCACCACGGCGGCGGCGCGGGCCACGCCGACCGGCTCGCCGCCGCGTCCGGGCGGCGGCACTGGCGCGACGCCGCTCGGCTCGGCGCGACCGGGCTCCCGGTGCGGAGGCAGCGCGCGTCCGGCGGCACGGTCGGCCGGCGCGGGCCGGCTGGCCGGCGCGCCAGCACGAGCCGGCCCCGGTTCACCGGCCGTCCGCTCGTCGGTGTGCGGCTGCCCGCCGGGTGGGCGGACGGCGGCGCGAGCCGGACCGTCCGGACGGGAGCGCGGCGGGCCATCCGCACCCGGCGGCACCGCCGCGCGAGCCGGACCGTCCGGACGTGAACGCGGCGGGCCATCCACACCCACCGGCACCGCCGCACGAGCCGGACCGTCCGGACGGGTCGCGTCCCGGGGGGCCGCTTCGCCACCCGGGCCGGGGCGCAGTGGGCCGTCAGCGCCACGGTGCCCGGTGCCGGGTGCGGGCGCGTCGCCGGGAATGGGCCGGGCCCGGCCGGGCGAGGCGGAGCGGGCGGCGCCCCGAGCCGAGGGACCAGCGCCGGGGGCGGCCCGCCCAGCGGCGTAGGGGTCGTCGCCGCGGTCGCTGGCGGGCCCGGGTCGACCGGGGCCGGCCGTACCGTCGGGGCCGGGCTCGGCTGTGGGACGACGTCGTCGGCCGGTCGGGTCCGGGGCGGGCGGTGCGTCCGGGCCGGACCCCGCCACGGCACGGCCACGCCGGCCGGTGGGGTCCGCAGCGGGAACCGCCGCAGCGCCCCGCCCGCGGGCGGGCCGTTCACCGGGCGGCGGCGGATAGGGCAGCGCCTGCTCCCCGGTGGATCCCGACGCGTCGGGCCGGGCGGCGCGACGACCGGTCGGTGCGTCCGCGCCCGGGTCGACCGGCGGGCTGGCGGGCCGGTGGGCGGCGGTGTGCTCCGCGGCCGGGTCCGGCACGGCGAGCCGACCGGACGCCTGGTCGGCGAGGTTTCCGGGAGCGGTGGGCGGCGCCGGACGGCGACCCCCGGCCGGCGGGCTGCCGTCTCGGCGGTTGACCACCGGCAGGCCAGGGTCGGTGTGGGGCAGGCGGCCGGCCTGGCGGAGCCAGTCCGCGGGCCGCTCCGGGCGGTCCGGGCGGGGTTCGCCACCGGGTGGCGTGCGACGTTCCGGTTCGTCGGAGACGACCCGGCGGCGACCGGTGCCGTCGGCAGGGCCGGTGGTGGGCAGGGCGCCGCTGTGCGCGCCGGTCGCCTCGGGCACCGACGACGCGTTGCCCGAGCGGGGCACGGGTGGCGCGTTGCCCGAGCGGGGCACCACAGGCTCGTCGGACTCCGCGGCGCGGCGACGCCCGCCGGCAGCCGGACGGGGACGCTCGGAAGCGCGCCGCCCGGTGGACTCGGGTGCGCCGGGGTCGGCGGGACCCGGGCGACGCCGGGCGGTACGCGGGTCACGATCGATGGCGGGGTCGGGCCGTAGGCCGTCCGCGGCCGGCGGCACGACGCCGGCCGGCGGGCCGTCAAAGCGGGCCGGCCCGGGGGCGGCGGGTGCTCCGGCGGCCCGGGTCGGGTCGGTTGGCGGGCCGGCGGCGCGCCGACCGGCGGGCGTGCCGTCGGCAGGCGGCACGGCACGGCCGGGCTCAACCGGCTGCTCGGCGCCGGGTCGGCGGCCCGCCGGACCAGCGTCCGGACGGCGCAGCGGCGGCATCGCGTCGGGATGGCCGCCGGGTGCGGCGGGGTCCTGATGACGGCCCGGTGGAACAGCGGCGTCCGGACGACGGCCGGGCGTGGCGGCGGCGTCCGGGCGACGACCGGCCGGCGGCCCTGAGGTCGGTGGGCCCACGGGTGGGCCGGGAGGGACCGCGGCACCGCGGGAACGGGCCGGGCCGCCGGGCGCGTCGGGTGCCGGGCGAGGCCCCTGCGGACCGGCCGGGTCACCCCCGCCCGGGCGGACGGTGGGTGCCGGCGGTGGTACGGCAGCTCGGGCGCTGGGCACCGGCTGCACGCCGCGGCGCGGCGGCTGCCCGGGGGCGCCGGGGCCGGCGGCGGGTGGCCGGTCGTCCGGGCGGCGGCCCGCTGGCGGCGCCTCCCCCGGCCAGGGGCCGTCGACCGG
>NZ_JBEXIM010000040.1:0-56500 GCF_040608575.1 Micromonospora sp. NPDC005171 | reverse complement strand
TGCGACGGTGCCGGCGAGGCCCAGTCCGACGCCGGTGAAGACCAGCACACAGAGCAGCGATTGACCCAGGTAGTTCGACAGGGACATCCGTCCGGCCGGCGCGAGTACGGCGACTACCCGCCGTCCCCGGCTGGTCTGGAAGAAGCGGAGAAGGGTGGCGGCGTACGCGGCGGCGAGCAGCGGCGCGGTGAGTACGCCCACCGTCAGGCCGGTCAGGTTGGCGGTACCCCCGCCCGAGGCGAAGATCACCGCACCGGCCAGGCCGATCGGATAGCCCAGTTGCTGCACCCGACGCAGGAGCTGCCGGTTTCCGACGACGTCGGTGAGCAGCCGGCGCCGCCCGGCCGCGTGACCGAAGAGGAAGGCCGAGAGGGCGAGCGGCCCCTGCACGAGGAGCGTGCCGACCATCGCCGGCAGCTGGCGTACGTGCTCGGCGATCACCGACCCGATCCCACCCTGTAGTGCCTCGGTGGATCGCTGCCCCGCTGCCAGTGCCGTCGCCGGATCGGTGACCAGCTGGGTCCCGCCGACGGCGGCGAGCGCGAGGACGAAACCGATCCCGCCGGTCAGCAGTACGGCGACGCGCAGCGCGGTCCCGACGCGGACTCCCCGCATGGCGAGCAGGATCAAGCCGAGCAACGCGTACGTGGTCAGGATGTCGCCCTGGAACAGCAGCACTGCGTGCAGGATGCCGAGCACGAAGAGCCCAGCCAGCCGTCGCCGGAACCGGGGGGAGAAGTCGACGCCGCGCCGCGCGGCGGAATCGAGTTGGAGCGTGAAGCTGTAGCCGAACAGGAAGGAGAAGAGCAGGTACGCCTTCATCGTGAAGAGCAGTTCGACCAGCCACAGGACCGCCTGGTCGCCCCACGAGTCGTGCGTGGGATCCGGAACCAGATGGAAGGAATAGCCGGAGGCGAAGAAGGCGATGTTGACAATCAGGATGAGGAGCAGCGCCACGGCGCGCAATGCGTCGACGGCGGCGATCCGGGAGAACGGCCCGGGCGACCCTTCTTTCACGACTGGCGGGTCTTTGATGGAGAACTTCACGCGGCTACCCCCGTATCGAACAGTAAATCGAATTCGATGGCTCCCTCCGACCCTACGAAGCGGCAAATCCAGGTGACAGCCGGTGAGCGGGAACGTCGCCGGTGGGGTAGGCCCTACCCCCGCCCCATCAGTGCCGGATGCTACGAAGGGACGTGCCTGACATGACCAGATCCCTTGATGCCACGTCCCTGGAAACTCCACGGTTGCTGTTGCGCCGCTGGCGAAGCAACGATCTGGACGGCTTCGCCGCGGTCAACGCAGAGCCCGAGGTAATGCGCTACATCCATGACGGCCGCACCCTGGACCGGGCCGCGACCGCAGAGCGCCTGGCCATCTATCAGCGGCACTGGGACGAGCACGGCTTCGGCCTGTACGCGGTGGAGATCAAAGAAACCGGAGAACTGGCCGGCTTCACCGGGCTGGCGGTGCCGACCTTCCTGCCCGAGATCTTGCCGGCCGTGGAGATCGGCTGGCGGCTCGGCCGCGCGCACTGGGGCCGGGGTCTGGCCACCGAGGCGGCCCAGTCCGTGGTCGCCCACGCTCGTGCCGAACTCGGACTGCGGCGGCTGGTCAGCATCCACGTTGTCGGCAACGAGGCGTCGGCGCGGGTAATGGTCAAGCTGGGCATGACGCTGGAACGCGAGGCCGTGCAGCCGGACACCGGCCGCCAGGTCCGGGTCTACGCGATGGATCTGTAAGCGGCACAAGGTCAATTCCGAGCCCTTTTCTCGACCGCCGGCAGCCTCCTCGTTGACCAGCCGCTTGTCCCGCCGTGCTAACCAGGAGGCGTAGGCTTCTTGCCCTGAGCGCATCGGGTACCGCGGCTGGCCTACCGTCCCCAAGGGTTGGTGGTACCAGGTGAGAGCAGTCGTGTACGACCGGTACGGGTCCCCGGATGAGTTGCGGATCGAGGATCTCCCCAAGCCTTCCCCCGCCGCCGGAGAGGTGCTCGTCAAGATTGCGGCGACCTCGGTGAATTTGAGCGACTGGGAGACTCTGCAAGGTTCGCCTCTGTATTCGCGCATCGGTGGGCTGCGCTCCCCGGCACGCCGGACCCTCGGCTCGGACATCGCCGGATGGGTCGACGCGGTGGGCTCGGCCGTCACTCGGTTCCGACCTGGTGACGAGGTGTATGGCGACAACCTCATGCTCAAGGGTGGTTTCGCCGAGTACGCGATCGCGCCCGAATCGGTCCTGGCCCACAAGCCCGCCGCCCTGACCTTCGCCGAGGCGTCGACGATCCCACAGGCGGGCGCGATCGCACAGCAGGGCACTGCGGGCGCCGTAGCCGGCAGCCGGGTCCTGATCAACGGCGCCGGCGGGGGATCCGGCGCGTTCGCGATCCAGCTGGCCAAACGACTCGGCGCCCAGGTGAGCGGCGTCGACAACGCGGGCAAGCTCGACTTCATGCGGTCCGTCGGCGCGGACGAGGTGATCGACTACCGCAGCCAGGACTTCACCCGCAGCGGCCCGTACGATCTCATCCTCGATCTGGTCGCGCACCGATCGGTGTTCGCCTACCGCCGGGCACTGGCCCCGGGTGGCCGCTACCGGTGCGTCGGCGGATCGGTCCCGGCGGTGCTGCGCGTCCTGACGGTCGGCGCGCTGGCCGGCCGGCTCACCAACCGCCGGCTGGGCGTGCTCGCCGTTCGGGAAGGGCCGACCCACTTCGAACCGGTGGCCGATCTCTGCGTGGCGGGTGACCTCGTCATCCACATCGACCGGGCCTTCACCCTCGACGAGACGCCCGAGGCGTTGGCCTACGTGGGCACGGGACGCGCCCTTGGAAAGGTCGTCGTGAGCGTCAACTGACAGGAGTCCCGCATTCACCAAGCGACACGACACGCCTCCCACATCGCGCGGGTCATCTCGTACTCGACCTCCATTCCCGACAGCGGGTCATCACCGAGCGGTCGGTAGGTGCGCACGTACCGCATGCCGATGGCTTCCATCACGCCGCGCGAGCCGGTGTTCACGGCCATGGTCTGCGCGATCACCCGGCTCTGCCCGACGGTGTCGAAGGCGTGCCGCAGCAGGGCGCGGGACGCCTCGCTGGCCAAGCCTTTCCGCCAGTACCGACGCACAAGGCGGTAACCCAGGTCTGTGACTGTCGGGTCGTCAGGTTGGTCGGGGCCGTGCGCCGGCGGAAGCATCATGAGCCCGATGAACTCGCCCTCGTCCTCACGTGCCAGCGGCGTCGAGCCGCGCGCGCCGCCATCGGAGCCGAACGCCATCCAGTAGCCCAAGCCGTCCACCTTGCCTGCCAAGGCCATCCTCTGCCCGTGGGCTGCGACCACCTCGTCCCTGGATCGCGCCCGGCCGCCGTTGATGTAGCGGAGCACCTCCGGATCGGAGTCAAGCTGGAGTTCCAGATCGAGGTGCCGGTCGGCAAGTGGGACCAGCAGCAGACGGGTGGTGTTTAAGGTCGGTTGGGGCATGAGGCAGATCACACGATCGTGCCAGTAACGAGATCCGATTTTCCGTAGGTCACACGCACTGATCTGCCGCGCCTCGAATCCACTGACAAAAATTCTGAGACACCAGGGTGACAGTGACAGTGCCGTCTCAGCGATGTCTGCGGAGGCGGCACTGTCACCGACATTTGAGCCGCGACGCCTACTCCTTCACACCGATGTTGTCGATCGGAGGGGCGTTGAGCAGCCGTCGGACGGGCCACACAGTGGTTGCCAACGCCAGCAGCGTCGTGCCGCCGAGCACCGCCACCCAACCGAGCGGCGGGACGTACGGGATCGGGCTGCCGGTCAGTCCGTTGACGATCGCGCTCAGGGTCAGCGCCGCGATCGTCGCGCCGATCAGCACCGCGGCGCCGAGCAGCCCGGCCTGTTCGGCCTGGACCATCGCGCGAATCTGGCGGCGGGTGACCCCGACCAGTTGTAGCAACGCCAACTCGCGGCGGCGGGCCAGCGCGGCCATCACCATCGTGGTGGCCGCCGCCAGCGCCGCGTACCCCACCATCACGCCGATCAGCAGCCGGTTCAGCCAGGCGCCGAGAGCCAGGTCGGTGCTGATCAGGCGGGTACGGGTGGCGGCGTCGAGAACCTCGGTGCCCGGTTGCCCAGCCGACCACGTGGCCAACGCGGTGTCGGCCTCCGGGCCGGCGCTGACCAGGACCTCGTCGGTGGTATTCCCGGCCGTGTGCCCGGCGACCGTCTCGGCAGCCAGTGTGACGTCGCCGAAGCCGAGGCCACGGCCGTAGATCGCGATGACGTCCAACGTGACCGGGGTGCCGTCGCCCAGCCAGAGTTCCGCCTGATCGCCGACCTCCCAGCCGGACGACGACGCCTGCATCGCAGACACGGCGACTGTGCCCGCGCGCAGGTCGGCCAGGTTGCCCTCACGCACGGCAAGGTCCATTGTCGACGTGATGCCCGCCGGGTCGACCGACTGCGCGCCGACCGGCTCGATGCCGCCCAGCGCCCGCACTACCACCTGGGTACGGCGCACACCGGTGGCCGCCTGCACCCCGGTCAACTCGCGGATCTCCCGCGCTGCGTCCGCCGGCAGCCCACCCGGAGCGACAACGACCCGCTCGGCGAGGGTTCCCGCGCTGCTCTGCGTGGTGGTCTGTCGTTCCAGGTTGGTCTGCAGGAACCAGACCGAGCCACCGAACCCCACGGACAGCACGAGGGCGGTCAGGACTGTCGCCATGCCCTGCGCGTTGGCCCGCAGGTTGGCCGCGGCCAGGTAGCCGCTGATTCGCCACACCCGCGGCAACAACGGTGTGAGCAGGCGTGCCGCGTACGCGTTGATCTTCGGTGCGAGCAGCGCCACGGCGATGACGAACAGGTACAGCATGCCGATCGCGCCGGCCAGTGCCCCGGTCGACCCGGCGGCACCGAGCGTGAACGCCCCGGAGGTGCCGGCCGCCGCCAGCGTCAGCACGCCGGCGATCAGCCGCACCCGGCCGCTACGTCGAGGCTCGACAGCGATCTCGCCGAGCGCCTCGATCGGCTTGATCCCGGTGACCCGGCGCGCGGCGACCAACGCGGCGAGCACCGCCACGAGGACCGCCGTACCGACCGCGGCCGGCACCGCGAACAGGCCATCGGCCCTCGGGAAGCTGGCCGGCACGAATCCCCGCTCGACCAGCTCGCCGTGCACCCAGCGGGCCGCCAGCAGGCCGGCCGGGCCGCCGATCGCAGAGCCGACCAGGGCGAGCAGAGCGGCCTCGGCGATCAGCATGCGGCGCACCTGCCCCGGCGTGGCCGCGACCGCGCGCAGCAACGCCAGGTCACGTCGACGGTGCCGGACGGACAGCCCGATGGTGCCGGCCACCACGGAGATGATCAGCAGGACGACGTACACCCCGAAAGCCGATCCGGCCTCGATCAGCAATGTCTGGGCGGCCTGGTTCTCCGACTGCTCGACCTTCCCACGGTCTTTCCCGACGTACGTCGTGGCGCCGGCCGCCGACGCGATCTCGCGCACCGCGCCGAGGTCGGCGCCGGGCACCATCCGGACGCCGATCGCATCCACCCGGCCCGGGTGGGCGGACAGCCGGGCGGCCTGCGCGTCGGTGAAGAACACCGCCGCCGAACCGGTGTCGGCGGTTCCACTCACCCGGTATGACCGACTGACCCCGCCCACGACCAGGTCGATGCGGTCGCCGGGTGCCACGCCGAGCCGGGTGTCGAGCAGCACCTCGTCGTCGGCCTGTGGCGCGGCACCCGCGGCGATCCGACGACCGGTGAAGGCGTACGTGTCCCAGCCGTGGCCCACGGCGGCGGGTGAGCCGATCAGCACCGCGTCGTCGCCCGCGACGGCCGCGACGCCCGGCACCTGGCGGATCCGGTCCACCACTGCCGCGTCCACGGTGCCGCCCTCGGGCAGCGCGACGGTGCTCGTGGTGGTCTCGCCGAATTCCTTGAACGTGTGGCTGACCGTGCGGTTGGCGACGACCACGTCGGCCGCCGCCCAGAGCCGTGGCTCCGCGCGGAAACGCAGCCCGGACTCGACGAGGGTGCCCATCGCCACCAGGATCAGCACACCGGCGACCAGGGCCAGCAGGGTAGCGGCGGCGGGGCCGGCGCGGTGCCGCAGCAGGCGGGCGGCGAGCCCGATCATCGGAGGACCCGCCGATCCAGCGACGCCAGGTGCTCGGCGATACCGGCGGCTCCGAGCTGCGTAAGGTCGGCGACGATCGCACCGTCGGCCAACACGAGCACGCGGTCCGCGTACGACGCGGCGATCGGGTCGTGGGTCACCATCACCACTGTCAGCCCGTGCTCGTCCACGACCGCGCGGAGCAGCGTCAGCACCTCCGCAGCGCTGCGGGAGTCGAGAGCGCCGGTCGGCTCATCGCAAAAGATCACCTCGGGGCGGGTGGCCAGCGCGCGGGCGATCGCCACCCGCTGCTGCTGGCCGCCGGAGAGCGCAGCCGGCCGGTGGTGCAGTCGGTCGGTGAGGCCGACCCGCTCGACCACCTGGGTCAGCCAGGCCCGGTCCGGACGGACGCCGGCCAGGCGCAGGGGCAGCAGGATGTTCTCCTCGACGGTGAGCGCGCCGATCAGGTTGAACGCCTGGAAGACGAACCCGATCCGGGTACGACGCAGCTCGGTCAGGCGGGTCTCGGACAGCCCGGACAGGTCGGTGCCTCCGATGACCACCCGACCGGAGGTGGGCCGGTCGAGCCCGGCCGCGGTTTGCAGCAGCGTGCTCTTGCCGGAGCCCGAGGGCCCCATCACCGCGGTGAAGGTGCCCCGGTCGAAGCCGACGTCGATGCCGGCAAGCGCGGTCACCTGGTTACGGCCGGCGTCGTACACGCGGGTGAGGTGGTCGACGCGTACCGCCGCTTCGATTGTCTGTCCCGGATAGTCCGGCATTCTGGTGGCCTCTCTCCGTGTCATCGGCAAGAACTGCGCGCACCAGAAACGCTATTGACGTGGGAGAACGGCAACCATCCCGCGGGCTGCCAGGTCCGGGTACAGCAGGCGCTACCGCCGATCGCCGTCCAGGTAGCGCAGCACGGCGGTGACCCGGCGGTCGGCACTGTCGTCCGGTGGCAGCTGAAGCTTCGAGAAGATGCTGCGGATGTGCTTGTGCACCGCGCCGTCGGTGACGAACAGCCGCTCGGCGATCGCGCTGTTGCCGAGCCCTTCGGCCATCAGCCCCAGCACCTCACGCTCACGCGGCGACAGCTCGCTCAGCGCCGTGTCCGTCCGGCGGTTGCGGGCGAGCAACTGCGCCACCACCTCCGGGTCGATCACGCTGCCGCCGCCCGCGACGCGGTGCAGCGCGGCGAGGAACTCCTCGACCCGGCCCACCCGCTCCTTCAGCAGATAACCGAGCCCGACGGCGCCCACCGAGAACAGGTCGGTGGCGAACGCCTGCTCCACATACGCCGACAGGACCAGCACCGCGAGGCCGGGGCGGCGCCGCCGGGCCTCCACCGCGGCCACGATGCCTTCGTCGGTGTGGGTCGGGGGCATCCGTACGTCGACGATCGCGACGTCCGGCGCATGGTGGTCGACGGCGATCAGGAACTCGCCCGGAGTGCCGGCCGTGGCGACCACGTCCAGATCCTCCGCCCTCAGCAGCAGCGCCAACCCCTCACGCAGCAGCGGGTCGTCCTCCGCGATCACGATCCGCATGGCAGCTCCACGTCCATTCTCGTCGGCCCTCCCGGTGGGCTCGTCAGCGTCATCCGGCCGTCGTACGCCTCGACCCGCCGGCGGATACCGGTGAGCCCTGAGCCACGTGCCTCATCCGCGTCGCCGTGCCCGTCGTCCTCGACGCTCACCAGCAGCCGACCGCGTTCGCGGCGCACGGCCACGTCCACCTGACTCGCACCGCTGTGCCGGACGACGTTGGTCAGCGCCTCGGCCACCACGAAGTAGGCGGTGGCCTCGACCGAGGCCGCGCACCGCACGGCCACGTCCACCTCCAGTCGGCAGGGCACCGCGCAGCTGCCGGCCAGGCCCGCCAGCGCGCCGGCGAGGCCCCGGTCGTCCAGCACCGGCGGCAGGATCCCGCGCACCACCGTACGCAGCTCGCCGAGTGCCTGTTCCGCGGCGTCCTGCGCCTGCCCGAGGATCTCGTCGGCGCGGTCCGGATTGCGGCGCACGGCCCGCCGCGCGGCGCCCAGCAACACGTTGACCGCCACCAACCGGTTCTGCGTGCCGTCGTGCAGCGACCGCTCGATCCGGCGCAGTTCGACAGCGTGGGCGTCCAACGCCGCAGCGCGGGTGGCGGTCAGCTCGGCCACCCGCAGCGACAGGTCGACACCCGGCGGCGGAGGCAGCAGCCACCGGCCCGGCCATGCCTGGAGACGGGCCAGGACCGGGCTGAACCAGATCGCGGCCGCCAGCCAGCCCACCCCGAGCAGGCCGACCGCGAGTGCCTCGGACAACCCGTCGATGCGCCACCAGACGATCCCCGGCGCGCCGGCGTCGGCAGGAATCAGCCGGTACCACAGCGGGAAGGTGACGTCCTGCACCGCATAGAGCGGCAGCGCGACGCCGACCAGCCCGGTCACCAGGCCGATGAGCGAGTACAGCCCGACCCAGCCGAGCTCCCGGCGCACGAACGGATCGTGCGCAGCTGTCCGCAGCCCGTCTGGCGCCGGCCCCGGCGTGGGGATCGGGCCGCCCCAGCGGGACAGCCGGGCGCGCTCGCGGTCGGCCACCGACCGCACCGCCCGCAACGCACCGGGCGCCGCCAGCAAGCCCACCCCGCCCAGGCAGGCCACCGCCACGATCGCCGCCCAGAGCAGCGCGCCCAGCGCCAGCGTGGCGGTGCCCAGCCCTCCGACGAGGTGCTCCAGGGCGTCGACCGAGGCGCGAACCCGGCCCCGCACGTACGCCATCCACCCACCTCCCCCGCCAACATAGGCCACCGCAGGCCACGCCCAGCAACGCCCGGCGCGGAAGGTACAGCCTGCTGTACCACTGTCGTCGAGCTGGCGGGATCGTCCCCGCCGCGCCGCGTACCTAGCGTTGACGGCGTCGAGAAACATTCGCCGGAGGAGGCAGTCATGACCGATCCGTACCGCATCACCGAGGCCCCGGTCGCCGCGACGAAGAAGCCGGGCGGCCTGCTACGCCCGCTGCTGTGGCTGGTGCTCTTCGTCAGCGCGGCGGCCAACGTGGTGCTGTCAACCGCGGCGGACAACCAGTGGATCAGCTCCGGGTTCGGGCTGGTGGCGCTGCTCTCGGCGGTCGCGCTGATCGTCCACCACCGCCGTAACCGGGTGCGCGAGTCGTAGGGACCCCAACCTTCGGCGACTGCCACGCCTTGATAAGGCGCGGCTTTCGCGAGGGCAGCCAGTGATGGCCGGGGCGTGGGGAGGGGTTGGGAGAGCTACGTCGACGCCGGCAAGCCGGCCCGGATCGAGCCGCTCAACCCCTATGAGCATGACGCCCACCACGTTGTAACGAGGGAAGATCCGCTTCGCTTCGGTGGTGTAGTGGTAACCACCGGCTTGGCGGCCATCGTTGGGCAGGTGCACCGAGCTGCCACACCCCGGACCGTCTGAGGTTACGGCTCGCTGGTGCCAGAGGGCTCGTGGACGGTCACCGCACACCCGCCAAGAAGCGATCCGTGATCGCCCGTGCCTGCCGGCTGGTCGCCCAGTCCACCTGCCAGCACGGGTACGGCGTGAGCCGTGCCCGCCACGCCCAGCAACCAACACACATGCCGTCCAGCCCTCGGACGTGCACCGCGAGGATCGTCCGCTCCTGGCCGCTGTCCACTCCTCGTCCACCTGCGGCCGGTCCGGTCATGCCGGTCTGGAGCTGTGGTGGCTGCGGCCTGCCCTGGCCCTGCCGGACCCGTAAGCGCGAGCTGCGGGCGGAGTATGCGGATGCCCCGTGTCGCTGACTCTCTACTTCGATTCCTACCTCGATGGTCGGTCGGCAGCATGGTGTCGACGCCCCGACGACGTCTATACAATGCACTTCATATATATCGAGCTGTAACCATGGCTGAGGTGAATCTGCTGCGTATTCAGGTAGCGCTCATCGGCATTTCCCGGTTGGCGGGCGGACCAGCCACAGGTGCGACGGTCCCGACCGTAACTGCTCTCGGTGACCTGGGCGCGTGCCGGTGAGTGGCCATGTGGCTGGTGGTCGGTTGGACGTCTCGATACTGGGTCCCATTCAGCTGTGCCGGGACGGCGTCCTGGTCCCGCTGGGTCCACAGCTCACCATGCTGCTCGCCATCCTGTTGTTGGAGCTCGGCAAGCCGGTGCCGAGTCGGCGACTGGCGACACTGCTCACCGGCGACGACGCGTCGGACGCCGCGCGGGCCACTCTTCGCAGCCATGTCGCCCACCTGCGGCGTGCCCTCGAACCCGGTGAGCGGGGGCGGCGTGGCAACTGGCTCATCGCCACGGTCGGCCGCGGAGCCGCAGCGGGATACCGGCTGGACCTGGACCCGGCGTGCGTCGACGCTGTCCGATTCGAGGAGGCGCTCCGGGAGAGCCGTCGACTGCTGGCGTTCGGCGATGCCGAGCACGCCGACCGGGCCGCCGCGATGCTGCGTTCCGCGCTCGATCAGTGGCACGGCGAGCCCTACGCTGACCTCGCGGACAAACCCTTTGCCTTGGCCGAAGTCGCACGACTTCGAGCAGTTCACCGTGCGGCACTGCTCCTTTACGCGGAGGCGGTCAACGGGTTGGGGCGGCACGCCGAGGCGATGGGCGACCTGACCGGCGCGGTGGCCGCCGACCCGTACGACGAGGGCCTGCGCTGCATGCTCGCTCTCACCCTCTACCGCGACGGCCGCATTGACGAGGCGGCGGAGGTGTGCCGGGACGGCTTGGCGTTGCTGGGCCGCCGGGGCATCGACGCACCGGAGTTACACGACTTACAGCGCGACATCCTGCGGCGGGAGGTGCGACAACCGGCCGGCGGTTCGGCCGGTCGGCCCACGGTGCCCCGGATGCTGCCTCCGGACCTGCCGTTTTTCGTCGGCCGTGCGCAGGAACTTTCCGCTGCGGAGGCCCGACTGGTCGACCGCGACGAGCAGCGGCCAGTTCGCTGGCGCTCCGCTGCTGCTGTTGCACACGGTCGGCGCCAAGAGCGGCCAGCCTCGCGTGAGCCCGATGATGTACCAGAAGGTGGACGGCGGCTATGCCGTGTTCGCGTCCAAGGGCGGTGCGCCCAGCAATCCTGACTGGTACTACAACCTGCTCGCTCACCCGAAGGCCCAAGCGGAGATCGGTACGGACAAGGTCGAGTTGGTCGCCAGAGTCGCCGCCGGGGACGAACGGGAACAGATCTGGAGCGCGCAGAAGGCCGCGTATCCAGGCTTCGCCGACTACGAGCGGAAGACCACCCGCCAGATCCCAGTCGTCGTACTGGAACCCGCGCCGTAGGCAGCGACAGTAAGACTCCAGTTCTGATCTGACGCGTGGATCCGTCGGCGGGAACGCCCCCGCCGACGGACCTCACCAGAAGTCGGCGCCTACGGTTTGCGGGCGAGGAGCCCGACAAAGGTGTGATAGGTGTCGGTCTGCGTCGCAGCCGGGGCGTCCGACTCTGGACGCCACTCGGCCAGCGGCACCAGTCCCGGCTCCAGCACCGTCAGCCCTTCGGCGAACGAGAGGATCTCCTCGTCGGTACGCCAGCGGCCGGTGCCCAGCGACTCGTTGAAGATCCGCTCGACCTCGCGGGCCTTGCGGGAACCCTCGGGGTCTCGCTCGCCCGGGTCGCGGAAGTGCGAGATCGCCACGTAGCTGCCGGAGGGGAGTGCGTCGATCAACGCGGCGGCCACCGCCTTCGGGTCCTCGTCGTCACCGAGGTGGTGCAGGATCGCGAAGAGCAGCAACCCGACCGGCCGGTCGAAGTCGAGGAACCGACGTACGTCCGGGTGGTTGAGGATCGCCTCCGGCTCCCGGATGTCCGCCTGGATCACCGTCGCGGTGCCTTCCGCGGCGAGCAGGGCCCGCCCGTGCGTCAGGACGATCGGGTCATTGTCCACATAGACCACCTGAGCCTTCGAGTTCTGCTCGGTGGCGACCTCGTGCACGTTGCCCTGGGTGGGCAGCCCCGAGCCGATGTCGAGGAACTGGTCGATGCCCGCCTCGCTGACGAGGAAGCGAATCACCCGACGCAGAAAGGCGCGATTCGCCTGACCGGCGGCCGGCCCGTCCGGCGTGATCCGCAGGGCGTGTTCGGCGACCTTCCGGTCGGCCTCGAAGTTGTCCTTCCCGCCCAGGAAGAAGTCATAGACCCGGGCCACGCTGGGAATGGTGGGGTCGATGCCGGCGGGTGCCGCCTTGTCGCGGGTCATAGGCGTCTCCATTCGATCGGGGTTGGCGCGGGCAGAGGTCTGCGGGTGCCGGCGTTGCGGCGAGTGTAGCGATCGGAGGGATTGAATTTTGCCCCACTGGTATCGCTCCCAGCCGAGCCAGAGCGTGCCGGGTGCTGACGCAGGAAAAGAGGCGCGGCGACCATCGGGCGCGCGTCGGGCCATCGCCGACCGAGGTGTGAGACATGTTGGCGATCATCGATATGTTGCGCCATGGTCGACGTATGGCAGGCGTCCTCTGGTCCTCGCTGTTCTGCCGTGTGCGGCCGGTTCTGCTGGCCGCCACCGTGCTGTCGACGGTGGTGCTCGGAACCGCCCTGGGCGCCGCACCGGTGGCCGACGCCGCCACCGCTACGCCCGCTGCCTATCCGGGAGTCGCCCTGGCGCCCGGTGGGGCCGCGGTGTCCGCCGCGGAGCCGGCCGGAGCCGCGCCGGTGGCGCCGGCCAGCACGCCGAGCACCGCGCCCGTCCCGCCGAGCCCGCCCACGAACCTGACCGCCAGCGAGGTCCGGACCGGGTCGATCACCCTCACCTGGACGGCCGCTACGTCCAGCTGCTGCGCCATCGCCGGCTACGACATCACGTACTACCAGGAGTTTGGCGATGTCATATTCAGCGCCACCGCCGGCGCGGTCACCACCACCACGATCACCACCCACGTGGGACCGGGCATGCAGTTCTCGTTCCGAATGATCGCCCGGGACAGCCTCGGGCAACGCTCGAACTGGTCGGACATGCTCACCGTGGTCACACCGGTGACGGACACCGGCCCGGACACCACCCCGCCGAGCGCGCCGCAGAGCCTGACCGTCGGCGAGGTGACCGCCTCGACGGCCACGTTGTCCTGGTCACCGTCGACGGACAACGTCGGCGTGCTCGCGTATGACGTCTACCGGTTCGACGGCTGGTTCACCTCCAGGCTGGTCGCCACCCTGCCGGGTACGACGTACACGACGTCGCTACCTGCGTCGACGCCGCTGCGCAACCTGTACTACGTGCGGGCCCGGGACGCGGTGGGCAACGTGTCGATCGCGTCCAACACTGTCGAGTTGCCCACGACGTCCACACCGCCTCCCTCCACCTGCCGGGTGACCTACCGCAACCAGTCCGAGTGGCCGGGCGGTTTCGTGGCCACAGCGACGGTCCACAACGCCGGGACGGCGCCGGTCGACGGCTGGACCGTGACCTTCAGCTTCCCCGGCGACCAGCAGGTCACCTCGGGGTGGAACGCCACGATCGGCCAGACCGGTGCCACCGTGACCGCCCGTAACGTCGACTGGAACCGTGTCCTGGCGCCAGATGGCTCGGTGACCTTCGGCGTCCAGGGCCGGTGGAGCGCCAGCGACGTGCCGCCGACCGGCTTCTCGCTGAACGGCACTCCCTGCACGGTGGGCTGAAGGAGTCTCGTGAACACACTGTCTGGCACACCCCACCGCGGCACCAGGGCCTTGCTCGGGGCCGTCACGGCCGGCCTCCTCGCCGTCACCACCACGCTCGCCGGCGCGCCCACACCCGTCTCCGCCGCCAACACGCTCAGTATGCGTGGCGCCGACGTCTCGTCGTTGCAGCGCAGCCTGGACCTGGGGGCCAGGTACTACGACGCCAGCGGGGTGGCCCGCGACCCACTGGACATCCTGAAGTCCGTCGGCGTCAACTACGTCCGACTGCGCGTCTGGAACAACCCGATCAGCGGCTACAACAACAAGAGCGCGGTGTTGGCCCAGGCGAGGGCGGCCAGGGCGAAGGGCCTCAAGGTGCTCGTCGACTTCCACTACTCCGACACCTGGGCCGACCCCGGCAAGCAGTACAAGCCGGCCGCCTGGGCCGGACACAGCCTGAGTCAACTGCGTACCGACGTCTACACCTTCACCTACGACGTCTGCTCCAGCCTGCGAGGGCAGGGAACCCCACCGGACAGTGTGCAGATCGGCAACGAGATCAACGTCGGGATGCTGTGGAACGAGGGCAAGGTCGTCAACAACGACTTCGCCCCGCTGGCCGGGCTGCTGAAGCAGGGCTACAACGCGACGAAGGCATGCGGCAGCGGGATCCCCGTGATGATCCATACCGCAAACGCCGACAGCAACGCCAACGCCCGATGGTTCTACGACGGCATCCGCGCCCAGGGTGTGCAGTGGGACATCACCGCCCAGTCGTACTACTGCATGTGGCACGGCAGCCTGGCGAACCTCTACAACAACATCGTCGACCTACGCGGTCGCTACGGCAAGCCGGTGGTGATCGTGGAGACCGCGTACCCCTTCACCCGGAACAACGCGGACAGCGAGCCGAACGCCATCGGCGACGCGACCTGTGACGGCATCAGCGCGACCTGGTCCGGGCAGGTTCAGGAGTTCGACTGGGTGCAGAACACGGCCCGCAACGCGGGCGCCATCGGTGTCTTCTACTGGGAACCGACCTGGTACGCCGTCCGCGGCAACGGCTGGGACCCGGCCAACATCAACGGCACCGGAAACCAGTGGGACAACATGGCCGTCTTCGACTGGTCCGGACGGGTGAACCCGGGCGTGCGCTGGACACCCTGACCGCTGCTGGGTGCGTACGGCAGCTGAGTGCAGCAACGGTCTGACGTCCAGGCCAGGAGAGTCCGCAGTGCTGTTACTTTGCCGACCGTGATCGTTCAGCAGACGTGGATCGACCGCATCCTCGAGGTGACCTGATGGTGCCACGATCCTGAGGGTGATGCCGGCTGGGAGCAGGTGGAAGCCGAACTGGGGGTCGTCCTGCCGTCGGACTTCAAAGAGCTGTGCCGGCGGTTCGCGCCCGGGGGCGTTCTACGCGTACCTGGACCTTCTGCGGCCGACCGACGACCACGCACAGGCGCTGCTTCGGACGTGGGGCTCGTATCGGCAGTGGGCAGCCGGGCATGAGTCCGCGCACCTGTGGGCCCCCTACGAGTTGTACGAGCCCGACAAGGGGCTGGGGCTGATCCAGTGGGGCAGCGATCAGACCGAGGGGGAGTGCTACTGGCTGGCCGACCGCTCAGTGGAGCCCGATCGGTGGCCTGTGGTCGCGCGGTGGGACGGCATCGAGCCGTGGCGCCAGCTCGACATGTCGACGGCGGAGTTCGTCTACCGGGTGATCGCGGATCCGGCGTTCAAGCCCTTCACCGTGGCCGACCCACCGCGGCGGCCCTTCTATCTGCCGCACTGGGGGCCGTTCCCGATGAGCGCCGAGGACTGGAACGCTCTCACCGACCCGAATCGCGGAAGCTGAACCACGAAGTACCGGCGCTACCTCACGCACGACGCCAGCCCACGACCAGGTGATGGGGGAGGGTCAGCATGTACGCGGCTGCCAACTCACCTTTGTCACGAACATCGGCACATAGAAGTTCCCGCCGCCGGGGCGAACGCACTCCACGCCGGTGAGGGGCGTACCGAGATAGTTGTACGACCAGGTGATCTCGGCGTTCCGGGAGGTGCGGTTGTAGAAGTTGAAGGCCGGGACGTTGCCGGACCACTCGCTGCTGGTCACCAGAGACGGTGTCGCGGTAGGACCCTCCGGCGGGTGATCCCAGTTGGGCCAGATGCAGAACGTGCCCTGTGGGCAGTTTCCGGGTGGCCAGACTTCGTTTGATGCTTGCGAGGTTGCCGCCGAGACGGTGGGGGCGGTGGCCAGCACGCCGGCGACGGACGCGGCGAGGGCGAGGGCGAGGGACTTCAACAGCACGGTTCACCTCTTTCAATCGACATCCATGGATGGATGCCGAAAGGCTACCGGTGGAAATTTGAAGGGTCAAGCAATGAGGGGTCGGCCTGCAGGATCATCGGATCATTCGTCGGCACCGGCTACCTCGATCACGCCGACGCGATCCACGGATGCCCTGGGATCAGGGCGTTCTCCAGCTTCCGTGGGTCGACGCTCCATTGACCGGCGAGCGTGAGCACGGTCTCCTCGTCCGGCCACTGTGAAGTCTCGTCATCGTCGTCCCACGGATCGTCCTCGTCGCAGGCGGCACCAACCCCGAGCGCGTGCTCTTCCATCGTGCGTTGGCCCACATCGAACAACACCTCACCGCGCTCGCCGAGGTAGGCGAACGCCCGCTCCACAACGCCGTCCCTGGCGCGTCCCCACCCGTGGTATTCGACGACGCGATGAGTTCCGAAGTACTGCACCTCACCGAGTAGGCGGCTCAGTGTCGCCAGCCAAGCACCGAATCGGTCGTCGTCGGGTGCGGGGACATCTCTCGAAGCGGCGAGCGTCCACTGGTCAAGCGGCGGCGTGAGAAGCCAGTTGCCGTGGTCGTCATGCGCAGCGGTGACCGCATCACGCCAGTTGGCGGGAACGGGACGGCCGAGGTTCAGTGCGGCAGCGACGGTGTCGACGCTCCGGTCACGAACGGCGAGCCACTGAAGCTTGTAGCCGAAGCCAATCGCCGCGTCCGTCATCCCGCCACCGTACGTGGCCCTCGGAGCGCTCCGCCCCACCCACTCCTGCGGCGTTCTCGCGAGCGGTCAACGGTTGAGGTAGGCGGTCAGGCCACCAAGCTCCTCGCTGGCGATGAACACCGACCGTACGTTGAGGATGGCCTCCTCGACGTGGGCGGGGCAGCCCCACGCCGCGTCACCCCACGAATCGGCGATCTTGATCTCGGCCTGAGCGGTGCACCCGGCGGCGCCGCCGAGCTGGCAGTGCTCGGGGTGCGGCGCGGCGGCCTGCGCGGCCGCGGCGGCACGCATCTGGGCGGCGAGTGCCGCGGCTGCGGCGGCGCGCCGCTCGGCCTCGGCGCGCAGCTCCCGCTCCACGCGCAGCACCCTGGCCAGCTCGTCATTGGCTGACTTGGCGCGTGCCTCGGCGGCGAGTTTCGCCTGCTCGATGTGGTGACGTTCGATGGCCAGCGCTGCGGTGCCGGCGAAGAGCCGGGTGAGGGCGAGGTCGCTGTCCTGCGGGACGCGCGGGGTGCGGTGATACATCGCAAACGTGCCCAACAGGCTGCCGTCGCGGGCCAGGATCGGCGTGGACCAGCAGGCCGCGAGGCCGGCCTGGTCGGCCAGGTCTCGGAAGTCGTCCCAGAACGGATCGGTGGCGATGTCGGTGACGATGACTGGTTCCCGCCGGTGGGCGGCGGTGCCGCACGAGCCGACCCCTTCGCCGGTCGCGATGCCGTCGATGGCCTGGTTGTAGAAGTCGGGCAGGCTCGGCGCGGCGCCGTGGCGCAGGTGCTGGGCGTCGGGATCGGCGAGCAGGACGGAGACGAGCACCTCCTGCGGCGCGAGGTTCTCGATGCAGCGGGCCATCCCGTCGAGCACCTCGCTCAGGGGTGCCTGGCGGGCGATCTGCTCCAGCAGCGCACGGTGTTCCGCCATCAGCCGTTGGGCGTGTTTGACCTGCGTGGTCTCCACGCCCAGCACGCGAATGCCGGTCACGTTGCCGCCGGCGTCCCGACGCGGCTCGTAGGTGAAGTCGAAGAACGCCTCCCGCGCCTGCGGGCCGCTGCCCAGCACGACCCGGACATCCCGGCCGGTGTACGGCTCACCCGTGCGGAAGACCTGGTCCAGGAGAGTGATGAATCCCTGACCGGCCAGCTCAGGCATCAGTTCCGCGAGCGCGACCCCGACACGGGCCCGTTCTTCGCCGATCGTGGCGAAGAACGCCGGGTTGGCCGTCTCCACCAGGTGCGCTGGCCCCGCGAGCGACGCGAAGACGGCGATGGACTGCCCGAACAACGCCCGCAGGTCCTCCTCCGCCGCTTGCTCGGCAGCCGCCGGACCCGCAGCAGCAGTAGACCGTTGGCCTGGTACTGCGGTCATGGTGTGGTCTCGCCTCTCGTCTGCGGATACGGGGAACGCCGATGGTGCAACCCGGCGGTGAGGGTGGCCGTGGTGCGGAAGGGCTCGGCTGAGGCCACCGCCGGTGCAGCCTACCCACGTACCCATCGTTCAGGTCCTACCCACCAACCACGGACCGCAACCCGTCGCCGGAGCAGCCAGGAGAGCCAGCGAACCCGTCCGGCCGGCCGTTTTCGTCAGCCCAGCTGACGTGTGTGCTTCGTCGGGGAAGGCGGCGGTTGCTGTTGCCAGGGGTCACCGGACGCGCCGGTGGCGAGGTGTTGTTCGTAACTGGCCACCTTGCCGTCGATGAGCTCGAGGCAGTCGTGCAACCGCATGAGCTGCTCGGTGATGGAGCGCCGGTGTTCGCGGAGCAACGTGAGCCGCTCGGCCTCGTTGCCGCTGCCCTCACGAACGAGTTGGGCCAGGCGGCTGATCGTGGTGAGCGGCATCCCGGAGGCCCGGAACTTCACGCAGTTCGCCAGCCACTCGACGTCCCAGGCGCTGTAGACGCGCCTGCCGGACCCGTCGCGCCGCACCTCGCTGGCCAACAAACCCGCACGCTCGTAGAGCCGCAGTGTGTGCACACTCAAGCCGGTGTGCTGCGCCACCTGCCCGATGCTCAGGCCGCCGTCCGCCATGGCGTCGACAGTAGCCCGTTGACCTAGACCTCGGTCTAGCACCTAGCGTCCGCGGCATGACCCACACGACATTCGGTGCCCACAGTACGGCCGGAGACGTCCTCGCCGGGATCGACCTCACTGGCAAGACTGCCCTCGTCACGGGTGGCTACTCCGGCCTCGGTCTCGCCACGACCCGCGCGCTCACCCAGGCCGGGGCCCGGGTCGTCGTCCCGGCACTTCGGCCGGACGCGGCGCGGCAGGCACTCGCCGACGTAGCCAGGGTCGAGGTCGACCAGCTCGATCTCGCCGACCTCGCCTCCGTCCACGCGTTCGCCGACCGCTTTCTCCGCAGCCATCCCGCCCTCGACATCCTGATCGCGAGCGCCGGCATCATGGCCTGCCCGGAGACCCGGGTCGGCCCCGGCTGGGAGGCGCACTTCGCGATCAACCACCTCGGCCACTATGCGCTGGCGAATCTGCTGTGGCCCGCGCTCACCGCCGCCGGCACTGCTCGTGTCGTCTCGGTGGCCTCCGGGCGCAACCCGGCCTGGCGTATCCGGTGGGACGACGTGCAGTTCGAGCGCGGGTACGACAAGTGGGAGGCGTACACGCAGTCCAAGCTGGCGAACGTCCTGTTCGCCCGCCACCTCGACCTGCTCGGCAGAACACACCGCGTCCGGGCCTTCTCGGTCAACCCCGGCTGGATCCTCACTCCGCTGCAACGGCACCTCGCGGCCGAGGAGATGGTCGCCGCCGGCTGGATCGACGCGGACGGCACTCCTGCGCCGGGCCTGTTCAAGACCGTCGAGCAAGGCGCGGCGACCCAGGTCTGGGCCGCCACGTCACCCCACCTCGACGCGAACGGCGGCGACTACTGCGTGGACTGCCGCATTACCGACGGCAACCCCACGGACAGCAGCGAGGCAGCCCGCCTCTGGGCGGTGTCGGCCGACCTGACCGGCTTCGATCTCATCGGGCGAACCTGAGCGGTGTCGCGGCCCACCAACCTCAACCCTGAAGCGCCGCAGTCAGCAGTTCGCACGTGGCGTCGTCGAAGGCGACCAGGCGAACACGCTCAACCCTTGTCGGCGCCGCTCTGATGGTCGAGATTGCGATCTTCGCTGCCTGGTCGGCGGGAAAACCGTATACGCCAGTGGCGATGGCGGGAAAGGCGACGCTGCGAGCGCCAATCTCATCGGCGACCTCAAGGCTGCGCCGATAGCACGACGCCAGGACGTCAGCCTCTCCGTAGCCGCCGCCTTCCCAGACCGGGCCAACTGTGTGAATGACATGACGTATCGGTGGGTCCAGGTCGAAAGCTGGTGTGGCGACCGCGTCGCCGGGCTCACACGGCGCCAGCGCTGCCCCCGCCTCGGCCAGGCGCGGCCCCGCCGCACGGTGGATCGCCCCGTCGACGCCGCCGCCACCCAACAGCGACTCGTTCGCGGCGGTCACGACGGCGTCGACGTCCTCGCTGGTGATGTCACCACGAACAACTTCGACCACAGGCATGGCTCGATCATGCCACCAGCCGGTCATGCCCACCGTCGTCTCGGCCGCCCGAAGGTCAGATCAGGGCTGCGGCGAGGGCGCGGAACGCGTCGGCGGGGAACGTCGTGGCGTCGCCGCCGTTGAGCACCTGGATCGCCACCTCGTCCGCCCCGGCCTGGTAGTGCTTCTCCAGCCCGGCCGTCACCTGCTCGACGGTGCCCCAGGGGATCAGGGCGTCGATGAGGCGGTCGCTGCCGCCGTCGGCGAAGTCCTCGTCGGTCCAGCCGAATCGCCGCAGGTTGTTGGTGTAGTTCGGCAGTGCGAGGTACCCGCTCGCGTACTGACGGGCGGTGGCGCGTGCGGTGGTGGCGTCTGCGTCGAGGACCACAGCGACCTCGGGGGCGAGCAGCCGGTCGGGCCCGATTGCCGTCCGGGCCTCGGCGGTGTGTTCGGCCGGGACGAAGTACGGGTGGGCCCCGGCGGAACGGTCGCGGGAGAGTTCGAGCATCCGCGGGCCGAGCGCGGCCAGGATGCGCCGCTCGGGCGAAACCCCGGCCGCGTCGAGGCCGTCGAGGTAATTCACCATTCTTGAGTACGGCTTGCGATAGTCGGTGCCGCTGCCCTCCACCAGGACCGCGTGGCTGGCGCCGAGACCGAGCAGGAACCGGCCGGGATGCGCCCGCTCCGCGTCCTGGACGAACGCCGCCGCCTCGGGAGGCGACGAGTGCCAGATGCTCAGGATTCCCGACGCGACCCCGATGCGCGTGGTGCCGTCCAGGATCTCCCGGAAGCGCGGGGCGACGTTCTCGCCGAAACCACCGGAGAACCAGATTCGTGAATAGCCGAGGCCCTCCAACTCGGTCGCGGCGTCGATGGCCGCGCCCTGACTTTCGCTGGCGAGGAAGAACGGTTGCCATACGCTGACGAGTCGTTGTGCCATACCAGAACCCTACGGCCTACGTTAGCCTCGCGGCATGGGCTCAACCCGGTCGATGACCACGCGGCTCGGTCTGCTGTGGGTCTTGACGGTGCTGCTCCTTGTGCTGTTTGCGCACGGACTGCGTACTGGATATCTGCCGATCGAGGCACTCACCGGCGGCGTCTGGGCGGCGCTCCTCGGCACGGGCGCGATCCTGTCGAGCAGGTTGGCCAGGCGGGGGCACGGCAAGAGTGCCATTGTGCTGCTGTGCGTGGCGGCCGTGGTTGCCTGCGATGTGGCGGTCGTCGTCGACAGTGCGTTGATCTACGACGGGGCCGGTTATTGGACGCTCGACGGTGGTGTCGGCCTGCCGTATTCGTACGCGCCGTTGTGGTATCCGGCCTCGCTGCTGCCGTGGTTCGACATCTTCGGCATCGATCAGGCGACGATCACCGCGGGCGATGTCGAGTGGCAGGCGGAGCACATCGCTCCCGTGGCCGTGGTGCTGACCATCACGTCGGCCCTCTTCATCGGTTTCGTGGCGAGGGCGCTGTTCGGAGGTTGGCAGGCCGGCCCGCAACGTCGGCTAATACGCACCGATCCCTGACTCACGGTGCGAAACCGTCACCGCTGCTGGCCGCCTGCAGCCGATGTGCGATGCCGAGCAGAGCCGCAAAAGTGTCCTGGTCCGTCTTGTCTGGCGCTGGGAGCGAGGGGGTGACGTGGTGATGACGACGGACGTGGTCCGCTGCGGCGGCGATGATCCCACTCGCCCCCCAACGCTCGGCCTGGTCCGCGGCGAAGTACCGCTCCAGGGCGTCGATGGCCTCGGGGCCGGCCAGAACAACGGCGGCTGTCGCGAGCGGCGGTGCGTCGAGGGCACCCACGACGTGGCGAGGGCGTGGAGGACGGCGGCGGTCACCTCGGGTCCGGCAACCGTCACCGATTACCAGGCACCCATGACCTGTGGACGCCAGCCGTCCCGCAGGAGCGCCGTCACCTGGACCGGGGTGAGACCTCGGCTCGCTTCGGCAAGTGCTGTCATCAACGGTTGCCCGTGCCTGACGGCATTGATTCCCATCATGTCGAGGTAGAACGGCACGACGCAGCGGCCGGTCAGCGTGCCGGCCACGCTCTCGTAGCCGTCGTCGCCCTGGCGCTCGGGCAGACCGCCGGCAAGCTGCTGCTGTTCGAGTCGGCGCGTCGCGGATCGGGACGGCTGGCCCGGACGGTCGCGAAACGGGGAAAGTCAGGTCGCGCGGCGGCTCGGGCCGCACGGTGGACCGAGCCGATCCGGCGCTGGCTCTCCCGCCGCCGCACCGCCCTACCGACCGTGCTGGTCTCCGCCGCGGTCGGGGTTCCACCGCTGGCCGTCGTCAGCCTGGCCGCCGGCACCGCCGGTCTTCGACGCTGGGAGTTCGCCGGCGCGTGCCTCTGCGGGCGGGTGGTCCGTTTCGCCCTCCTGCTCCTGCCCGCGCTGCTGGCCTGACCCCGCCGTCGGGCGTCCTGCCGGCGGCGGGCTGGGCGCCGGAGACCGGGTCAGAGGAGCCGGCCGTCGTGGGCCAGCACGGCGATCTGGGTACGGTTGTCGAGGTCCAGCTTGGTCAGGATGTGTGAGACGTGGGCCTTCACTGTGGTCACGCTCATCAGCAGCTCGCTGGCGATCTCGGCGTTGGAGCGGCCCTGCCCGATGGCCAGCACGACGTCGCGTTCGCGGGGCGTGAGCAGGGCCAGTCGTTCGTGCGCCTGCTCGTAGGACTCGGCCCCGGACGCGACCCGCCGCATGAGGCGGCGGGTCACGCCCGGAGACAGCATCGGGTAGCCGGCCGCCACCGCGCGGACCGCCTGGCTGATCTGCTCCGGCGGGGTGTCCTTGAGCAGGAAGCCGCTCGCGCCGGCGCGGAGGGCCCGCACCACGTGCTCGTCGGTGTCGAACGTGGTGAGCACGATGATCTCGGGTGGCCGGTGGCGGCGGCGCAGGCGTTCGGTGGCGGTGATGCCGTTGACGCCGGGCATCCTGATGTCCATCAGCACCACGTCGGGCAGGTGCCGGTCCACCGCAGTGATCGCCGTGGCGCCGTCGGCGGCCTCGCCCACGACGACGATCCCGTCGGCGCCGTCGAGCATCAGCGTGAGCATTCCCCGCACCAGAGGGTCGTCGTCGACGATGACGACCCGGATCGGGCCCGTCACATCGGCCACGGCAGCCACGCGGTGAGGTGGAATCGACCTGCGGCGTCGACGTGGTGGGTGACCCGGCCGCCGGTGAGCTCAGCACGTTCGGCGAGGCCGATCAGGCCGGTGCCGGCGCTGCCGGTGACGCCGCTGTCGGGCGTGGTCGGGTTGCTCACCGCGATGCTCAGGCCGGAGCCGGGCGCGCCGCCGAGCACCAGCCGTACCGGCTGGCCGGCGGCGTGCTTGCGGGCGTTGGTCAACGCCTCCTGCGCGATCCGGTACGCGGTGCGGCCCACCGTCGGAGGGATCTCGACCGGCGGGCCGAGCGGGTCGTCGACCTCGATCTGTTGCCCGGCGGCCCGTGCCTCGTCGACCAGGCGCGGCAGGTCAGCGAGGGTCTGCCCGGGTGGTGCGTCGGTCGGCGACTCGGCGTCGTCGCTGCGCAGCAGGGTGATGACCTCGCGCAGCTCGTCGAGGGCGTGATGTGCGCTGGCCCGGATCACCCCGGCGGCGGCGCTGAGCCGTTCGGGCGGCGCGTCCGGCCGGTACTCCATCGCGCCGGCGGCCGCCGCCAGCAGGGACAGCCGGTGCGCCAGCACGTCGTGCATCTCCCGCGCGATCCGGTTGCGCTCCGCCGCCCGCGCCTCGCCGACCCGTCGTTCCTGCTCCTGCTCGGCCCGCCGGGCCCGGTCCCGCAGCGCCGCCAGTAGGGCGTTGCGGGCCTGCGCCCAGGTGCCCCAGCCGAGCAGGGCCGCGTACGCGATCGTCATCAGCACCAGCCGCCACCCGTACGGCAGGCTGGGCACCGGCCGCCAGACCGCCTGCGCGGCCTCGCCCGCCACCCCGACCGCAGCCACCGCCGCTGCCTGCCGGAACGGCCGGTTGCGGGCGGTGAACAACACCGCGAAGCTGGCCACCGGCGTGGCCACCGGAGACAGCGCGACGAGCAGGCCGGCCAGCACGCCACCGATCTGCGGGCGGCGGAGGACCACCGGAACGAGGGCCAACGCGGTCACCGCCAGCGCGACGTCGACGCCGACCAGGCCGGCGGAGCTGGACCGGGTGGCGGACCACAGCATGGTCGCGACGAGGACGCCGACCGCCACTGTCGTAGCGGCCACCGGGACGGAACGCCACGTCCGCGTCGGCCTGACCTCGCACGTCGCCGCATCCACATCGCGCACGCTACTGGGCTGGTGGCGGGCCGGACCACCTCCTTTGGTAGTACGCCGAGCCGCCGGAGGACGTACCCGCCGCGGCGGCTGGACCGACGCGCTCGGCCCGACCCGGTCCGCAGACTCAGGCCATGACGAAGAACCTTCTCCTGGGACGGGCCGCGGTGGCGGCCGGCGCGACAGTGGTGGCCGTGGCCGAGTTCGCGATCCTGCACTCGGCGGCCGGCGTCGACCTGGCGGTCAGGTCCGGAAGCTCGACCCGGCAGATCACGGTGGCCGCTGTCATCGTGGCCACAGTGGTCGCGGCACTGGCCGGTTGGGCGCTGCTCGCGGCGCTGGAACGCGCCACCAGCCGCTCCCGCGTCTGGTGGACCTCGATTGCGGTCGCCGTCCTGCTGCTGTCGCTCGTGGTCGGCCCACCCAGCGGCGTCGGCGGGGGAGCGAAGGCGGCCCTCGCGCTGCTGCACCTGAGCGTCGGCGTCATCCTCATCCTCGGCCTGCCCCGGCCGCGCCGGGCGGGGGCGAACCGATGACCGCGCTGACCGTCCGCAAACAGGACGGGATCTTCGTCCTCGACTCCGGGCCGGGCGCCTCGCTGCACACCGGCTGGACGTGGCGGTGCGGCGAGATCCGCACCGGCGCCGGCCGGTGGACCGTCGAACCGACCGGCCGCCGGCGCATCGGTTTCACCGCCCACGGCGAGCACGGCGTGCCGGTGCGGCTCGACCCGGGCCGGTCGCACGTGCCGGGGCCCGGCGGGGTGGCCCGCTGGTCGCCCGGTCGCTGCGGAGGCGAGCTGGTACGCGACGGGCACCGTCTCGCGGTGCGCCTTCCCGGCCGACTGGGCGGCCCGATCCGCGTCGACGTCACAGGCGAATGGGCCGAGCTGGAGCTGGTGGTGCTCACCGCCTGCTTCGCGCTGATGAGTCAGCGGCGGCGACGCACCCTGATCATGATGGCGGTCGTCAGCGCGGGGAGTGGGTGACCGCCCGCCCGACGACGAGGACCCGTGCTCAGACGATGCGACGGAGCACCGTCTCCACGGCGTCGATCAGCGGATCACCCTCGGTTCGTGGGTGCCGGGCGAGCCCGAACTCGACGTCCGGCAGGACGGGCAGGGCATCGGGGTCGCGGCAGATCATCACCGGTTCGAGGTTCGCGGGCAGGAGCGCCGCGACGCCGAGCCCGGCCCGTACCGCGGCGAGCACCCCGACCAGGCTGTTGCTCTCGAAGGCCACCCGCCAGCGCCGACCGGCCCGCTCCAGCGCGTCCAGCACCGCCGTACGCCAGGAGCACGGGTTGGAGAACAGCACCACCGGCAGCGGATCGGCGGACACGTCCACACCCGGCCCGGTCGCCCAGACCAGCGGGGCGCGCACCGTCCAGCGTGGCGGCCCGGGAATGTCCGGCACCGCGTCGAGCACGAGTTGGACGCGGCCCGCGTCGTAGGCCGCCCGCATGGCGGCGTTGGAACAGCTGAGCACCTCCAGCGTCGCGCCGGGGTGCAGCCGGGCAAGGTCGGCGAGGGCCTGCGGAAGGTGGGACGCGGCGAGGTCTTCGAGCAACCCGACGCCACAGTGGCCGGTGAGCGCGCGCCCGGTTTCGGCGAGTGCCTGTGCGCAGAGCGAGAGGATGCGTTCGGCGTACGGCAGGAGTTCTTCGCCCGCCCGGGTCGGCGAGACGCCGGACGACGACCGGTGCAGCAGCGGACTGCCGACGACGCCCTCCAGCCTGCGCAACTGCTACGCGGCAGCCGGTGGGGTCGCGGCGGCCCTGACCGCCGGGGTGGCGCTGGGCGGGCCGTTGCTCGGCCGCATGATCGACTCGCGCGGCCTACGCCTCGTCCTGCTGGTGACCGTCGCCGCGCAGGGCGTGTTCTGGCTGGCCGTGCCGGTCCTGCCGTACGGGTCCCTGCTGGTCGCCAGCGTCCTGGCGGGCCTGCTGATGGTGCCGGCGCAGGCGGTGGGCAGGCAGGCGATCGCCGCGATGACGACGGCGGAGCAGCGCCGGGCCGCGTTCGCGCTGGAGTCGGTGCAGGGCGAGTTGTCGTACATCGTGGGGCCGGCGGTGGTGATCCTGGGCGCGGCGACGGTCTCCCCCGACGTGGTGGCGTGGGGGGTCGGCGCCGCGATCCTGGCCGGCGGCCTCGGTATCGCAGTGCTCAACCCGCCGATGTACGGCCGGGACGAGGCGGACGCCGCCGCGGAACGACCCCCACGCCGGCAGTGGCTGGGGACCAGGATGATCGCCGCGCTGACCATGGCGTTCGGCACGACCACCCTGCTCAGCGGCGTCGACCTCGCCATCGTCGCCACGCTGCGGGAAGCCGGTCAGGTGTCCTGGGCCGCCGTGGTCGTCGTGGTGTTCGGCGTGTCGTCCGTGGTCGGCGGGCTGCTCTACGGCGCGCTGACCCGGCCGCTGCCCACCTGGCTGCTGCTCGGTCTGCTCGGGCTCGTGACGATCCCCGCCGGGCTGGCCCACGACTGGCCCTGGCTGTGCGTGGCCGTCCTCGGCAGCGGGCTCCTCACCGCGCCGACCCTCGGCACGGTGGCCGACGCGGTGAGCCGGCTGGCGCCGCCCGGGGTGCGGGGTGAAGTGACAGGTCTGCAGTCGTCGGCGCAGAGCGCCGGCTTCGCGCTCGGCGCCCCGCTCGTCGGCGTGGCCATCGACCTCTCCGTGCCGGCGGGTGGTTTCGCGACGGCCGGGTTTGCCGGCCTCGCCGCCGCAGTGACCGGATACGCACTCACGCGCTGGCCCGTTCGCCGGTCACGCGCGTCTGCGGCAGCCGCCACGTGGTCCCGCGTCGCTCGTACTCGAACAGCTCCTCCACCGCGTGCGCCGTCAGCGCGCCGAAGTCACGTTCGAGCAGGTAGAGGGCTACGTCGAGACCGATGTGACGCCGCCGCCACTGATCAAGTCGCCGTCGTCCACCACCCGGGCGCGGACGGCGTTCACGCCCGTGGCGTTGAGCAGGTCGATGCCGAGCCGGTGCGTTGTCGCGGTGCGGCCGTCCAGGAGGCCGGCCATCGCGAGGGCGAGTGATCCGCCGCAGAACGCCGCGACGGTGATGGCCGGGTTGGCGAGCGCGCGACGGATGAGGGGCATCGCGTCGCTCGACGCGAAACGGCCCAGGAGGACGGGATGGTCTCGTCCCTCGCGGACATCGCCGCCGCGGCCGGCATGAGCGTGCGTACGCTGACCCGTCGATTCAACGACGAGACAGGGCAGAGCCCCATGCAGTGGGTGTCGGGGGTACGCATTCGTCACGCGTAGGACCTGCTCGAAACGACCGACCACACCGTCGACCGGATCGCTGCCCAGACCGGGTTCCCGACGACGAGCAACTTCCGATCCCAGTTCGCACAACTCCTCGGCGTCACGCCGGGCGCGTACCGGAGGGTTTTCCGACCGCAGCGGAATCCGGCTGGCCACCAGGCCGGCGCGTAACTGCGGGACTGCCGGGGGGACGGGCGACGGTCGGCTCCGGCCCGACGATTCGGCTGCGACGTGCGTCCACGGCGAGCAGCGTGAGGGCGGCCAGCGCCAGTAGCCCGCCGGCGAGTGCCAGCGGGCGTGCCCCCGAGGTGGGCAGGAGGGCGCCACCGAGCAGTGACCCGCCGGCGATGCCGGCGTTGAAGGCGGTGCTGACCCCGGCCGACGCGATGTCGGTGCTGCCCGGGGCCAGGTGCAGCATCCGGTTCTGCACGGCGGAGCCGAACGCCGCGTACGCGAGGCCGATCCCGGCCAGGAGCGCGATCACACCCGGCTTGAGCGCACCGAGCGCGTACAGCCCGAGCAGCGAGGCCGTGCCGATGCTCAGCGGCGTCAGCAGTGAGGCGATCGGCCGGGTGTCCAGCGTCCGGGCCGCGATCAGGGTGCCGACGACGCCGGCCGCGCCGGAGACGAACAGCAGCGGCGCCAGCACCGCGTCGGCGAAGCCGCTGACGTCGAGCAGGAACGGTGTCACGTAGGTCTGCAGGGTCATGAAGCCGCCGATACCGAGGGCGGTGGCGATCAGCAGGACGGCAAAGCGCCGCCGGTCCGGCGCGGTGCCCCGGGCGGCGCCGCCGGCGGCCGGGGGATAGGACGGGAGGAGGACCAGCACCGCGGCGGCGATCGCCAGACCGACCCCGGCCAGCACCGCGAACGCCGCGCGCCAGCCGGCTTGCTGCCCGAGCCAGGTGCCGAGGGGCACCCCGAGCACCGGGGCGAGCGTCGCCCCGGTCGCGAACAGCGCCACCGCCCGGCCGCGCACCGCGACCGGGAACGGCCCGATCACTGTCGCCGTGGCGACGGACCAGAACAGCGCCTGGGCGAGGGCGGTGACCAGGCGGGAGCCGGCCAGCACGGCGTACGTCTGCGCGAGCGCGGCGGCGGCGTTCGCAGCGGCGAAGAGGAGCATCGTGACGCCGAGCAGCTGCCGCCGGGGAATCCGTTGGGTCAGTCGGGTCAGCGGCACAGACGCCAGCACCACCACCACGGCGTAGCCACTGACCAGTAGTCCCACCTGCGAGCGGGACCTGTCGAGATCGGGTGCGATGCGGGTCAACAGGCCGACGGGCAACAGCTCGGTCGTGATGAACGCGAACGCGGCGAGGGAGAGCGTGACGAGCACGGCCTTGGCCCTTCGCGGCGACACCTCCGGTGCCATGACCCACCCCCATTCCAGGGGTCACGGTAATCGAGGGCCCGCCCCCGGCTCCGCGCGCGGGCCTCGGCGGCCGTCGACCGGATCGGCTGGCGGGCCCGGCTGCGGGGTTCGCGGTGCTCAGCGCGGCCGGGTCGGTCGCCCCGGTCGGCGGCGCGGCCCTCCGGTCAGGACCGCCTCCGGAACGCGGCCAGGACAGCGCGGATCTGATCGGCCGCGCCCCAGTCGTCGTCGAACTGGGCCAGCACGGCGAGGTGTTGTCGCAGCTGGATGACCGGCATCCGGGCCTCCCAGTCGCCGTCGAGCGAGGTCAGCTCCGCATAGACCTCGAACATCCGTCGCGCCTCGGGCGGGGGTGAGGTGGACCACACGTGAGCGAGGTCGACCTCGGCCCACAGGTACGACACTGCCGGGTCGATCAACGCCGGCTCGCCGTCCGCGGTGGCCAGGATGTTCTGTGCCCACAGGTCGCCGTGTGTCAGACACGCCGGACGCACCGGCAGCAGGTCGGGCAGCCGGTCACAAAGCCGCTCCAGGGCCGCCCGGTCCTCCGCGTCGAGCGCCGCCTCGACGCGGGGCTGGTCGAGCCAACGCAGCAGCCGGTGCTCCGCGAAGAAGGCGAAGCCGTCGTCGTTCCACGTGTTGACCTGGCGGCGACGGCCCAGCCAGTTGTCGTGGTGCCAGCCGAAGCGGGGATGGGTCGTGCTCAGGTGCAGGTGGGCGAGCAGGTGCGCGAACCGCTCCCAGAAGGCCTCGCTCCGCGGCTTCGGGCGCAACACCGACAACACCAGTACGTCCCGATCCGCCAGGATCACCTCGGGTGTCGCCACACCGCCGAGCTCGCGCAGGGCGGCCAGCCCTTCGGCCTCGGCGGCGAAGACGTCGTCGGCCGGCGGGTCGGCGAAGGCCTTGACGAACACCGGCGGGGCGTCCCGGCGGGTGGCGATGCCCGCGAGCGCCGCGAGCCCGCCGGTCACCGGCTCCACCGCGACGACCTCACGCATGCCAGCCAGGTGCAGACGCTCCAGCAGGGTCATCCGGGACGCTCCTCAGGTCCGGCGTACGAGGTCGCCCGATCCTAGGTGGCGGGTCGGGCTCGCGCCCTGCCGGTGGCCGGGGGTGTTGGACACTGCTGGGCATGGGTCACCTGTCGGTGGATCAGCAGCGGCTGGAGCGAATCGTCCAGGAGCTCGGTGCTCGGTGGACGAGAGACGCCGCCGACATCGAGACCTACCTGGCGGCACAGGTCTCCGACGTGAGTCACCGCGAGGTGGTCGGTCCGCTGCTTGCCGCCAGCGGGGCCAGTGGCGTTGTCCGGGTCGGGGGTCGGGAGGCCGCGGCCTGGGGCGACCCGGACGTCCCGGAGATGGCGTTCAGCGTCACCAAGTCGGTCGTGTCGGTGGTGGCCGGCCTGGCCTTCGACGACGGGCTGTTGGTGCCGGACCAGCCGGTGCACCAGGTCGTTGACGTTCCCGAGTTCCGGGGAGCGCACAACGAGCAGATCACCTGGCGTCATCTGCTGCAGCAGTCGAGCCAGTGGGAGGGCGAGCTGTGGGGCAAGCCGACGAGCGTTGACGCGCAGAGCTTCCGCGAGCGCACCGAGGTGCACGGCACACCCGCGGGCCAGGGCTGGGCCTACAACGACGTACGGATGAACCTGCTCGCGTACGCGCTGACGGTGCTGTTTCGCCGGTCGCTGCCGGAGGTGCTGCGGGAGCGGGTCATGGACCCGCTGGGTGCCACCGACCGGTGGTCGTGGCACGGGTACCGGACGAGCGTCGTCGACCTCGACGGCCGTCGGATCGAGGTGGTCTCCGGCGGCGCGCACTGGGGCGGGGGACTGATCGTTCCAGCCCGGGACCTGGCCCTGATCGGGCAGCTCTTCCTGGACCGAGGGACCCATGCCGGGGCCCGGCTGTTGAGCGCCGAGTGGGTCGACCAGTCCTGGGCTCCCTGCCCGGTCAAACGGGAGTACGGCTATCTGTGGTGGCTCAACGATGAGCAGGTGCCGTGGCCTGGGGCCCCGGCGACCGGTCGCAGCGCCCGGGGCAACGGCGGGCGACACCTGCTGTGGGTCGATCCGGCCCGGGAACTCGTCCTCGTCTCCCACTGGACCGAAGAACCGCTCGATCTGATCCGCGGGGTTTCTCGTACCGTCACGAACTCCACCTGTTGACGAGAGTTGATCCACCGGGTCGTGCGGTCGAGAATCCACGTCGTGGAGGACGTGGATCTACCTCAGGACTGGGTCTCGTTGCTGGGCCGGCTTGACCGACAGGTGTCGTCCGGGCGGCTCTCACCTGACACGGTGGCGTTGCCCGAGCTGATGCGGAGCTATGACGTGCCGGGGGTCAGCATCGCCGTCGGCCACGTGAGCGGGCAGGTCCGGGCGACGGGGTTTGGCGTTCTGGCTGCCGGGACGTCGACGCCGGTCACCCCGAGCACCGCCTTCGCGGCCTGTTCGATCAGTAAGCATGTCGCGGCGTTCGGCGCACTGCTGCTGGTCCAGGCCGGTGTCCTGGATCTCGACGCCGACATCGGCGAGTACCTCACCTCGTGGCACCTACCCGGACGCGACAACCATCAGGGAGTGACGGTACGACAACTGCTGGCGCACACTGCCGGGCTGTCCGACACCTGGTACCGCGGCTACGCCAGCGAGCGTGCCCCGTCGCTGTTGCAGGTCCTGGACGGCAGCGGCGCGACGACAACGCCACCGGTTCGGCCGACACTGCTGCCAAGTAGCCGTTTCCGGTACTCGGGCAGCCACTACTCGGTGCTCCAGCAGCTGATGGTGGACGCGACCGGGACCCCGTTCGAGGATCTCCTGCGCACTCTGGTGCTGGAGCCGGTGGCCATGGCCGACAGCAGCTTCAACCAGCAGTTTCCGTACCAGCGACCGGATCAGGTGGCGTACGGGCACCACGGCGGCGGCACCACGGTCCCCGGCGGCTGGCGAACACAGCCGGAGCTGGCTGCGGCTGGACTGTGGAGCACCCCGACCGACCTGCTCCGGCTCGACCTTGAAGTCGCCCGAGCAGTCGCGGGAGGTTCGAAGCTGCTCGACCGCGACCTGGCCACCCAGATGTGGACACCGCAGATGCCCGGCGGCAGCTACGGTCTCGGCACTGAGCTGCACGACCAGCCCGGGCGTCGGCGTTTCGGGCACACCGGGTTGAACGTCGGCTACACCTGCTTCTCCTACGTGTGGCCCGACAGCGGCACCGCGGTCGCGGCGATGACCAACTCCGAGGACGGCTGGGAGTTGCTGGTCAGCATCCGCGCCGCCGCGGACCGTCGGTACGCCACCACGAGGATCACCCCCGCGCCGCCTGCCGACGTCACGGGCCGGTACCTCCTGCGCGACGACTACCCGATCGACATCGCGGTCACCGACGACCAGCTGACCTTCGCCGCGGCTGCCCAGCAACCGGTTGTCCTCCTGGCGGACCCGGACGGCAGCTACCGGCACCCGGGCCTCGATCTGGAGGTCCGGTTCCTGCGGGCCGACGACAAGCGTTACCGCCTCGAACTGCGGCAGGAAGGAGTCACGCAGACGGCGAGGTCGGCGACCGAGCAACCACGATAGCGAGGTATCCGCTGGTGTAACCCGTCGCGCCCGCCGCGTGCCGGGGCGCGGCGACGAGGGCCGCGTCGTCGGTCGGTCAGGGCCGGTTGTGGACGTTGGGCGACGCCCCACCTGAAACTGCAGCATGGTGCCCCAGGACGCGACCAGGCGGGCGTCCCACCGGTGCCGCCACTGCGCCAGCACCTCGCCGACCATCTGCCGATCCTCCCGGGTGAGCGCACCGTAGAAGTCCACCCAGTACGCCGAGCTGCGGACGTCGCTGGTGGGCAGCAACATGAGCAGGACGCTGTCCGGCGTGTACCAGTAGTCGGTCCGCGTCACGAGCCGCACGCGTTCGAGCACCCGGTGGTGCAGGTCGGCGTCGGCGAGCAGTCGGTCGTACAGCGCCCGCTGCAGCGCCGGGAGCGGCGTCGGCAGCACCACATCCGACACCAGGGCGGTCAGGTCGATGCCGGTGGTGCCACGCGCACAGAACTCGTACTCGTCCTCGTCGACCTGCTGGTCCTCGCTGTAGTGGCGCAGGGTCAGCCACGGTTCGGAAGACGCCGCCGCCTCGGCGAACGCGCGCAGCTCCGACTCCGACGGACCCGACGTCGGCTCGGGCCGGATCGTCAACGCGTCGTCGAAGTCGTCGGTGACCATGACGGGCCGGCGTCCGATGACCGGCGCCAGCGCCTCGGCGGCCTGCCAGACCTCGTGCAGACGGCCGGGGTCGACGTCGGCGACGAGGATGGTGCCCGACGGGCCGGGCCCGATCGGCAGGCCGGCCAGTGGCGTGCCCAGGAACGCCGCCTCGATCTGGTTGAGGTCGTCTGGCACGCCGACAGCTTTCCCGATCATGCGAAGTAGTCGGCCAGCTTCGTCAGCTTGCTGACGTATGCCGGCCAGTCGTAGTCGTTGGGAACGTTGGTGTTGTCCCGCCGAAGGCCGATCGCCGCGTCGTGCTGTTCGCGCATGATGTCGGCGTGCCCGGCGTGACGGGCGATATCGCAGGTCACGTGGATGATGATCCGCTGTAGCGTCACGTCCTGCCCACCTGGCCGCCACCACGGCACCTGCCCCGGCGCGTCGAGCGGCAGCTGGTCGATCGTCTGGTCGGCGAACGCGCCGACCCGGCGATACAGGTCGATCAGGCCGTCCTTCGTCTCGTCTTCCCCGGCGTACCAGTCGGCCTGGGGGTCATCGTCGAACGCCGCCATCGGGACCAGCTCGTCAGGCGTCGGGAATTCGCGGCCGAAGGTCGGCCCGAAGTAGCCGGCTTCGACATTGAGGCAATGCTTGAGAAGGCCCAGCAGGTTGTTGCCGGTCGCCGTGCGGGGCAGTCTGACTTCGCGTTCGCTGAGCCCGTCGAGCTTCCAGATGAGGTCTTCGCGGTTCTCCCGCAGGTAGGCGTGCAGCGCGGCCTTCGCATCGCTCAGATCAGACATGCCCGCCAGTGTTCCCTATCCGTCGGGCCGTCGCGCACCGCCGGTGGGCCGGTGCCGGGGCACCGACCCGCCGAGCGACTCGATCAACTGGCAGACTCGCGTATTCGTTCGGGGCGAGTTCTCCCTCCGCGCGCCGGCCGCGGCCGGCGCGCATCACGGACCGTAGCCGAAGCGGGTGGCGCGCCGACGTCCGCAAATGGCCGATGACCTCCCGATCCTCGGAGAGCGCCCGGAGAAACAATTCCCGCTTCCCGCCGAACGCGTTGTACAAGCTCTGTTTCCCCAGACCGGTCGCCCGTACCAGGTCATCCAGTGTCGCAGCGGCAAGGCCGTGCACGGCGAACACCCCACTAGCGCTGCTGACGACATCGCTTTCGAGGAACTTGCGGGGACGAGGCATGTGAGCAAGCTTACGTTGTTGACCGTCCGGTCAAAAACCTGCTAGCTTGGTTGGGCGCGCATCAGTGAGACCACGACGGAGGCGTCGTCGACCTGGGAGACGGCGTCGCCACTTGACTCCTGCCGGACGGCAGCAACTCATTTCCTGTAGACACCAAGCATCAAGGAAGAGCAGAAGTGAAAAGTAACGAAGAGGTTGTTCGCGAGGCATACCGGCTGTCGGAAGGGAACGTCCTCGATGGAGACGGTTTTCGCGCCTTGTTCACCGAGGACGGGGCGTTCAACGACGTGCCGAATTCGCAAACCTTCCGCGGGGACCAGATTCCTCAGGCGCTGACGGGCTTCGCCAGCGTTTTTCCCGACGTCCACCGTGAGCTACTCGAAGTGCATGCGCTTGGTGATGTCGTTGCCGTCGAACTCCGAATTCAGGGAACGCATCTCGGCAGGTTCCCGACCCCAGTCGGCGAAATTCCGCCGACCGGTAACCGGATCGACGTGCCAACGGCGGATCTCTGGCATCTCCGTGACGGAAAAATCGAAAGGTTCGACTGTTACAACGCAGCGAATGTGCTGCTCGCTCAAATCGGGGCCAACCCCGACTTCAACTCGGCAATCGAGGCCGCCAAGACAGCCGCCACAGGGGCGTAGCTCTACCGCGCGGCGCCGAGTATGCGTCAAAATCTCCGCGGTGGCCGGCCGCACCACCAAGGCGGCCACCCGCCGCAGCCACCTTGGTGGTGCTTGTCGTGCGGCCTTCCCTCCACCTGCGGATTAACACCGATCAACCGCACGCTCACCGCGGCCGCCGACGCCCACGAACCCCGGCTGATGCCCGCGCCCTGCAACGGAACTGCGACAGCACCATCGTTCTGCGGGCAGTGCTGCAGGGCGCGGCTGTCCTGACCCTGGCCTGAGCATCCTCAACTGACCCCACACCCGAACGGAATCCGATCATGTATCAGATAAGGATCTACACCCTGCGCACGACAGAAGCGCTCCAGCAGTACGCCACCGTGCACTGGCCGCGGCATCTCACCAGCATGCCCTCGTTCGGCGTCACCGTGCACGGCTTCTGGACCGATCACCAGGCCGGCGCGCACCGCTTGATCGCCCTGCTCTCGTTCCGGGAGGGCACCGACCCCGCCGAATTCACCACCGCTTACCTGGCGAGCCCCGAACTGGCGGCGGACATGCACGGCTTCGACGTCAGCGACATCGTCAACGTCGAGGAACTGCTGCTCGACCCGGTCGCCGGATCTCCCCTGGCCTGAACGTCACGCACCTCGATGATGAGGCCCTGGCAGCCATTGCCCGGAGGCGGAAACGTTCGCCACCGAGCTGCAAAGCGTGGGAGTCCACGTCATCATCTATCACTGGCGTAACGAAAAGTGTCAGTGTCTGGTCTATCCTGACCAGGCGCGACGGCGCGGCCCGGCATGTCCTCGTCCGGCGGGGCGGCGGTAAGCCGCTATCAGGGGCGGACGAGAGCACTATCGTTCTGGCGTGCACATCCGCTTTGAGGTCCCCGCCGATCCCGCCTACCCGGGCCGGGTGGCCGCCGCGCTCGGCAGCGTTCGGCTACGCAGATTCGGCTACATCGGAGCGGGCCTGGCGGCGGTCGGGGTCATCGGCCTCGTCGTCTCGCGAGGGTTCGGGTGGGGCGAGCGGAGTTCGCCGCTGTGGACCGCGCTGGTGGTTGCCGGCGTGCTGTCGATGCTCTACCGGCCGTGGGTGCTGGCGCGCGCCCGACGCCGCTCCGGTCGCTACGCCGTCGAGGGCGCCTACGACATCACCGATGACAACATCATGATGCGCAGCGGCTCCGAGTCCGGTGGCATCGCGTGGGACGGGGTCGACCAGGTGAGAGACGTCGGAGATTTCTGGGTCGTGTACGTCGGCCGGATGCCGGCGACCGTGATCCCGCGCTGGCTGATGTCCGCCGGGGACGCCGAGACGTTGCGCGCCCACCTGACCGAACGAGGGCTGCTGGGACGTCGGTGAGCTCAGCTGGCGCAGGCCGCTGGGGGATCGGGCTACCCCGTCTGGGTCGGTCGCGAAGGGGCGCCGAGAGCACCTCGTACCGGTGACGATCATCGTTGCTGCCGAGGTGCCGGAAACCGGCCGGCTTCGCGGAATCGGCCGCCCGTGTCGGCATCCGCACCCCTGATCGCCTGCGGCTACCTATCCTCGACGGAGATGCACCAATCCGAGTGGTGGCCGTCGGCCCGACGGCTTACAGGAGGCCGTCATGAGCAGCACGGATCGACCCGAGGGGATCAGCCCCACAGCTGTGGAGTCGGCACCGGGGCTGTGGCGGATCGATCTGCAACGGCACGACCTGAGCATTCCCGGCCGGGAGGTCATTCAGGCCCGGGTGGAGTTCACGCCGGATTCTCCGCCGTTCAAGCATCTCCACCCTGGCGAGGAAATCATCTGCGTGCTGCAAGGAACGCTGGAATATCGGCTTGAGGGGCAGCCGCCCAAGGTGTGCAACCCCGGTGACGCGCTGACCGTCCCCTACGGTGTGCACCACCAGGCACGCAATGTCGGCGACGGTATCGCTGTCGAATTGGCCACGTACGTCGTCGAGAAGGGCAAACCGCTCCTCACCAAGGTGGAGTGAGATCCCTGCGGGCCCGTCCTGGATCACCGCCGGTCTGCGGGACCGGCGCCTCGGGCAGACGCCACACCATGACGAGTGATCGGGTCAAGTCTGTGGGTGGCTACACGCACTGGGCGACGACCAGGGGGTACGGAGATCAGCGGCGGCACGACCCATAGGGTGAGGGGATGTCGGTCAAGCAGGTTCAGGTCACCTTCGACTGCGTCGATCCTGAGCGCGTCGGTCGTTTCTGGTGCGAGGCCCTGGGGTACGTCCCGCCGCCGCTGCCGGAGGGGTTCGCCAGCTGGGACGACTTCAGTCGCGAGCAGCCGCCCGAGGAACGGGGTGCGTGGTTCGCGTGCAGTGACCCGTCGGGGGTGGGCCCGCGACTGTATTTCCAGCGGGTGCCCGAGGGCAAGGTCGTCAAGAACCGGTTGCACCTCGACGTGCGGGTCGGCACCGGGCTGGTGGGCGACGAGCGCCTGGCCGCCCTTGAGGCCGAGTGCGCGCGACTGATCCGGCTCGGCGCGGTACGCGGGCAGCTGTTGCTCGCGGACGGTGTGAACGAGTCGTGCCTCAACATGCAGGACGTCGAGGGCAACGAGTTCTGTCTCGCCTAGGTGACCGGGCGTCTGTCGGCGGTAGCCTCGGCCCTCATGACCTGGCTGCCCGATGAGTTCGTCCACCCCGTTTACGTTCCGGTGCCCGACACCACGCTGCATCTGCGGCCGATCCGCGAGGCGGACACCCCGCTCGACTACCCCGCCGTGATGGGTTCCCGCGAGCGCCTGTGGGAGATCTTCGGCCCAGCCTGGGCGTGGCCCAGCGCGACGATGACCTACGAAGAGGACCGCGTCGACCTGCTGCGGCACGAGAAGGAGATAGCCGCGCACCAGTCGTTCAACTACGCGTTGCTGGACGAGGGGGAGACGGCGATCCTCGGCTGCGTGTACATCGACCCGCCGGAGCGCACCGGCTCCGACGGTGAGGTCTGCTGGTGGGTGGTGGACGACCTGGTGGGCAGCGAGGTCGAGACCGCTGTCGACGCGCTGGTGCCGCGGTGGATCGCCGTGGACTGGCCGTTCCGCCAGCCCCGCTATCTGGGCCGTGACATCGCCTGGCAGGACTGGCTGGCGTTGCCGCGCGTCTCCTGACCGCGGCCGAGCCTGGTGGGGGCCAGGCGAGGTCGCCCGGCCCCCCACCTTCGGGCTCGCTCAGCCCAGGTACTTCTCCCACGGGCCGGTGATGGCCAGGGTGAGGCCCGGGTCCTGCATGTTGACGAAGAGCACCTTGCCGTCCGCGCTGAAGGTCGGCCCGCAGAACTCCGAGTCGTTGAGCTGGTTGCGGGCGATCGCGTACGTGGGCCCACCGGGGATCGTGCTGAGCACGTGCGAGGCGCCAGTGCCGTCCTCGGCGAGCACGAGGCTTCCCCACGGGGTGACCGTCACGTTGTCCGGGCCGTCGAAGGTGAGGTCGGTGTACTTGACCGCCGCACCCTCCTCGGACTGGGTCTGGTGCGGGAAGTACGTCACCAGCTGGATGGTCTGGTTCTTGTAGTTGTAGAACCACACCATTCCGTCGTGCGGCGTCGCGTCCGCCGGCAGGTCACCCTCGTCCCAGGCGTACGAGTTGACCACGTACACGCCCTCGTCGGTGGCCCACACGCCTTCGAACTTGCGACCGCGGGTGACCTGGCCGTCGGCGAACTGCTCGCGCACCGACTTGGTGCGCGCGTCGCGGTCCGGCACCTCGATCCAGCGGACCGGGAAGGGGCGGCCCAGCTGCGCGGAGGTCAGGTACGCGACGTCCGGCAGCACCGAACCGTCATCCATGATGATCTGCATCGCGGCGAGGACACCGGCGTTCGGTGCGAGGCGGGTGAGCACGCCCGGGCCCAGCTTGACGCCGTTTGGCGCCGTCCAGCGGTAGAAGAGACCGTTGGGCTCGTCGGCGTCCTCGGAGAGGTAGATCCGAGTGCGGTCCTTGTCGACGGCCAGGGCCTCGTGGGAGTAGCGGCCCAGGCACTTGATCGGCTTCGGGTCGGCGCTGCCGTCGGCCCACACCTCGAAAACGTAGCCGTGGTCCTTCTGGTAGACGCCGGACCGGCCGCCCTCTTCCCACTTGTCGCCGGCCCGGTCCTCGGTCTCCTCGCAGGTGAGCCAGGTGCCCCAGGGGGTCGGCCCGCCGGCGCAGTTGGAGATGGTGCCGGAGAGCGCCACGAACTCACCCAGGTTGCGGCCCGCGAGGTCGGTCTTGATCACGGTGCAACCGCCGGCGTCGACGGCGCCCGCGTCGTAGACCGTCCCCTTGACGTGGGGTACACCGAACTCGGCGCCCGGGTCGATCTCGTGGTTCTGGATCAGGGTGTACCGACCGTGGCCGGCGTCGTAGACAGCCATGCCGTCGTGGTCCGACGGGGTGGTGCCCTGGCCGCGGTCGAGCTTGGTGACACCGGTCCGGGTGACCACGGTGTAGCTGAAGCCCTTGGGCAGGGCCAGGATTCCCCTGGGGTCGTCCACGAGCGGCGGGAAGGGCACGTTACCGGGCTTCACCGGCGGGTGCGGCCGGGCCGGGCTGGCCTGGGCCAGGGACGGCAGGCCGCCCGCGACGGCAAGGCCGACGCCGGCGGCGGCGCCGCTGGCGAGGAAGGTACGACGAGAGGAAGGCACGTGGATCAGCTCCTGGTCAAGGCAAGTGCGACGACTGGCAGCCAACCCCTTCGGGCGGACAGCGACGCGTCACCCGTGGGATCGGGCGGTGACATCGGAGTGAAGAATCAGGGTCGCTCACGCGTCGCCGGGCCTGCCGGGACCGTCGCGAGGCTTCCGACCGGAGCGCGTGCGGTGCGGAGGTCTACCCGGTCGACGACGACGTGCGGTCTGGGACGACCTCGGCCAGTCCTGGCAGGCACTCCTCGACGACCACACCGACGAGGAGTTGAGGTGATCACGCGCCACATGACCCGGGCGCACGACCTCAGCCACACCCAGATGCGTCACCTGCGGTCCCGACCGAAGCCCGACTGAGGCAGGCGGCACGCGGGCTTGACCTTGACGCTGCGTCAACCCTCCATGCTGCCGTCATGAGCAATTCGCAACCAACAGCTCAGCCCGGGCAATCCGCGATCCATGTGCGCGGCCTGGAGAAGTCGTTCAAGCAGTTGAAGGTGCTGCGCGGCGTCGACATCGACGTGGCGCGCGGCAGCATCTTCGCCCTGCTCGGCTCGAACGGGGCCGGCAAGACCACAGTGGTGAAGATCCTGGCCACGCTCCTCAGGGCCGACGGCGGCACGGCCCGGGTCGTCGGCTTCGACGTGGCGACCCAGGCCGCCGAGGTACGGCAGTCGATAAGCCTCACCGGGCAGTTCGCGGCGGTCGACGAGATCCTCACCGGGCGGGAGAATCTGGTCCTGGTTGCCCGGCTGCGACACCTCAAGAAGCCAGGCACGATCGCCGACGACCTGCTGAGGCGCTTCTCGCTGACCGAGGCGGGCAGCCGGAAGGTGCGGACGTACTCCGGTGGCATGCGCCGCCGCCTCGACATCGCGATGAGCCTGATCGGGAACCCGCCGGTCATCTTCCTCGACGAGCCGACCACCGGGCTGGACCCGGAGGCGCGCATCGAGGTGTGGCAGGCGGTCAAGGAACTTGCCAGTGGTGGGACGACGGTGCTGCTCACCACGCAGTACCTCGACGAGGCGGAACAACTCGCCGACCGGATCGCGATCCTCCACGAGGGACGGATCATCGTGAACGGCACCCTCAACGAGCTCAAGCAGCTCCTGCCACCCGCCGAGGTCGAGTACGTCGAGAAGCAGCCCACCCTTGAGGACGTCTTCCTCACCCTCGTTGGTGCCAAGGCAGAGAAGGAACAGCGATGAACAAGCACTTCCTCGGTGACACCGCGGTCCTCCTGGGACGCTCGCTGCGGCACATCGCCCGCAGTCCGGACACCATCATCACGACAGCGATCATGCCGATCGCCTTCATGCTGCTGTTCGTCTACGTCTTCGGCGGCGCGATCGAAACCGGCTCCGACTCGTACGTGAACTATCTGCTCCCCGGCATCCTGCTCATCACGATCGCCTCGGGCATCTCGTACACCGCCTTCCGGCTCTTCCTCGACATGCAGGGCGGCATCTTCGAACGGTTCCAGTCCATGCCGATCGCACGGTCCTCCGTGCTCTGGGCACACGTGCTGACCTCGCTGGTCGCCAACCAGATCTCGCTGGTGGTCGTCGTCCTCGTCGCCCTGCTGATGGGCTTCCGCACCGGCACGAGCCTGCTGGGCTGGCTCGCCGTGGCCGGCATCCTTGTGCTGTTCACCCTGGCGTTGACCTGGATCGCCGTCATCCCCGGCCTCACCGCCAAGTCCGTGGACGGCGCGAGCGCGTTCTCGTACCCGTTGATCTTCCTGCCGTTCGTCAGCTCGGCCTTCGTGCCCACCGCGTCGATGCCCGGCCCGGTGCGCGCCTTCGCCGAGCACCAGCCGGTGACCGCCATCGTCAACGCGATCCGAGACGTGTTCGCGCAGAAGCCGGTCGGGTCAGGCATCTGGACCGCCCTCGCCTGGTGCGTCGGCATCCTCGTGGCGGCCTACCTGTTCGCCAACCTGACCTACCGCCGCAAGATCTCCTGACCCGGTTTCGGCCAGGGCTGGGTGAGGTAGGGGCAGGATCAGAGCATGCTGACGATCAGTCAACTCGCTGCGTACGTCGGCGTCACGGTGCGGGCGGTGCGGCACTACCACCAGATCGGCCTGCTGCCGGAGCCCGGGCGGGACACCTCGGGCTACCGGCGGTACGGCGCCGCGGCTGTGGTGTCCCTCATCAGGATCCGGATTCTCGCCAACGCCGGTGTGCCGCTGTCCCGGATCGGTCAGCTGCTGGAGGCCGACGCGTCGACCTTCGCGGGCGCGGTCGAGGAGATCGACAGGCAACTGGGCGACGAGATCGCACGACTGGAGGCGAGCCGGAAGCAGATCGCGCAACTCGCCGCCGGGGATCGTCTGGCGCTACCACCAGAGGTGATCACCTACCTCGACCGGCTCCGGGACATTGGCGTCGCCGAGCGGGTGGTGGCGGGTGAGCGGGATGGCTGGATCCTGATGGCCGCTCGCTGGCCCGACCGCGTCCACGAATGGATGCCCGGCAAGATCGCGCAGCTCGACGACCCGCAGCTCGTTCGGCTCTACCGGATCCTGTCGGAGATCTTCGAGAGCGACACCGGCGACGACGCGCGGCTGGTGGAGGCCGCCGACATCTTGGCCGGCCTCGCCGAGCAGGCGTACCGCTCCGGTGAGATCGACCTCGGTGAGGTGGGGAAGGACGATCTACCGTTCGACCTTCTGGACGCGCTGGCCGTCGAGGCGGACCCGCGGGTGGAGCGACTGCTGGACTTGATGCGTGAGCGCGGCTGGGCTGGCCTGGCCCGGCTGGAGCGGCTGGAACGGCTGGCAAAGCCGTCGACCTGATCGAAGGGTCAGCTCTGTTGGTAGTTCACCGCGGCGAACCCGCACGGCTGGTGCAGGTGCAGGTAGTAGGCGCCCTCGCCGACCTCGTCCAGGTCGGCGCCGCCGATCAGACCCAGGTAGTCCATCGGCTCCCCGCAGCCGGGGCAGTCGGCGTGCTCGGCGTCCTGGATCCAGTCGGGCCGGCCGCCCAGGGTCGAGCCACACTGATTCCAGGCGCTGGCCTGGTACGGGCTCGTTAGGGCCGGCCCAGGAACCGGGAGCAGCGTCGGCGGATTCTCCGGCCCGGCGTCACCGCCCAGGTAGCTCGGACGGGTGTTGTCAGCCCACCACTCGGTGGCGCCGGACGGTGTGACCCGGCTGTACAACGTCGTGTAGCAGGCGCAGAAGTGGCACGTTTCGATGACCAGGCGACCGGACCAGCCGGTGTGCGCCAGCGCGGCGTGGATCGCGGGGTCGGTGGTGTCCAGGTCGGCGGCGACCCAGAGGGGTGACGCGCACCAGGGGCAGGCGGGTCGGTCCGCCGGCGCGGGCGCGTCCCGCATGACCCACCGGTACGCGATGTCAGCGCACAGGTCGCGGCGCTTGCCGTCCGGGCCGATCGTCCAACCGCCCTCGACCGCATAGCTCAGCACACCCACGTGCAGGTCCTCCGCACCGGGCGGCGGCTGTGTCGACCAGCGACGCAGGGCGTGCTCGGCGAGCGGGTGCGCGCTGTGGGCCAGGATGAGGAGCAGATGGTTGAGTCGGTCCGGCGTCCGCCCGCCGTCGATCTGCTCGACGACCCGGCCGACCACGTCGGCGTTAGCCGCCCGGTACAACGTCGCTGGCCACAGCAGATCGAGGTCGAGCAGGGTCCCGTGGTACGGCGACAGTCTCGCCGGATCGGCGGCACCGATCTCGGTCAACTCCTCGATCGCGTCGTCGTCCTCGTCCGCCGCTCTCCTGATCAGTTCCTCGATCACCAGCGGATGGTAGCCGGGTGGCAGCCGCGCTTCGTCCGCGGTCGATCGGGTGGACCTCCGCGCGCGTGGGCCACCATGGCTACCGTCTCGGGCGCTCATCGTCCCGCGGCCGGGGCCGGTTGAGGTCGGCGATCCGTGGGCGTGTCGGGCGTGACCCGCCACCAGCGGCGGGACGCCAGCGCCGCCAGCCCGGCACCGGCGGCGTTGAGCAGGACGTCGTCCACCGACGACACCCGGTCCAGTCGCAGGACGTACTGGGCGGTCTCGACCAGGACCGAGCAGCCGGCCGCGAGGACCAGGATCCGCGGTACCGACGCCAGCGCCGGGAACCGCAGCGGGGCGAAGAACCCCAGGGCCGCGAAGACCAGCAGGTTGCCGACCACCTGGACCGTCGCCGTCAGCGGCCCCCCGTCGGAGAAGATCGTGAGCAGGTCGCGCAGCGGCACCACTGTCACCCGACCGGAGACGGCGCCGGCCTGGTCACCCGGCAACATGATCATCCAAACCCAGGGGACAGTGCCGTAGACGATGCCGACGTCGGCCAGCGACGTCCGCCAGGCCGACGTGGTGCCGGCAGCACGGCGGCGGCGGGCCAGGGCCCACACCGCCAGCGCGGCCAACGGCAGGGCGACCACCGTGATGAGGACGACGCCGTTGAACGTACCGAGCCAGCCGTGCCAACCCTTGACCATGCGACCCCCGCTGTTCGCCCAGCCCCGAAACCTACCCGGCCCGGGTGCCGGGCAAGGGCCCGTTTGTCACACCCGCGCGCCGGGCACACAGCCCCGTGGCGAAAAGAGGAATCCCGCAGCTCCTGCTGATCCAGGGCGCCGGTGCCGGCGTACACGACGAATGGGACAACAGGCTGGTCGACAGCTTGCGCGGTGAGCTCGGAAACGGGTTCGAGGTCCGCTACCCGCGCATGCCCGACGAGGCCGACCCGAGCTACGCCAACTGGGGCCCGGCCATCCGGCGGGAGATCGCGGCCCTGGCCGACGGCGCGGTCGTCGTGGGCCACTCGGTGGGCGGGACGCTCCTCGTCCACACGCTCGCCGAGCGACCACCCGCGCGGGCGCTCGGGGCGGTCGTGCTGATCGCCGCGCCGTTCGTCGGCCCTGGCGGCTGGGCCGGCGACGAGTTCGAGCTGCCGCCCGACCTCGGCGCGAGACTGCCGCCCGGGGTGCCGGTGCACGTGTTCCACGGCCTCCACGACGATACGGCGCCACCGCCACACGCCGACCGGTACGCGACAGTCATCCCGCAGGCGCACCTGCACCTGCTCCCCGGGCGCGACCACCAGCTCAACGACGATCTGAGCGAGGTGGCCAAGGTGATCCAGCGCGACTAGGTCGCCGGTCGTGCCACCCCCGGCAGCGGTGCGGGGGCGGCACGACCGAGCGATCGTTGCGCCAGGTCAGATGCGGGTGGACCACTGCTGGTTGGTGCCGCCGTTGCAGGCCCAGAGGATGAGTTTGGTGCCGTTGGCGGTGGCGGCGCCGTTGGCGTCGAGGCAGAGCCCCGACTGGACGCCTGTGATGGTGCCGTTGGAGTTGAGGTTCCACTGCTGGTTGGTGCCGCCGTGGCAGTCCCAGATGATGGCCTGGGTGCCGTTGGCGGTGCCCTGTCCGTTGGCGTCGAGGCACTTGTTGCCGTACACCTGGAGTTGTTTGGCGGCGGTGTAGGTCCAGCGCTGCGCGGTGTTGCCGGTGCAGTCCCAGAGTTGGACCTGGGTGCCGTTCGTGGTGCTGCCGTTCGGTACGTCGATGCAGCGGCCGGACTGGCCGCCGACGACCTGGACGTTCTGTTGCGGGTTGCCGGCACCGGCCGGCGCGTAGGCGGCGGCGTTGATGTTGGCCTGGACGGCGTTCTCGGTGGCTGCCGTCGGGTAGCCGGAGGTCAGCACCCCCTCGAAGAAGGTGCCGCGGCCGGTGATGCTGTTGTCACCGCCGATGCCGAGCAGGATGGCCCCTTCCTTCTTCATCGGGTGGTAGCCGTTCGGGCGCGGCCCGTCGAAGTAGGTCGTCAGGCTGCCCGACTGCGCGTTCCCGCCTCGGATCGCCCAGTGGTTCGGTTCGCCCTTGACCATGGCCGTGACGAAGCGGTGGTTGATGGACGCGATGTTGTTGTAACCCGCGTTCACTCCGGAGAAGAGCCCCCACTCCAGGTCGGCCATGATCCAGGGGCCGGCCCCCGCCCCGTAGCCCCACTGCTTGTTGGCGCCGAAGTAGACGGTCTCCATGATGGCGCGCTCGTCGGCGAGGCTGTTGGTCTGCGCGTTGCCGTAGTCGAAGCAGCACCACTGGTTGTAGTGCGTGCCGTCGACGACCGCGTAGATGCCCTCGGGCTGGTCGCCGGTCGCGACCCCGTTCGTGTTGTTGTTGCGGTAGCCGGTGCCGGGGGCGATGTAGACGCCGTACGCCTTCTGCCCGCCGACGGTGACCGGCGCCGCCTTCGCGTCGGCGAGGTTGTCCCAACCGCCGGGGGCGGGGCCGGCGAAGCCGCCGGGGGGCGCCTGGGTGAGGCGGTTGTTGCGGCCGGACTGGTCGTAGATGATCGTGATGACGCAGGTGGTGTTGGCGCAGAACGTGTCCTGGGTGGCGGCGTTGGCGTAGCCGCCCTCACTGAGCACGCCGACGTCGCGGGTGGTGTTGTCCGACGATCGTCGGACCTGGTAGAGCGGGCCGTTGTACGCGCCGTACAGCGCGCGGGTGGTGCTGTGCGCGGCCACGCACGGCGTGCCGCCGGAGGCGTAGATGTCACACGGACCCGTGCCGGCGGCGTGGGCGACGCCCGGGGCGTCCGAGACCACGTAGACGCCAGCGCCGACGACGAGGACCAGGAGGGTCCCGGCGGCGGCCACCAGGCGACCCAGCTTTCTCCTCACATTCATCAGATCCTTTCCAGTGCGTGGTGGGGGTGGGGTGTGGCGGAGTAATTGACGTCACACGTCATACCTGTGACATTAATGGGCGTCCATCTATTGGCGCTAGGTGGCACGCGTTGGTCATCGATCGATGAGCCTGAGGACGGATATGCTGGTCAGCGGAGCAAGGTGCGTCCCCGTGTCGGGGCAAAAATCGATTCGAGGGCGATTGATGAACATCGGGGAGATCGCTCGCCGGGCGGGGGTGTCCCGCAGCACCGTCTCCTACGTGCTCAGCGGAAAACGCAGCGTGTCGGAGGCGACCCGGCAACGGATCCAGTCGGTCATCGACGAGTTGGACTACCGGCCGAACGCCAGCGCCCGCGCTCTCAAGGAGGGGCGCACCCGGACCCTCGGGCTGGTCATCCCGCCGGCGAGCCAGCGGTTGACCGACATGCAGTTGGGCTTCGTCGCCAGCGTCGTCGAGGCCGCCGCCCGCCATGACCTCGACGTGCTGCTGTCCCCCTCCGGTGGCGACCATGACCGGTCGTTCGAGCGGATCGTCACCGGGCGTCGGGTGGACGGTGTGGTCCTCATGGAGATCCGGTTGGCGGACGACCGGGTGACCCGGCTGACCAAGGCTGGCCTGCCATTCGTCACGATCGGCCGGACCGCCGAGCCGCACGGGATGAGCTGGATCGACATCGACTACGCCGGGCTGATCGCCCGGTGCGTGCAGCACCTGGCCGACCTGGGGCACCGGCACGTGGCACTCGTGAACCGGTCCGCCGAGCTGGTGGCCGCCGGATACGGCCCCAGCCATCGCGCGCTGACCGGCTTCCGTGCGGCGGCGGCGGAGCGGGGGTTGACCGGCGTGGAGGTCTGCAGCGGCGACGACACCGCCTCCGGCGAGGCGTGTATGGAGCAGTTGCTCGCGACGCACCCGGAGGTCACGGCGGTGGCCACCATCAACGAGGCCGCACTCCCCGGGATGCAGCGCGCGTTGACCGGCGCCGGGTTGTCAGTGCCACGCGACTTCTCCGTCACCGGAGTCGCCGCGCAGCACTGGGCGGAGGACTTCCGCCCGCCGTTGACCGCCGCCGATGTGCCGATGGTCGAGATGGGCGCCGAGGCGGTGTCGCTGCTGCTGGAGATCATCGCGGCTCCTGGCGCCGTGCCACGACACCGCCTCTACAGTCCGCCCATCTCGTTGCGTTCCAGCACCGGCCCGGTCCGGGCCCGCTGATCCGACCCGGCTACCCGCCCCGGACCCGCCGTTCCTCCTGGGCGGCGGCGAGGATGAGATAGCTGCTGGCGGTCCAGGTGTAGGCACGGTCCCGGAGCCCGGTGCCGGTCTCGGCGTCGAAGTTCTCCGCGAAGCCGGACTTCTCGCACAGCGCTAGGAAGCGCCGACTGATCTCGTCGGCGATCCTGGTCTGCCCGGCCCGGCGCAGGCCGTCCTCGACCAGCACCGTGGAGGGCGCCCAGATCGGACCCCGCCAGTAGCCGTCGGCGAGGTAGTGGGTCGAGTCGGTCGGCTCGGTGGCCAGCCCGTGCGTCGTCAGGTGGGCTTCGACGCCGCGCGCCAGTGCGGCGGCGACCGGGGCCGGCAGGTCGGCCCCGAGCGCGATCGGCATCAGGTCGAGCAGGCTGCGGCTCCCGCGCCGGTGCCCGGTGCGGGGCTCACGGGCGCGGAAGCGCTCGCCGTCCCACAGGTCGCGCAGCATGGCCCCGTGGATCCGGTCGGCCTCCCGGGACCAGCGGGCGGCGGGCTCACCCAGCTCGGTGGCGAGGTCGGCGAGGCAACGGAGCTGCGAGACCAGGAACGCGGCGAGGTCAGCCGTCTCCAGGACCCGGTTGTCGTCGAAGGTGGTGGCGTTGTCCCAGCCGCTGTCGTTGCCGTGCTGGTAGTGCGGCAGGTCGTGGCCGGGGGCGCGCCGTGCGTCCAGCCAGAATTCGGACCAGCGGGCAAGCCGGTCGTACGTCTGCGCCAGCGCCGCCCGGTCCGGTGGCTGAGGAAGGCGTCGGCGCAGGTGACGCAGGGCCCAGCCGTGGATGGGGGGCTTGACGTAGTTGTGCAGGACCTCGGAGTGGGTGACCGAGTCGGGGAGGGCGCCGGCCTCGTCCTGGTGGTCGAAGGGCAACTGGAACTGGTGCCAGGCCAGCTCCGGCTCGCCGCCCGCCAGGGCGATCGCGTTGAAGCAGTGGTCCCAGCTCCACACCTTGTCCATCCAGTGCTTGGACATCAGGACGGCCGGCCGGGTGACGAAGCCCGCCGGAGCGACGGTGGCCGACCACAGGACGTATGCGGCCAGCTCGGCGGCCGGCGTCTCCGGACCGCGCCAGGGCGCGATCGCGTCGACGAACGCGGTGAACTCCGCGATCCGGTCGCGGCACAACTGCTCGAAGGTGACGGATCGGGCGTACGGACGGCGCGCCGTGGCGTACTCCTCGATCGCGATCTCCCAGGGCTGGTCGCCGGGAAGGTCCAGGGACCGGTCGGCGGTGCCGAGCGCCTGGGTGCCGTCGGTCCGCGACAGAGCGCCGGAGAGCACAGTGATCCGATAGCGGCGACCTGTCTCGTACGAGGTGAACACGTGTGATCCGTCGACCGGGTCGGCGTACAGGTAGGTGCCGCTGAACGGGGTGAGGGTGTGCGCGGCAGCGGCCACGCGCAGGCCGAGCCGGTGGCCCCGGATCCGCAGGGTGTCCGGCCCGTCGTAGACGGCCTCGATCCGGTCGGCCCCGTTGCGCCAGGTCAGCAGCGCGGGTGTGGCGACGACAGTGGTGCCGGCGACCGCGGGGGTGAGCCGTAGGACGGGGTGCAGCCCGGTCTGGTGGGAGACCAGGTGCAGATCGTCGGCGTACGTCTTCTCGGCTACCACCGGGGAGATGTTGAACCAGGATCCTCGGTAGCTGAACGGGATGTCCTGGATTCCGAACTCCGGACCGGACGGGGCGACGGTCATGGGTGGCGGGTGCCTTTCTGTGGTGCGGGTGGTCAGTCCTGGACCGCCGCGGATGGTCAGTCCTTCACGGCGCCGGCGGTCACGCCCATCGAGACGTACCGCTGGGCCAGGACCAGCAGCACTGCGGCGGGGATCGAGGCGACGACGGCGGTGGCCATGATGGCGTTCCACTGCTGGTTGTTGTTGCCGATGTAGTGGTAGATGCCGAGGGTGATCGGCTGGTGGTCGCTGCCGCCGGCCAGGGTCGAGGCGAAGATGAAGTCCGACCAGGACCACAGGAACGCGAAGAGCGACACAGTGACGATCGAGTTGCGGCTGACCGGCAGCACTACCGACCAGAAGGTCCGCAGTCGACCTGCGCCGTCGACAACGGCGGCCTGGAGCAGTTCGTCGGGGATGCCGGACATGAAGGCAGTGAAGATCAGGACAGCGAACGGCACCGCGAGCGTGGTGTCGGCCAGGATCAGGCCGGGCAGCGTGTTGAGGACGCCGAGGGTGAGGTAGATGGCGTAGAAGCCCATCGCCATGATGATCCCCGGGATCATCTGCGCGATCAGCAGCACGAAGCTCAGCGCCGGCCCGCCGGGTGGCCGGAGCTTCGCCAGCGCGTAGCCGGCCGGGGCGGCCAGGGCCACGGTCAGCGCCACAGTGCCGATACCGACCAGGAAGCTGGTGCCGAGGTACGGCAACTGCTGGTCGAACACCGCCCGGTAGCCGTCCAGGGTGCCGTTGGTGGGGAACAGGTGTGGGGGAGTGGCCCGCATGTCCTGGTCCCGGGTGAAGGACACGTTGATCATCCAGTAGACGGGGAAGAGCATCAGCCCGGTCAGCACCAGGCCGACTCCGGTCTTCCACCAGGCCCGAGGCATTGAGGTGGTCATCGCAGCTGCTGCCTCCGCTCGATCCGGATGTACAGGAGACCGGCGATCAGGGCCAGCACGATGAGCAGGTTCCCGATGGCCGCGCCCGGGCCGAACTCGGGCAGCAGGTTGCCGAAGCCGAGCCGGTACGACCAGGTGGCGAGCGTTGCCGAGGAGCCGGTCGGCCCGCCCTTCGTCATGATCCAGATGATGTCGAAGACCTTCAGGGTGTAGATCAGCCCCAGCAGCAGCGTGATCAGGGAGACGGGACGCAGCAACGGGAAGGTGATCCCCCAGAACCGTTGCCACCCCGTCGCGCCGTCGAGCGCGGACGCCTCGTACATCTCGGTCGGGATCGCCTGCAGGCCGCTGTAGAGCACGACCAGGTTGAACGGAATGCCGATCCAGACGTTCGCGATGATCACCGAGGTGAGCGACCAGCCCGGCGAGGTGAGCCAGTTGACCGGGTCGACCCCGACGACGCCGAGCGCCGCGTTGACCAGCCCCGAGTCGCTGTTGAGCAACCACGACCAGGTCGACGCCGAGACGATCAGTGGCAGCAGCCACGGTACGAGGATCAGCGCCCGCAACGTGCGCGACAGCGGGAAGTGCTGGTGGAAGAAGAGGGCCAGGGCCATGCCGATGGTGAACTGGAAGGCGAGCGAGGCCGCGGTGAAGACCACTGTGTGCGTCAGCGTCGGCCCGAATGCCGGGTCGGTCAGCACGGTCCGGTAGTTGTCCAGGCCGGCGAAGGGCGCCCCGCCCTGCACGAACGAGCGGACGGTGTACTCCCGCAGGCTCAACTCGACATTGCGGTAGAGCGGGTAGGCGTAGAAGGCCGCCAGGTAGACGGTCACGGGTGCCAGGAAGCCCCACGCCCACCATCGGCTGGGCCGGCGGGCACGGGACGGGGGAGGCCCGGGTGGGGCGGCGGTCGCCGCCCCACCCTGCTCTCGTACGGCGGTGGAGGTCTCTGTAGTGGAGGGCATGGTGTCGGTTCGGATCGCTTACCTGGTCGTGGCGGCGGTCTGCGCGGCGGTCAGCGCCGCCTGTGGCGACTTTCCGCCGCTGAGGGCCGACTGCACCGCGGTCCACAGGGACTCGGAGATCTTCGGGTACTTCGTGCCGAGGTTGTCACCGGTGCGGCCCTTGGCTGCCCGGACCGCCTCCACCCAGACCTTGAGCTTGGGGTCGGCGGTCGCCTGTCGCTCCTGGACGGCGGCGACGGGTGCGACGTAGGAGAGCGTGGTGTCAGTGGTGAGGAGGTTGTCGGCGTTGGTCAGGCACGCGACGAGCTTCTGCGAGGTCTCGTACCGGCCGGTGTTCTTCTGCACCGGAATGGAGACGAATTCACCACCGGTGGGCGCCGGGGCCGGCCCGCCCGCGCTGGCCGGGATCGCGATGGTGCCGTACGAGAAGCCGAGCTTCTCCGCGTTGGCCAGTTGCCAGGTGCCGTTCTCGGCGAACGCGTAGTCGCCGGTGGCGAACTCCTGCCAGCTCGTGGTCTGGGTGTTGTTGATGACGGAGTTCGGTGCGTGACCCTGCTTGAGCCAATCGGTCCAGAGCGTCAGCGCGGCCACCGCCTGCGGTGAGTCGAGGCTGGTCAGCTGGGCTCCGGAGCCCCAGAACCAGGGCAGGAACTGGAAGCTGCCCTCCTCGGTGCCGATCGCGGAGAAGGTGATGCCCTTCTTGCCCTTGGCCTTGACCTTGGTCAGTGCCGCGGTCAGTGACGTCCAGTCCTTGATGGCGGCGGGATCGACGCCGGCGGCGGTGAGCAGATCCTTGTTGTAGTAGAGGGCGAGGGTGTTCGCCCCGATCGGCACCCCGTAGGTCTTGCCGTCGCTCTGGCCGGCGCCGAGGAGGTTCTTCTCCATGGCGGAGACGTCCAGCTTGTTGTCGTCGGTGGTGGTGAGGGCGCCAGCCTCGGCCAGGGTCGAGATGACCGGGTTGTCCACGATCAGCACGTCCGGTGAGTTTCCCTGCTGGGCGGCGAGCAGCGCCTTGTTGGTCAGGTCGGTGGTGTCGTAGCCGGTTCGCTCGACCGTCACCCCCGCGGAGGTGCCGCACTTCTTGAGCAGCGCGACCCACTCGGAGTCGTCGGCGAACTGCGGGTACGGGTCCCAGACGAGGTAGGCGCCGCCGTCGGCCGGGCCGTCGGTAGACGACGAGCAGGCGCTGCCTGTCACTGCGGCGAGAGCTATCACGGCGACGGCGGCCAGGCGCCGCCGACGACTGAGTCCGGTCATGTGTTGCCTCACTTCAAATCGATCGTCAGGTGGGGTGTGCGGGGTGATCGTCGCGGGTTGGACCAGTCCAACCATGAGGCGAATCGATTCGACGAATCGGTTCGCCCGAAGATAGGTCTGGCCGTACCCGGGGGTCAAGAGTCAGTTGACCGCGCGGGGAGGATTGCTGGGCAACACGGGCGTCATCGCGCCGTTACTTCATTGACACGGTTCAGTCTCCGGTCCTACGATCCGTGCGAATCGATTCGCAAGCGCTGCCCTCCGGAGAGCGTCCCCCGCGCCCCACCAAGGAGCCGCCCGTGAAAACCCCGTCCCGCAGCAGGTCAGGACGAGCCCGTGTGTTCGTGGCCCGACTCGTCGTCGGCCTGCTCGCCGCCGCTGCCGCCGTCACCGTCGTCTCGTCCCCCGCCCAGGCCGCAGACGAGTCGATAAGCGTCAACTTCGCCACCACAAACGGTGCGCCGACCTACCGCGCCTCCGGCTGGATCTACGGCATGACCGAGAACGCCAGCGGTCCCGCCGACCACTTCTACCGGGACGTCAAGTTCCAGTACATGCGCGCCGGCGGCGCGCAGCTGCCGGGGAGTGGCTGGGTCGGCGGAACCTACGATCGGCGCTGGAACTCCACGCTCGCCCAGGCGCGTCGGACCACCGCCCTCGGCGGGAAGTTCATCATCCTGCCGCACGACCTCTGGGGCGCCGACGGGGCCGGGATCTCCCGCTTCCCCGGTGACAACGGCAACTGGACCGACTACGACAACTTCCTGACCCGCCTGATCAACGACGTCCGGGCGTCCGGGCTGTCGGTGCAGTGGGACATCTGGAACGAACCCAACATCACCATCTTCTGGAACCGGCCGATCTCCCAGTACCTGGAGTTGTGGCGCCGGACCTACCAGCGCATCCGGGCGGAGTTCCCCAGCCAGCTCATCGTCGGGCCGAGCTGTGCCTGCGTACCGTCGACCACACACGCCTTCTGGAACCAGTACCTGGACTTTGTCCGCTCGACCAACACGGTGCCGGACATCATCAGCTGGCACTCGCTGCCCGGTGACCCGGTCGCGAACGTCAACGCCGCCAACGCCACCCTCGACCCGCGCGGCATCGCCCACCCGCGTCCGTACCAGATCAACGAGTACGGCGCGCCCGACGAGCAGAACCCGGCCGACGGCGCCTGGTACATCGCACGGCTGGAGCGGGCCCGGGCCGACGGCCTGCGGGCGAACTGGGCCAGCGGCGGCAGCCTGCACAACGACCTCGGCAACCTGCTGATCCGCAACTCGGCCGGCCAGCACCAGCCCAAGGGCGAGTGGTGGAACTACCGCTACTACGCGTCCCAGGTCGGGGAGATCGTCGCGGTGACCCCCAGTCAGTCGTACGACGCGTACGCCACGAAGACGGCGGGAGTGGCGAAGGTGCTGATCGGCGGTGGTCGTACCACCGGGAACCTGACCGTCAACCTGCAACGCCTGGACACCACCAGCGGCATCGTGCAGAACAACCAGGTCCGGGTGCTCACCCAGCGCATCCCGCACGACGGTGGCGGAGCCGTGGCGGGGCCGGTCACGGTCTCGAACAGCGTGGTCGGGGTGTCCAACAACAACGCCACAGTGACCCTGCCGTACACCAACCAGAACGACACCTACACCGTCACGCTGCTGCCCCCCTCGGACGGCGGCTTCCAGTCGGTGGCGGTGGCCCAACACTCCCAGCAGTGCCTGAACAACCCCGGCCTGAGCACCGCCGACGGCAACGTCCAACAGCAGAACTACTGCGACGGCAGTGACCAGCAGCTCTGGGACTTCCGCCCGGTCGCCGGCGTGGCCAACACCTACACGGTGGTCAACCAGCAGAGTGGCAAGTGCCTCGACGTCAGCGGAGTGTCCACCGCCGACGGCGCGGCCGTGCACCAGTGGACCTGCCTGAACGGTCTCAACCAGCAGTTCACGCTGCGCAAGGTGACCTACTCGGGCAACGACTCGCACGACTACCAACTCGTCGCCCGGCACAGTGGCAAGTGCGTCGATGTCAACGCCGTCTCCACGGCGGCCGGCGCGCTGGTCCATCAGTGGACCTGCAGGGCGGTCAACCAGGGCAGCCCGTTGAACCAGACGTGGCGGCTCCTGGGGCGGTAGGCGTCCCTGAGGAGGTGGGTGCGCTGGCCGTCTGCCCAACGGCCAGCGCGCCACCTCGCCACCGCATTCATTGACATGAATTAAACAAAGGTCATACGATTCGCTCCGAATCGATTCGCCACCGCCACCACCCTCGTGACGCGTCGACACCCCCACCGCGCTTCCACGACTCCGAGGAGCCACCTCGTGCGAACCCCGTCCCCCACCGGGCCAGGCAAAGCCCGTGATCTCATCCCGAGACGTCATCGCGCCCGACGTCTGACCGCCCTGGCGGCTGCGCTGGTCGGCGCTCTCGTCGGCATCGGCGCCACCCCCGGTGCCCCGTCGCCGATCGCCGAGGCCGCCATCGTGCCGGGGCAGAGCACCCCGATCGTCGGTACGCCGTCCGGCCGCTGCCTCGAAGTGCCCAACTCGAGCACCACAAACGGCACCCAGACCCAACTCTGGGACTGCAACGGCACTGCCGGCCAGACCTGGACGTGGACGTCGACCAGGCAACTCCAGGTGTACGGCAACAAGTGCCTGGACGCCTCCGACCGGGGCACCACGAACGGCACCCAGGCGATCATCTGGGACTGCAACGGCCAGAACAACCAGCAGTGGAACGTCAACAGCAACGGCACCATCACCGGCGTGCAGTCCGGGCTGTGCCTCGACGCCAACGGCGCCGCCACCGCGAACGGCACCAAAATCATCCTCTGGGCCTGCAACGGCGGCGCCAACCAGCAGTGGGCCTCGCCGACCACCACGCCGCCGCCGACCAACCCGCCGACCGGCGCGCGCCCGTGCGACATCTACGCCTCCGGCGGCACCCCGTGCATCGCGGCGCACAGCACCACGCGGGCGCTCTACGAGACGTACGCCGGCAACCTCTACCAGGTCCGACGCTCGTCGGACAACACGACCCGCAACATCGGGCTCACGGGGACCGGCGGCACCGCCAACGCGGCGACGCAGGACTCGTTCTGCTCCGGCACGACCTGCGTGATCACTGTCGTCTTCGACCAGTCCGGGCGTGGGAACGACCTCTGGTACCAGGGGTCGAGCGTGGTGCCGGGCTCGCCGCAGAGCAAGCCGGCGATCGCGACCTCGGAGTCGCTGACCGTGGGCGGCGCGAAGGCGTACTCGCTCTACATCAACCCCGGCAACAGCTACTGGCGCGACGGGCACCTCACCGGCGTCCCGACCGGCGCGGCGCCCGAGGGCATGTACATGGTGACCAGCGGGACCCACGTCAACAGCGGCTGCTGCTTCGACTACGGCAACAGCGAGACGACCAGGAAGGCCGACGCCGCCGGGGCGATGGACGCCATCAACTTCAGCAAGCAGTGCTGGTTCGGCGGCTGCTCCGGCAGCGGACCCTGGGTGCAGGCCGACCTCGAATGGGGTCTCTTCCCGGGCGGCAGCAGCTCCTGGAACCCGAACCAACGCGCGTTCACCAGCAAGTTCGTCACCGCGACGCTCAAGAACAACGGCACGACCCGCTTCGCCATCAAGGGCAGCGACGCCCAGGTCGGCAGCCTCTACACGCTGTACGACGGCTCGCTCCCGCCGGGATACAGCCCGATGAAGAAGCAGGGCGCGATCATCCTGGGCAGTGGCGGTGACTGCTGCAAGCCCGACGGCGGCGCGAACCTGAGCGCCGGCACCTTCTACGAGGGGGCGATGGTCGCCGGCTATCCGTCCGACGCGACCGAGAACGCCGTGCAGGCCAGCGTGGTGACCGCCGGTTACCGCTGATCCTGGCGACGCCCGAACGGGCCCGACACCCCCAGAACGCCCCCTCGGGCGTGTCGGCCCCGCGGATCAGGTCATGTTGGCGAGGAACTCGCTGT
>NZ_JBEXIM010000039.1:0-56899 GCF_040608575.1 Micromonospora sp. NPDC005171 | reverse complement strand
CCCGCAGGGCCCGGGCCCGGGGGGCGCGGGGCGGCGACCCCCGCGGCCCCCGCGGGGGGGCCCCGGGGGGTCCGGGGGGCCCCCGACGCGGGTCAGAGAGGGTACGGGCCGAAGCGGCCCCAGGCCACCACTGCGGCGAGCACCAGCAGCACCGCGCAGGCGACAGCGCCCTGGATCTCGGTGCGACGCCCCTCCGGGGTGGTCTGCTGCCTGCGGTCGCGCAGGTGCACCAGGATGGCGCCGATCATGACGATCACCAGCCCGACGGCGGCGAGCGGGGTGAGCACTATGGCGATGCCGGTGAGGGCGGGCAGCACGAGCCCGGCGGCGGCCAGCAACTCGACAGCGCCGAGCGCCTTGACCTGTGACGGCGGGACCGGGTCCACCCATCGCATCACGTCGCGCAGCTTCTCCTTCGGCTGGCTGAGCTTGGCCAGCCCGACGCCGGCGAAAATGGCGGCGAGCAGGATCTGAATGATCCACAGCACCACGTTCACGGGGGTTCCTCCAGGGGGTCGCCTCGCGGCGGTGAGGTGGTTGACGGCGCAGACGAGACAGTAGACCTCCCCCGCGTACCGAAAGGGCCCCCGCCGTCGTGCGACGGCGGGGGCCCGGATGGTCGGAGCGTCAGACAGTGAAGAGCGCCGGACCGTCCAGCGTCGTCACGTCGGCCGGGCGCAGCGCCAGGGCGAGCACGTCGGCCACGTCGGCCAGGGTGTGCACGGTCAACGCCTCGCGCACCTCGGTCGGCAGGTCGTCCAGGTCCGGCTCGTTGCGCGCCGGGATGATCACCTCGGTGAGGCCGGCCCGGTGCGCGGCGAGCAGCTTCTGCTTCACCCCACCGATCGGCAGCACCCGACCGGAGAGCGTCACCTCACCGGTCATCCCGAACTCGGGGCGGACCGGCCGACCGGTGACCAACGACGCCAGCGCCGTGACCATGGTGATGCCGGCGCTCGGGCCGTCCTTGGGCACCGCGCCCGCTGGGAAGTGGACGTGGATCCGCCGTCCGGCCAGGGCGTTCGGGTCGATGCCGAACCGCCGCCCGTTGGAGCGCAGGTAGGAGAGCGCGATCTGCGCCGACTCCTTCATCACGTCACCGAGCTGGCCGGTCAGGGTCAGCCCCGGCTCGCCCTCCATGCTGGTCGCCTCGATGAAGAGCACGTCCCCACCAGCGCCGGTGACCGCCAGGCCGGTGGCCACGCCAGGAACGGCGGTGCGCTCGGCCGACTCCGGGGTGAACTTCGGCCGCCCCAGGTAGCCGGCGAGGTTGTCGGTGCCGACGCGTACCGGCGTCGGATCCGTCGCCAGCGTCACCGCCACCTTGCGCAGGATCTTGGCCAGGGCACGCTCGAGCTGCCGGACACCGGCCTCCCGGGTGTACTCCCCCGCGATCAGCGCGAGAGCCTCGTCGGAGACGCTCACCTCGTCGACGGTCAGCCCGGCCCGCTCCCGCTGCCGGGGCAGCAGGTGGTCGCGGGCGATGGCGACCTTCTCGTCCTCGGTGTACCCGTCCAGCGTGACCAACTCCATCCGGTCCAGCAGGGGGCCGGGGATGGACTCCACCACGTTGGCGGTGGCCAGGAAGAGCACGTCGGACAGGTCGAGGTCGACCTCCAGGTAGTGATCCCGGAAGGTGTGGTTCTGGGCCGGGTCGAGCACCTCCAGCAGGGCGGCGGCCGGGTCACCGGCGTAGCCGGCGGCCAGCTTGTCCACCTCGTCGAGGAGCACGACCGGGTTCATCGAACCGGCCTCGCGCAGCGCACGGACGATCCGACCGGGCAGCGCCCCCACGTAGGTGCGCCGGTGCCCGCGGACCTCCGCCTCGTCGCGGACGCCGCCGAGCGAGACCCGGACGAAGTTACGTCCGAGCGCCCGCGCCACCGACTCGCCGAGGCTGGTCTTGCCCACTCCGGGCGGACCGGCGAGGGCGAGCACCGCGCCGGAGCCGCGACCGCCGACCACGCCGAGGTTGCGCTCGGCCCGCCGGTTGCGCACCGCCAGGTACTCCAGGATGCGGTCCTTCACGTCGGCCAGGCCCGCGTGGTCGGCGTCGAGCACCGCCCGGGCCGCGGCCAGGTCGGTGTTGTCCTCGGTACGCGTGCCCCACGGCATCTCGAGCACGGTGTCCAGCCAGGTACGGATCCAGCCCGCCTCCGGGGAGGCGTCACTGGCCCGCTCCAGCTTGCCGACCTCGCGCATGGCCGCCTCGCGTACCTTCTCCGGCAGCTCGGCGGACTCGACCCGGGACCGGTAGTCGGCGGAGCCGTCCGGCTCGTCCTCGCCCAGTTCCTTGCGGATCGCGGCGAGCTGCTGGCGGAGCAGGAACTCGCGCTGGGACTTCTCCAGCCCCTCGCGGACGTCACTGTTGATCTGCTCGGTGACCTCCTGCTCGGCCAGGTAGTCCTTCACCCAGCCGACCAGCAGCTCCAGCCGGGCGGTGACGTCCGGCGCGGCGAGCAGTTCGGTCTTCTGCTCCAGCGTCAGCCAGGGCGCGTAGCCGGCCGAGTCGGCCAGCTCGGAGAGGTCGGTCATCCGCTCCACGGCGTCGATGACCTGCCAGGCGCCCCGCTGTTGGAGCACGGAGGTCATCAGGGCGCGGTACTCGCGGGCGAGTTCGCGGGCCCGACCGGCGTAGGCGGGTTCGTCGAGTTCGGTCGCCTCGACCCAGAGGGCGGCGCCGGGGCCGGGCACGCCGGAGCCGATCCGGGCACGGGACAGGCCACGGATGACGGCGGCGGGCTCACCCTCGGGCAGCCGGCCGACCTTTTCGATGGTGGCGACCACGCCGACCGGCCCGTACTCGCCGTCGATGCGCGGAACGGCCAGCAGCTTGCGGTCGCCGGTCGCCCGCGCCGCGTCGATCGCGGCCTGGGTGGTCGGGTCGAGGGTCACCGGGATGACCATGCCGGGCAGCAGCACGGCGTCGGTCAGGGGAAGTACCGGAAGAGTTGCCATCGAACACCTGCTATCGCGTTGAGTTGAGCGTGTCTCACTCAAGTAACAAAGCGTTCCCCTTGTTCCGGCATGTGACCCAGACCACTCCTCCGATCGGTCCGGCGGGTCGCCCGGGACCGGCGGGCGACCCGCCGCGACACCTCAGGTGAGCTTGCTCTTCACCGTGTTCTTCACCGAGCCGACCACCCCCGGGTTGGTGCCGTAGAGGCGGGGGTCACCAGGGGGCAGCACCGGCTCCGGCGCGTTCGCCCGCGGGTTGTCGTCGTACCGGAACTCGCCCTTGCCGTCCGGCGAGGGCCCGGACGCCCAGCGCCCCTGGGCGGCGTCGGTGCCCGAGGAGAAACCCAGGTAGGTGTAGGCGTACTCCTCGGTGAGCTCGCCCGGGTCCGGGAACGCCTCCGGCACCGGCATGTCCTCCAGCCCGTCCTCCTTGAGCTGCTCGATCGCCGCCAGCCACATGTTCTGGTGCATCGTGTCGCGGGCCAGCAGGAAGCGCAGCATCTGCTTGACCCCCGGATCGTCGGTCATGTGGAACAACCGGGCGACCTGGAGCCGGCCCTGCGCCTCGGCGGTGACGTTGAGCTGGAAGTCGGCCAACAGGTTGCCGCTGGCGGTGATGAACGCGCCGTTCCACGGCACCCCGTTGGAGTCGGCCGGCAGGGCGCCACCGCCGCCGTGGATGAAGTGCGCCGGGTTCTCGCCGGCGTAGGTCGCGGCGCCTCCGGGATCCTCCGCGATCCCCTCGGTCAGCGACAGCGGCGCGCTGTCCAACAGCCGGGTGATCATCGTGACGATCATCTCGACGTGGCCCATCTCCTCGGTGCCGACGTCGAGCAGCAGGTCCTTGTACTTGCCGGGCAGCCGGCAGTTCCACCCCTGGAAGAGGTACTGGTTGGCGACGGTCATCTCGCCCCACTTGCCGCCCAGCACCTCCTGCAACCGGCGGGCGAACGCCGCGTCCGGGCCGTCCGGTTTGGCCTCGAACTGCAGATCCTTGACGTGGCTGAACATGCGACCTCCTCGGTACCGGGAACAGGTAGCGAGGCCGTTCCCGTCCCGGTGACCCGCGCGGGCCAACCGGTGTCCCGGACGGGTCAGAGCAGCGGGCGGGCCATCGGCAGCAGCACCTCCAGCGCCACGCCGCGGGGCCGTAGCCGGTGCGCCCGCAACGCTCCCCCATCCGTCGCGAGGAGCTGCCGGGCGATCCACAGGCCCAGCCCGGACATCCCCACCGCCGGCGCCGTACGCCGCAGCGCGACCAGCAGCGCATCGTCGACCCGGCCCTCGTCGGTGACCAGGATGCTCAGGGCAGGGCCACGCACTGTGGCGTAGAGCCCGACCTGTCCATCCGGTGGCCCGTGCCGCAACGCGTTCTGCACCAGGTTGACCAGTACCTGTCGAGTGCGTCCGGCCGGCACCGGGCTGGAGGCCGCCCGCCGGGTGGCCCGCGCCCGCCGACGGGTGGCCGGCACCAGCGCGGCGGCCTCCCGCATGAGGCCCGCCAGCGGAACGGCCGGCTCCGACTGCGGGGGCAGCGTCAGCACGCCGGTCCCGGCGGTGGCGTCGCGCAGCAGGCCCTGCAGGTGGGCGGCCTGGTCGCGGGCCAGCTCACTGATCGCCCGCCGGTCGGCACCGGTCAGCTCGCGACGCTCGTCGGCGAGCGCGCGGGTCAGCGAGGTCAGGGTGCTGATCGGCGTCCGGAACTCGTGACACAACACCCGCAGCAGCAAATCCGAATCGGCCGCCGTGGGTCGACTGTCGCCGGGTGTCGGCTCGATGAGGCGCAACCCTCGCAGCAGGTCCCGCAAACCGTGGCGTACGCGCATCCACCCGACTCCCCTCGTTCGGTGCGAACCCGCATGATCGGTACCCGGTGGGGAACGGCGCAGACATGCCGGGAGCCTCCACCTTGCGACTCGTCGTCGTGGACGATCACCCCCTTTTCGTCCGCGGCCTGGAGTTGCTGCTCCCGATCACCACAGACGGCCGCGCCGAGGTGGTCGCCTCGACCGGCGACGCCGCCGCGGCGGCGGGGCTGGTCAGCACCTGCTGCCCCGACCTGGCCCTGGTCGATCTGCACATGCCACCGCCCGGCGGTATCCGGGCGCTGGCGGCGATCCGGCGGACCACCCCACGGGTACGGGTGGTCGCGATGTCGGGTTCGGCCGACCCAGGGCCAGCCGTGGAGGCGCTGCGGGCCGGCGCCGAGGGGTTCCTGCCCAAGACCAGCGAACCGGAGGAGTTGCTGCCCCCGCTGCTGGCCATCCTCGACGGCTGGGCGGTGCTGCCGGCCGAACTGCTGCGCGCCATGCTGCGGCCCACCCGCTACGCGCCCGTCGACCTGGACGGCGAGGAACGGCGGTTGCTGCGGGCGATCGCCGCCGGCCGCAGCACCGTCGACATCGCCGAAGAACTGCACGTCTCGGAACGGACGGTGAAACGGATGACCGCCGCGTTGCTGCGCAAGTTGCGGGTCTCGAACCGGGCCGAGGCGGCCGCCGTCGCCGGTCACAGCGGCATCCTCGGCGAATGAAGCCCCGCCCTCGAACCGATTCACGGTTTTGCTCGGTAACGGAATCGCGACGCGCCGAATGAATGGAAGGCATATTGTTGCGGATTACCGGGGTGATAGGTCAGACTTTGGACACATCCCGCCGCACACAGGGAGTAATCGGCAATGGCGAGAAAAGTAATCACGGTCCTGACCGACGACCTCGACGGTGGGAAGGCCGACCGGACGGTTGAGTTCAGTCTCGACGGCGTGGCCTACACGATCGATGTCTCCGACGAGAATGCCGGCGTCCTGCGCAAGGCGCTGGATCCGTACATCAATGCGGGTCGGCGGATCGGGCGCGGTCCGGTGGAGAGTGCCCGTTCGGTCCGACGGCCGGGGCGACCCGCCGGCGCGGGAATGGATCGGGAGCAGAACCGGGCCATCCGGGAATGGGCCGTCAAGAACGGCTACAAGATTTCCGAGCGGGGTCGGATCCCGGTCGAGGTCGTCGAGGCGTACAAGAGCCGCTGACCAGACTCGACGACGGGGCCCCACCGGAAACGGCGGGGCCCCGTCGTCTGTCCGGGCACCGGTTCCGACGCGGCGGCCGGCCACCCCGGGTTGTCGCCCCGGGTGGCCGGCCGCCGTTGGTCCGTCAGCTCAGTTGACGTCGATGCGCACCGAGTCGAAGGCGGGGGTCTGGTTGGCCCGCTCCATCATCGGCAGGCGGTGCGAGCCGTCACCGGCCCAGACGGAGCACTGCGCGGTACCCGACTCCGGCAGGCCCGGAATCTGGATCGTCACCTCGTCGGGCTGGGCGCCACCGCGGCCGTCCTCGGTCGCGACGAAGAACGCCGGCACCTCCTGCGGCTCCGGCGGAGCGGTCAGGCTGTCCAGCATCCGGCAGGCGGTGTGGAAGTGACCGCGGACCAGGCCCTGGTCGTTGAGCAGCGAGCTCTCCACGTAGTAGCCACCCTGACCGGCGGCCAGGAAGCGGTCCCGGACCAGGTTGCGGGTGCTGACCCGCAGGGTGAAGGGCTGGTTCTGGCCGACCTGCTCGGGGAACTGGGTGATCAGCAGCGACGGGTTGTTGGCCGCCGCGCCGACCTCACCGAACTCGGTGCTCACGCAGCGGTTGCCGTTCTGGAAACCGTCGTGCGGCTGGAGCCGGCTCTCGTCGCAGTCGTTGGCGAGCACGCCGAGCCCGGCGCCGGGCTCGGTGCCGCCGCCGTTGTTGCCGCCGCCGTTGTTGCCGCCACCGTTGTTGCCGCCACCGGGGGTGGTGGTGGGCGTGCTGCCGCCACCGTTGTTGCCGCCCGTGTTGCCGGTGGGCTGCACCTGGCACTCGGCGAGCTGCGCGAGGCCCTGCGGCCGAGGTCCGACCCGGTCGATGGCGGTCGTGATCCGGTCCAGCACGGCGCGCCGCTTGCCGGCCAACGGCTGCAGGATCGCGTTGCGGATGAACGCCTCACCCTTGTTGCCCTCGGCGGCCAGTCGGCGGTCCGCCTCGGCGATCTGGGTTTGCAACTGGGCGAGGTTGCGGTCCACCTCGGCCCGCGCCCGGTCCGGCACCTGCGGCAGTTTGGCCGCCACATCCGGACAGGCGACGGCCGTGCCGGTGCCCACAGTGCCGTCCTTGCCGTCCTCGCACTCGGGGACCGACTGCTGTCCGTCACCCCAGTGATTACGCACCCACCGACCGTTCTGCCAAGTCCGGCTGGTCGAGCCACCGCCAGTCGGCGCGGTCGCGCCCGGGCTCGGCTCCACGCACTGCCCGGAAGCCGGACGTGGCTTATTTGTCCGCCGGTCCTGGGCCGACGAAATCTGAGTCACGGCGACAACTCCGCCGAAGACCGCGAGCGTGCCGACAACTGCCAGCAGACGCTTGCTCCGCGTGTTGCCGGAAGGCCGGCGCGCCCGAGTGGACCTGCGCATCGAATTGCTCTCCTTCTCGATCCGGTAGTGGATTTCTGCCCTCGGCGGACCGACGGATGTGAGTTGGCACGCCGCGGCGGGGAGCCGCCGTGACCTACCCGGTAATGCGTCGATGGCCGACGATGCCCTTTCCGCACCGTCTCACGCGCCCGGTGGACGCGGATGGGGAGATCCTGTTCATTCGCGCAGGAGTACGGTGCGGCGGCCGGGAAGGTTCAACAGACGCACAGGAAATTGCCGCGACCCGACACGGAGCCGGTGCGGAGCTGGGATCAGCAGGTGAAACGGGCGCCGGTCAGTCGGCGCAGAGGTGGTCGAAGGCGAACCCGCCGACCAGTTCGTGGCGGCGCTGGCTCAGCGCGGCGATCTGCGCGGTCCACTCGGCGCGCGGCAGCAGGTCCGCGACCGCGTTCTCCCGCAGTCGCTCCCCCACCGCGACGGTGGCGAGATCCTCGGCCAGTCGGGCCGCGTCGATGCCGCAGGAGAAACGGTGTTCGGTCACCGAGACCCCCTCGACGAGGCACGCGTCGGGGCGTACCTGCACCCAACTCCACCCCTGCGCCGGCCCGTCCACCCAGCGCACGTGCAGCCCTCGCACGATCGGGTCGGCCACCCGCCCGGCCACGTATGCCTCGACCGCCGCCGCGCGGGTCAGCGTGCCGAGGTCGTTGACCGGCCCGGTACGCCCGTCCGGCAGCCGGCCGAGGATGTCGCGGAAGCCCACCGGCGCCGGTTCGGTCGCGCCGGCGGGAGTTCCGCCGGCGGCGTAGCCGCGGGCGTCGATCACGTACTCGACCAGGCGGCGGCCGTGCTCGACGGCCCGCAACGTCGGTGAGCCGATCCGCAGCACGGGCAGGCCGGCGGCGGCGCTGACAGCGTCCTTCAGTCGCTCCACCCGCTGCTCCGCCGAGCCGGCCGGCGGCACCGGGCCGATCTCCACGGCGACGACCGGGCGGCCGGTGTCGGCGGCGTAGACCACGAAGTCGAAGCTGGCGCGGCTCGCCGAGGTCCACTGGCTGCCTGTCACGCCGGGTGGGCGGCCCTGGACCAGATCGCTGAGCCGGCGCGCCGACAGGACGCGGTGGCCGTCACGGCTGAGCAGCGCGTTGCGCCCCGCCTCGGCGGGCATCGCCCGCAGCCAGCCGCCGTCGCCGCTCCCGATGCTCGTCATCTGCCTGATCCATCCGCCGGTCCGGTCGAGCCGGGCCGAGTCTAGGTGGTCGATCATGGGCCACCGACTTCTGATGTGACCGGGATCACAGCAGCGTCGACGTTCCAGGGATGGCCGCCGGGTGTATCCACCCACCGCCGGCACCCGACCGGCCCGGAGGTGACCATGTCGCGACAGCAGTTCGGCTTCCTCGCCGGGTTCCTCGCCGTGGCGGTCTGGGCGCTCGCCGGCGTCGGTGTGGCCGCCCTCGCCGTACTCGCCGGCCTGCTCGGCTGGCTGGTCGTCCGGGTGCTCGACGGCGACCTCGCGGTGACCGGTCTGGGCGACCGCGCCGACGCTCGGCGACGCCGGTGATGACCCGCCCGTCCACCGGGACGAACCCCAGCACCGGGTTGGCCGCCGGGACGGCCGGCTCGCAACACCGCCCGGGCGACGCCGCGGACGTCGCACAGATTGCGGTACGGGCCGCCAGCCTCGTGCCGGGCGTGTCAGTCGTCCGCCCGGCGGCGGTCCGCCTGGACGATTGGTCCGTCGGACTCGACCTGCATCTGATCACCTGGTACGGGCACAGCGTGCCGACGATCGCCGAAACGGTCCGGGCGGTGGTCGCCGAGCGGGTGGCCGCCCAGACCGGGCTCAGCGTGGCGGTGGTGACCGTCACCGTGGACGACCTGCTCGTCCCCGGCGTCGACGGGCCGGGTGCCGACACTGCCGCCCACGAGGACGGCTGAGATGCGCGCCGCCAACCGGGTTGCCTCGTTGCTGCTGGCCACCGTCCTGCTCATCGGCGGCGCGGCGGTGGCCGTCCAGGCGTTGCTGCTCACAGTGCACCGCCCGACGCCGCTGGACACCACCGGCTGGTTCGACGCCCTGAACGGCACCCGGTGGGGCGACCCCAGGGTCCGGGCCGTGGCCGGCGGTGCGCTGCTGCTGGGTCTGGCCCTCCTCGTGGCCCAACTGCGCCGCTGGACACCGGTCCGCCTGCGTGCCGACGACCGCGACGGCTGGTACCTGCACCGACGCTGTGTGGAGCGGCGGCTCGCGGACGCCGCCGGCGCGGTGCCAGGCGTCCGCCGCGCCCGGGTCCGGGTCCGACGGCGCGGCGGCCAGTGGCGTCCCAGGGTCCGCGCGACCGGCGACCCGGCCGCCCGGGCGGAGATCGAGTTCGCCGTGCACCAGGAGTTGCACCGCCTGACCGCGCCCCGTCCCGCCCGGATCGACGTCCGGCTGTTGCCCCGGCGGCGGCCGGCGTGACCAACGCCGAGCACCGACTGTTGTGGACGGTCATCGCGCTGCTGCTGGTGGCCGGCGGCGCGGCGGCGTTGGCGGCCAGCCTCGGCACGCTGCCCGGCGCCGACCCGGCGGCGGTGCTGCTCAGCGACGAACTGGTCACCAGCTGGCGGATGGCCGCGCCGTGGAGCACCCTGGCCGCGGCCGTCGCCGGAACGCTGTTCGCACTGGCCGGGCAGCGGCTCCTGGCCCGGGAACTGCGGGGTGCGGACGGCACGCTGCGCGGCACCCTGAGCCACCCTGGACGCCGGCCGGGCCGGACCCGGCTGGCCGCCGACGTACTCGCCGACGCGCTGGCACGCGACCTGACCAGCAACCCCGGGGTACGCCGGGCCCGGGTGGTGCTCACCGGCCCGCCACCGCACCCCGACGTGTGGATCCGGGTGGACCTCACCGCCGCCGCGCCGGCCGCTGGCGTACGCGAGCACGTTCGCGCCGCGGTCCGCCGATTCGCGGCGACGACCGATTGCCAACCCGCACACCTGGACGTGACCGCCCGCATCGACCCCGGCCGCCCCTGAGCCGACACCGACCCGAGCAGGCATGATCGGGACGGGCGGCGAACGGAGGTACGCGGTGCGGGTGGTGTCGCTGGTGCCGTCACTGACCGAGGCGGTGGCGCTGACAGTGCCGGGTGTGCTGGTCGGGGCCACCGACTGGTGCAGCCACCCGGCCGGGCTCGACGTGGCCCGGGTCGGCGGCAGCAAGTACCCCGATCTGGACCGGGTGCGCGCGCTGCGGCCCGACCTGGTGCTGCTGAACGTGGAGGAGAACCGCCGGGCCGACGCGGAGGCGCTGCGGGCGGCCGGCGTACCAGTGCGGGTCACGTATCCGCGGACCGTTCCCGGCGCGTTGACCGAGCTGGGCGACCTGCTGACCGAACTGGGTGCGCCGACGGAACCGGCCTGGCTGCGGGCCGCCCGACGGGCGTGGGCCACGCCACCCCGACTGGCGTCGACCCGCCGCGCGGTGGTGCCGGTGTGGCGACGGCCGTGGGTGGTGCTCGGCGGCGACACGTTCGCCGGTGACGTGCTGCGCCGCCTCGGCGTGCTCAACGCCTACGACGAGCACCCCGAACGCTATCCCCGTCCGACCCTCACCGAGCTGCGCGAACGAGAGCCCGACCTGGTGGTGCTGCCCGACGAGCCGTACCGGTTCACCGCCGACGACGGACCGGAGGCGTTCTCCGGCGTACCGTGCGCCCTGCTCTCCGGCCGGCACCTCACCTGGTACGGCCCGTCGCTGGCCGAGGCGCCCGCACTGCTCGCCGACCAGCTGTCCCGGCCGGTGCGGGTCGGCTGACCCCGACCGCCGCCCGGCGGTCGAGACGCAGCCCGACGGTCGAGACGCAGCCCGACGGTCGAGACGCCACCCGGCGGCTCAGCCGGCGGGTTTGCGGCGGGCGGCCAGGGTGCTGGCGCCGATGGAGACCGCCAGGGTCAGCACCACAACGGCCAGGGTCAACCAGACCGGCAGCTTGCCGACCGGCGTCTCGGCGAGAATCAGCTTCAGCCCGGCGAAGGCCAACAGCAGCGCGAGCCCGTAGCGCAGGTAGCCGAAGTGGCGTAGCAGGCCGGCGAGGCAGAAGTACAGGCTGCGCAGCCCCAGGACGGCGAACGCCGTGGCCGTCCAGACCAGGAAGGTGTTGGTGGTGATGGCGAGGATCGCCGCCACCGAGTCGATGGCGAAGACCACGTCGGTGGCCTCGATGGCGACGAGCGCCACCAGCAGCAACGTCGCCACCCGCCGGCCGGCCACCCGGGCGGTGAACCGGTCGCCGTGGTAGCGGGCGTCGGTCGGCACCAACCGCCGAAACAACCGGACCACGACGTTGCGTTCCGGGTCGACGTCCGGCTTCCCGCGTACGGCCAGCCGCCAGCCGGTCCAGATCAGGAACGCGCCCAGCACGAAACCGGCCCAGGTGAGCCGGTCCAGCAGTTCCGCACCGGCGAAGATGAACAGCAGCCGGAACACGAGCGCGCCCACGACACCCCAGAACAGCACCTTGTGCTGGTAGCCCGGCGGCACCTGGAAGTAGCCGAAGAGCAGCGCGAAGACGAACACGTTGTCCACCGAGAGCGCCTTCTCCAGCAGGTAACCGGAGTAGTACGCGATGGCCGAATCGCCGCCGAGGCCCCACCAGACGACCAGCCCGAACAGCAGGCCCGCGCCGATCCAGACGGCGCTCCACAGCAGCGCCTCGCGGAGCTCGATGACGTGGTTGTCCCGGTGCAGGAGCACGTCCACGGCGAGCAGCACCGCGATCACCGCGCCGACCGCCGCCCAGGCCCACAGCGGGACCGCGACCGTCGCCTCAGCCACCGAGGCCCACCGCATCGACCACCGCGCACCGCCCGTCAACCAGGCCGGCAGGCCCTTTTCGAGCCTAGGTGAACGCCCGACCCGGCATCGGGCGGTCCACCGAAGTCGGGTCGTGCGCTCCCCAGCGGCTGAGGCTCTGGACGGGCGCAGCCCTCGCTCAGGCGACCGGCATCACCTGACCGGGGTCGGCGACCGTGTCGTCGGCGTCGTAGGCGATCGCGTTTGTCACCCGCACGACGCCACTGACCGCGAGCGAACCGGCGAGATCGACGGCGGAGCGGCGGTCCAGCCGACCGGCCAGAGTCACGTCACCGTGGCGGACCTCGACCGTGACCAGTCCATCCCGCACCGCGAGCACCCGGTGAAGCACCTCCTGCACCACGTCCCCCCGAATCTCGGCGTCCGACCGCAGGTGCACCCGCAGCAGGTCGGCGCGACTGACGATGCCGACCAGCCGGCCCAGGTCGTCCAGCACGGGTAGCCGTTTGACCTGCTCGCGGTCCATCAGCCGGGCAGCGGCGGACAGCGTCGCCTCCGGATCGGTGGTGGCTGCCGGCGCGGTCATCAGGTCGGCGGCCAGCAGGGCCGCACTCTTGCCCCGGGCGCCACGCCGACGGCGGCTCTCGAAGACCCGTCGCAGCGCCGGCTCACCGGCGCGCTCGACCCGGTGCAGCAGATCGAATCACGTCACCCACCTGCCAGGGCCTCATCACGGCCTCCCTCTCGTGGTCCATCTCGGACGCTACGACCGGGCGCCGACCGACGGCAGGGTCGCCGGGCCGGATCGTGAGGGGGTCAGACGTCCCGGGCCGTTGCGGTCTGTCGGCCCTGCCGCCGAGATCGCCGCGGGCGTCCACTGGAGATGCCACCGGGAAGCGCGGTGCGAAGCTGAGAAGGGACGTGGAGACCATGATCGCGACGATCGAGCGGGCCACCGCCGAGAACACCGCTCCGAAGGCCGGCACCGCTCACGAGCGGGCCGTCCGGTACATCCTGGCCGGCACCCGGCTGGCGCTCGGCTGGATCTTCCTCTGGGCCTTCATCGACAAGATGTTCGGCCTCGGGATGGCCACCGAGTCGAAGAACGCCTGGATCAACGGGGGTAGCCCCACCAAGGGATTCCTGACCTTCGGCGTGACCGCCGTCCTGCCTCCGGAGAACAACCCCTTCATGGACGACCACCTGATCTACGCGGCGGTGCTGGCGGTCCTGGCGCTCGTCAACGCCGGCGACACCTGGGGCCTCGGCCGGATGTGGGCGAGGCTGCCGATCGTCCAGCGGACGCCCTGGCTCCGGTGAACACCGCACACCCCCTCGGCGGGCGTCACCAGCACCGGTGACGCCCGCCGCGTCGTCGTCCCACCGCCCGGGCGCGCAGCGCCACCGGGACCGTCGGTGCACGACGGCGGACGGGCCCACGGAGCAGGTTGCGGGTCCGCCGCACATCGGCCACTGGTGATCCGGCAGGATCGACGATGACCGGACACATCACCCAACACGGCAGGAGATCCCCGCATGACCCAGGCAGCAGGCGCCCGTTCGGGCAAGCCCGAGGTTGGTCCGATCGAGGGTGCACCGCCGGCCGACCTCGTGATCGAGGACATCACCGTGGGCGACGGCCCGCAGGCCGAGCCGGGCCAGTTGGTTACAGTGCACTACGTCGGCGTGTCGCACTCCAGCGGCGGCGAGTTCGACTCGTCCTGGGACCGGGGCGAGGCGTTCGACTTTCCGCTCGGCGGCGGTCAGGTCATCGCCGGCTGGGACCAGGGCGTCGCCGGCATGCGGGTCGGCGGTCGCCGCCGCCTGATCATCCCGCCGCACCTGGGGTACGGCGACCGGGGTGCCGGCGGCGTCATCAAGCCGGGCGAGACGCTTGTCTTCGTCGTCGACCTGCTCGGCGTGAGCTGACCGACTGTCGGGGTCGCCGGTCCACGCCGGCGGCCCCGCGCCCGGGTGCGACGGCGGGGGTCACCTCGTCGACAGGGGTCAGGCGGCCAGTTGCAGGTCGGTGGTCGCGACCACCGGGCGACGCGCGGCCTCGATCGGCGAGGCCAGCTCCAGAATCGGCATCACGCGGTGCAGCCCGCTGACGCGCAGCACCCGGGCCACCACCGGGCTCGGGTCGACCAGGACCAACTCGCCACCGCAGGCCCGCACACGCAGATGCGCGGCGAGCAGCGTGCGAACGCCAGCGGCGGAGAGCAGCCGCAGCCCCGACATCTCCAGTTGCAGCACCGGGCGGGCCGGCGCGGACCACAGCGCGGACCGGAACGCGGCCACCGTGGCGATGTCGACCTCGCCGGCAACCCGCACGAGGACCATCTGGTCACCCACGCTGACCTGCACGTCGAGCCGGTCGCTCTGCTCTTCCATGCCCAGAAATCTAGCCGCCACCACCGACACTTTCGCCCCTCCACGGAGTGATTCCGGGTACGCCCAGGGGCATACCCCGAGGTGCCAGATCTCCCTCTCGGGGTGGAGTCAGGGGCCGGGGCGGCGCGCCACGCGGGCGCGAAACCCGGGGGCCGGCCGGGACCGGGGTGGAGAATAGGCCGATGCTGATCCCCCGGCCCCGGCCACCCCGGCTGATCCGCCCCGTCCGCGAGCCGGCGACCAGCCCTCCGGCGCTGGCCGGAGCGTGGGCCCCCACCGACCGCCGGCTCGACCAGGCCGAGCTGCTACCCCTCCCCGCCGGCGCCGTCGGCCCCGAGGACGTGCTGGTCGACGACGCTGGGCGGGTGATCAGTGGCGACGAGGACGGTCGGCTCTGGTGGTGGCCGGTGGACGCGCCGGCCGGCACCCCACCCCAACTGCTGGCCGAGACCGGGGGCCGTCCGCTCGGCATCGAGCTGGACCCGTCCGGCGAGGCCCTGGTGGTCTGCGACGCGTACCGCGGGTTGCTGCGGGTCACACCGGACGGCGCGGTACGTGAACTGACCGGAACGGCACCACCGGTGCACCTGGCCAACAACGCGACGGTGGGCCGTGACGGCACCATCTACTTCACCGACAGCTCCGACCGGTTCCCGGTCTCACACTGGAAGCGGGACCTGCTGGAGCATCGCCCCAACGGTCAGGTGCTGGCCCACCACCCGGGCAGCGGCCGCACCGAGGTGGTGACCGACGGGCTGTACTTCCCCAACGGGATCGCACTGACCCCGGACGAGTCCGCGCTGATGCTCGTGGAAACCAGCACGCACCGCCTGCTGCGCGTCGAGCTGAGCGGCGACGTGCAGGTCCTCGCCGACCTGCCCGCGTATCCGGACAACCTCGCCTCGGTGGGCGACGGAACGTACTGGATCGCGCTGCCCAGCCCCCGGGTGCCGATCGCCGAGCGGCTGCTGCCCCACCCCCGGCTGCGCCAGATCGCCGCCCTGCTGCCCGACGCGATGCAGCCGCAGCCACGCCGCTACGGCCTGGTCGCGCTTGTCGACGGCACGGGCGCGGTCCGCCGGACGCTGCACGGTCCGAGCGGGCACTACTCAATGATCACCGGGGTACGCCAGAACGGCGACCAGCTCTGGCTCGGCAGCCTGACCGGGTCGGGGGTGGCCCGCGTACCCCTGGGGTGACGGCCGAAGTCCACCGTCCCGCCGGTGCGATCGCCAGGGCGGCAACCTGTACCGGACGACGACGGACGAGGAGTTTACCTCCGCCGGCCCTCAGCGCTCCACGGCGCCCCTGGCTGCGCCCGCCGACGCCTGTCGCGGCCGCGCCAGCGAGCGTCAGACCGCGACAGGGCCGGTCCGCCGTGGTGGCGGGCCGGCCCTGTGCTGCGGCAAGGGTGTCTCAGCGGCCGCTGACCGACGGCGCCGGGGCGGGCGATCCGCCAGCCACCGCGCCCGGATGCGCCGGGGCGACAGGTGCGGGCTTGAGCCCGGGCGGCACCGGCAGGGCGCTGCCCCGGGCGAACTCGTCCCAGCTCACGTTCCAGGCGGTCCAGCCGTTGCCCGGCTGCAACTCCACCTCGGTGCCCTTGACGGTGACCAGGTCACCAACCTGCGTCACCCCCATCAACCAGTCGGCCGCGGTGGCGGAGACGTTCGCGCAACCGTGCGAGACGTTGGTGTTGCCCTGGTCCCCCTCCGACCAGGGGGCGGAGTGGATGAACTCGCCGCCCCAGGTGTAGCGCTGGGCGTCGTCGACGTCGACCACGTAGCCACCGTTCGGCTCACCCCGGGTGTCGAAGGTGACCCGCTCGTGCTTCTCCATGATCACCATCTTGCCGCTGGAACTCGGCGTGCTCGGCTTCCCCAGACTGACCGGGATCCGGCGGACCTGCTTGCCGTCGCGCAGCACTGTCATCTGCTTGGTGGCGTTGTCGATCTCCAGTGAGACCTGTCGCCCGATCTTGGAGGTCGCGGTCCGCTCGGCATCACCGACCTTGTCCTTTCCGATCGGCAGCCCCTCCAGACCGGCTCGGACGCTGATGGTCGTACCCGGCTTCCAGAAATCGGGCGCCCGGTAATAGACCTGACTTCCATCCTCAAGCCACGACCAGGTGCCCGGCTGCGGTGGATTGGTCTTTACGAACAACCGGCGCTGGACATCCGCTCTGGCCTCTTTTGGAATTCCCGGGTCGAATGCCACCGTTACCGGCATCGCCGTGCCGTACGTCCGATTACCGTTGAAATAGAGGGTGCTGGTGATCTGCGGCTTGGTCGATTTGGCCATCGTCGTGAACGTGGTGGTGCGGGTGGTGGTGGCGCCGGAGTCACCCGTCGCGGTCACCTCGGCCGTGTAGGTCCGACGCGGTTGCAGCGGAGCGCTCGGCACCCAGCCGGAACCGTCCTCGCGCGGCTCGGCGTTAACCTGCTTGCCCTTGTCGTCCGTGAGGCGTACGCCGGTGACCCGCCCGCCCTTGACCACGGTGCCCACCTCGGCGCTGACCGGGACGTCCCGGGCCTTGTCACCCGGTGTCACGGCGAGCTCCGGTGGGGCGGCGTGCTTCTTGGCCGGGCCGGTCGCCGACCCCCGGTCGACGGTGCACGCACCCAGGACGAGTGGTGCGGCTGCGATGGTTACCGCCAACAGCGTCAATCGCCGCCTAGACGTCATGTTTCAGTCCCCCCGTTTTCGACTTCCCTCCGACACATTCTTGCCCGCTTGAGGAGGCCATTCACGGCATTCGGCAATAACCGGCGGTGCATTTACCGGCGCATTTTCCGACAATGTTCCCGTTGGCGGAACAGGGGTTCAACCGACCCGTGTCATGCGGTCTGCTCCGCTTGAGCGACGCGACGTCGACTGTCCGAATGCCCGAGGGTGCCTGCCGGACCTGAGGTGGCCCGAAGGCCGGGCGGGCCCTTGCCGGACCTGAGGTGGCCCGAAGGCCGGGCGGGCCCTTGCCGGACCTGAGGTGGCCCGAAGGCCGGGCGGGCCCTTGCCGGACCTGAGGGCGGGTTCGATGCGGACCTGCCCGCAGGCCGGCCACGCGCCGTTTGTCCGGTTCATGGTCTTGCGGCGGTCAACCCGTTGCGTGATCGACTCGGGTTCAAGGAAGTCGCGGCGTCAGGACGACCGGGATACCGCGACTTCCATGAACCCGAGTGGATCACGCGCCGGACCGGCCCGAGGCAGGGCTGCGGCCAGGGAGCCGGAACCCGGGGTCCGGGAACGGGCCGGGTCCGGGCGGGGCGGGGCGGGACCGAGGACCGGGCTGGGGCCAGGGCAGTACAGCTAGCGCCGGGACTGGGTCCGGGGCGAGGGTCCAGGGCCAGGGCCAGGGCCAGGGCCGGGCCCGAGGGCCAGGGCCGGGCCCGAGGCCGAGGCCGAGGACTGGGCTGGGGCCGGGGCGGGCTGGGCCGCACGGCGCGCGGGTCCACGTCCACGCGCGGTGCGGTGGGCGTGGGAAGTAGAAGGTCACGCCCGGTGGCGCACCTCGTGGGCAGACTTTTGTCAGTTGAAGCGAAACTTCTGCCGAACGCGACGAAGCTTTGCCTTCGTCCGGGGGCAAGGGTAAGGTCTCGATCTAGATAGAGGGTTGCCCATTCGTCGATCAACTTGCCGCCACCTCTGCCGGGTCGCCGCGTTCCGCTCCCGATGGGTCCGGGCCGCACCCGCGCGCCGTCCCTCACCGTCCAGCCGGAGCCCGCCTCCGGCCTGTTCGGCGCGCCCGGCAGACGGCAGTCAGGTCGACCGCCGCCGACGGCGTACCAGCCGTCAGGAAGGGACCACCACCATGGATCAACAACTCAACCGACCGGAGCCGGCACCGGCGTCCGAGCCGGTCAGTCGGCGTGGAGTGCTGCGCGCCGCGACCGTTTCCGCGGCCGCCGTCGGCGCCGCCGGTCTGCTCGCCGGCCCGGCCGTCGCCGCGCCCGCCGCCTCCACCGCGCCCGCCGCCTCCACCGGGCAGGCCGCTGGCCGGCGTCGGGTGCCGGTGGACCGGATCAGCATTCAGCTCTACACGCTGCGCGACCAGCTCGCCGCCGACCTGCCCGGCACCCTGGACGCGCTGCGCCGGATCGGCTACCGGCGGGTGGAGCACGCCGGTTTCGTCGGGCGCACCGCCGCACAGTTCCGGGCCGCGCTCGACGAGGCCGGGCTGCGGTCCACCTCCGGTCACGTCGGCATCCCGCAGCCGTTCGACGCGGCCACCTGGGAGCAGGCTCTCGCCGACGCCAACGTGGTGGGCTGCAAGAAGATCGTCCACCCGTACTTCGGTCGGGACTCGAGCGGTCAGCCGATCCGGGACCCCGCCGTCTACCGGGCCCTGGCCCGGGACCTGAACCGCGCCGGTCGGCTCGCCGAACGCGCGGGGTTGGACTTCGGCTACCACAACCACCAGCTCGAGTTCGTGCCGCTGACCGGCGGCTCGACCGGGTTCGACATCCTCAGTTCGCAGACCGATCCCCGGCTGGTCCACTTCGAGCTCGATCTCTACTGGACCTGGCGGGGTGCCCACGACCCGGTTGACGTGATCCGGGCCAACCGCGGCCGGATCCGCCAGGTGCACGTCAAGGACCTCGACGTCGAGGGTGGCTTCGCCGACCTCGGCGACGGCGTCATCGATTTCGGTCGCATCTTCGCCCACGAGCGGGAGGCCGGCATCGAGGAGTACATCGTGGAGCGTGACGACGCGGGCACCCCGCCGCGCTCCCCCGCCGACGCCCTGGACACCGCTCGCGTCGGCTTCGACTATCTCGCTTCACTTCGGTACTGAAACCACCCCGGGGGACTCACCTGATGAAAAGGACCGCATTCGCGTCCGCCCTGCTGCTGGTGACGGCCGGTCTGGCCGTACCACCGTCGGCAGCGGCCGCAGCGCCGGCCGCGCCGCCGGACAGCAGCTTCCAGAAAGTGACACTGAACGACTTCCCGGGCGAGCCGATGAGCCTCGCCGTCCTGCCCGACCTGCGGGTGCTGCACACCTCCCGCACCGGTGAGGTCCGCATCCACGACCCGCGCACCGGGTTGAACACCATCGCCGCCGACATCCCGGTGTACGAGCACGACGAGGAGGGGTTGCAGGGCGTCGCCATCGACCCGAACTTCGCCCAGAACAAGTGGGTGTACCTCTACTACTCGCCGCCGATGGACACCCCGGTGGACGACCCGGCGACCCCCGGCGTCAACGAGGGGGACGCGCCGGAGACCGGCACCGCGGCGGACTGGCAGCGGTTCAAGGGCGCGCTGCGGCTGTCCCGGTTCAAGCTGGACGGGACGAAGCTGAACCTCGCCAGCGAGCAGCAGATCATCGACGTGCCGACCGATCGGGGCATCTGCTGTCACGTCGGCGGCCAGATCGACTTCGACAGCAAGGGCAACCTGTACCTGTCGACCGGTGACGACACCAACCCGTTCGCCTCCGACGGTTACGTCCCGATCGACGAGCGGGCCGACCGCAACCCGGCGTACGACGCCCAGCGCACCGCGGCCAACACCAACGACCTGCGCGGCAAGCTGCTGCGGATCAAGGTGAAGGCCGGTGGTGGTTACACGGTGCCGGCCGGCAACCTGTTCAAGCCGGGCACGGCGCAGACCCGTCCGGAGATCTACGCGATGGGGCTGCGTAACGCGTTCCGGTTCGCCGTCGACAGGCGTACCGACAACGTGTACGTCGGCGACTACTCGCCGGACGCCTCCAACCCGAACCCGGAGCGCGGCCCGGCCGGTCACGGCCGGTGGATGCTCGTCGACAAGCCGGCGAACTACGGCTGGCCGTACTGCGTGACGCCGACGATCGCCTACCGCGACTACGACTTCGCCACCGGCGAGTCCGGCGCCAAGTTCAACTGCAAGCGCCCGGTCAACGACTCACCGCACAACACCGGCAAGCGCGTGCTGCCGCCGGTCGAGCAGCCGGAGGTCTGGTACGCAGCCGCCGCCTCGGCCGAGTTCCCGCAGTTGGGCACCGGCGGCATCGCTCCGATGGGCGGCCCGGCCTACGAGTACGACGGGACCAGCACGTCGCGTACCCGCTGGCCGGCGTACTACGACGGGGTGCCGCTGTTCTACGAGTGGACCCGTGACTACATCAAGGAGTTCCGCCTCGACGAGGATGGCGACGTCGACGACATCCGCCCGGTGGCGCCGTCGCTGGTGGTGGACAACCCGATGGACATGGAGTTCGGCCCGGACGGCGCGCTCTACGTCCTGGAGTACGGCGACGGTTACTTCGCCGAGAACCCGGACGCCCAGCTGTCCCGGATCGACTTCGTCCGGGGCAACCGGACGCCGATCCCGAAGATCAGCGGCACGCCGACCGTCGGGCAGGCCCCGCTGACCGTGTCTTTCTCCAGCGCCGGCACGACCGACCCGGACGGTGACAAGCTGAGCTACGCGTGGGACTTCAACGCGGACGGTTCGGTGGACAGCACCAACCCGAACGCGACCTGGACGTTCCCGGAGAACGGCTCGTACACGCCGACGCTGAGGGTGACCGACCGCACCGGACGCTCCGCCTCGGCAACCCTGCCGCTGGTGGTCGGGCCGACCGCGCCGGTCGTCGAGTTCGTCACCCCGGAGGCCGGGCAGCCGTTCCAGTTCGGGCAGACGGTGGCGTACGAGGTGAAGGTCACCGACGACCTGCCGGTGGACTGCTCGCGGGTGAAGGTCACCTACGTGCTCGGGCATGATGAGCACGGGCACCCGCTCTCCACCTCGACGGGTTGCTCCGGGACGATCCCCACCTTCGTGGACGGCGGGCACAGCGGTGCGGACAACCTGACTGCGGTGTTCGTCGCGGAGTACACCGACGCGCCGACCGACCCGGGCGTACCCCCGCAGTCCGCCTCGGCGACGGTGGTGCTGGACCCGACCCCGGTGGCGGGCCTGGCTGGCTGACCAGTTCCACTGTGACAGCGGCGGCGGCCGGAGCATTCCGGCCGCCGTCGCAGGTCGTTCAGCGCCCCCCGGTCTTGCCGGGACTACCGATGGTGGCCGGTCAGCTCCAGTCGCTGTCGACGTGGTTGTCGCGCCAGCGTCCGCCGACCGGCGGGGTGTCCAGCCGCATCCCGTCCTCGGCGTTGCCGGCCAGGTCGTTGTCCTCGACCCGGCAGTCCACGCAGCTGCCCCGCTCGGTGATCCACAGCCCGTGCGTCTGGGTCGGGTTGTCGTGGTTGTCCCAGATCCGGTTGCCGCGGATGGTGGCCGAGTCGAACGGCGCGTTGATGGTGATGCCGGCCCGCCGCCCGGGGGCGGGGTCCAGTTCGTACGCGCAGCCCGGCGGCGGCACGTCCCCGCTCCACGCGCTGAACGCGTCCGGACGGACCGGAGCCAGGGTGAGTTCGTCGCCGCTGTTGGCGGCCACAGTGGCCACGGACCGGCCGACCCGCAGGATCTTGCCCCGGTGCCCGTCGTGCGGCCAGTCGGCGGTCCGGTCCACCAGGCTCCGTTCGCTGTAGCGGACTGCCTCGCCCTTACCGCCGGCGGCTCGGGCGTACTGCCGCCCGTTGTTGCGGACCCGGTTGTTGAGCAGCACGGCGTCGGTCATCTGGTGGTCGATGCGGACGGCGTCCAGCCCGTTGCCCCAGAACTCGTTGCTCTCGATCACCACGTCCCGGACCGGGCCCTGGTACCCGCGCCGGAGGTCGCGCGCGTGGTAGCCGTGCTGGCCGTTTCCGCTGATCCGGTTGCCCCGGACGGTATACGGGCCGGGGCTGTTGCCGATGCTGACCCCGTCCCGCAGGTTGCCGTCGATGACGCAGTCGGTGAGGAGTCCACCCCGCCCGGCCACTGTCGAGGTGCCCTGCGACGACACGTCGAAGCCGGCCTCCAGGTTGCCGGTCATCGTGCAGGCGGACACGATCAGCCCGTCCGTGCCCCAGTCGGAGATGCCGAAGCGGTTGCCCTGGCTGTGGCAGCCGATGATGCGGTAGCCGCGGGGCGGCTCCCAGTAGTCCTTCTGCAACTCCAGGAAGATCCCGTTGGTGCCGTTGGCCAGGGCGGTGCAGTTGGCGATGGTCAGCCGCTCCACCGGTCCCCACCCGCCGACGCCGATACCGATGCCGGCGCCGCCCATCTGCTCGCCGTTGTCCAACCGGCCGCAGCCGACCACGACGACGCCGTCGATCAGGGAGTCCTGGAGGAAGTCGCAGCCCAGCCCGCTGGCCGCGGTGTGGTGGATGTAGAGGTTACGGAACACGCCCCGCACCATGTACTGCAGGCCGAGGCCCTTGGCCAGGTAGTTGTACTCGGCCATCGCCACTCCCGAGCCGTCGATCTGGAAGTCGGCGAACGTGCAGTCGGCGATGTGCCGGTCCCGGCCGGCGCCGTGCTGGAGCGTCGTCCAGAACGCCAACGGGGTCGGGTCGGCCCGGTTGCCCTCGTTGCTCAACATGAACCGGGTCGCCGCCGGGCCGGCTCCGATCAGCGACACACCGCTGCGCCACACCGTGCCGGCGTCCCGGATCGAGTAGATGCCCGGCGGGCAGTAGATCACCCGGGCCCTCCCGTCCGAGGCGTACCCGGCGCCGAGGCGGTCCACCAGGGCGGCCAGCGCCGGCTGGTCGTTGGTCGCGCCGTCGCCGGTCAGCCCGTACTCCAGTGCGTCGCAGTACATTGGCGCGCCGGCCGCGGCGGGCCGATGTACCCGGACCGAGTTCAGTAGCAGCTCGTTCGCCACGGCCACAGGTCGGCTCCCTTCGACGCGTTCGGTGCGTTCCGGCGGGGCCGACTTCCCGGTGGAGCTGCCGGGAAACCCCGGCCCGATGACACCGCCGGGAAACCCCGGGCGTGCGCCGGCCCCGGCGCCGCACGGGCGCCGGGGCCGAGGGGGTACGCGTCAGACGGCGGCGATGAGCAGCGCCGGGCGCTCCACGCAGTCGGCGACGTGCCGCAGGAAGCCACCGGCCACCCCGCCGTCGCAGACCCGGTGGTCGAAGGTGAGGCTGAGCTGGGTCACCTTGCGGACGGCGAGTTGCCCGTCGACCACCCACGGCTTGTCCACGATCCGCCCCACCCCGAGCAGGGCGGCCTCGGGGTGGTTGATGATCGGCGTGGAGCCGTCGACGCCGAACACCCCGTAGTTGTTGAGCGTGAAGGTGCCGCCGGTCAGCCGGGCCGGGGGCAGGCTGCCGGCCCGTGCGGCGGCGGTGGTCGCCGCCAGTTCGGCGGCCAGTTCGGCGGTGGTGAGCCGCTGGGCGTCGCGCAGCACCGGCACCAGCAGACCCCGGTCGGTCTGCGCGGCGATGCCGAGGTGCACCCCCGCGGACTGGACGATGCGCTGCGCCTCGGTGTCGACCCGGGCGTTGAGCTGCGGGAACCGGCGCAGCCCGCTGAGGCAGATCCGGGCCAGCAGGGCCAGGATGCTCACCGGCGCGTCGGGGGTCGCCGCGTTGATAGCGGCGCGGGTCTCCAGCAGCCCGGTGGCGTCCACGTCGACCCAGATGGTCACCTCTGGGATCTCCCGCCGGCTGCGGGAGAGCTTGTCGGCGATCACCTTGCGGACGCCGGTGAGCGGGACGATGACGTCGCCGTCCCCGACCAGGGCCGACCCGACCTGCGGGTCCGGCACGGCGGCGAGCCGGGCGACGGGAGCGGTCAGCGCAGCCTGCACGTCGGCGCGGCGGATCACTCCCCCGGGTCCGGTGCCCCGCACCGTGTCGAGGTCGACGCCGTGCTCACGGGCCAGCCGACGCACGATCGGCGAGATGACCAGGGCGGCGGACGACCGGGTCGGGTCGCCGGACGCGGCGGGCGTGGCACCGGCAGACGGGCCGGTGTCGGCCGGTTCGGGGGCCACCGCCAGGCGGGGTCGACGCCGACGGCGGGTCACGCTGCCGTGGCCGGTGCCGTACCCGATCAGCACGTTGCCGGAGCCGGCCCGCTCCTCCTCGCGGTAGGTGGCGTGCCCGGTCGGTTCGTCGCCCCCGTCCAGCGGGGCGATGGTGATCAACGGCTGGCCGACCGGGCGTACCTCACCGACCGCGCCGTGCAGGGTGACCACCCGGCCGGCGTACGGGCAGGGCACGTCGACGACGGCCTTGGCGGTCTCCACCTCGACCACGCTCTGGTCGACGGTGACCACGTCACCGACGGCGACCCGCCACTCGACGATCTCGGCCTCGCTCAGCCCTTCGCCCAGGTCGGGCAGGAGGAAGACCTGCGTCCGTTCGACGATCGTCATGCCGCCGCCCAACGCGCGTCCGGCTGGTCGTCCCACTGCAGGCGGGCCACCGCGTCGAGCACCCGGTCCACGCCGGGCAGGTGGGTGTGCTCCAGCATCGGCGCCGGGTACGGGATGTCCAGCCCGGCGACCCGCAGCACCGGGGCGTGCAGCGCGTGGAAGCAGCGCTCCTGCACCCGGGCGGCGATCTCCGCGCCGACGCCCGCGAAGCCGGGCGCCTCCTGGATCACCACGCACCGACCGGTACGCCGGACCGAGGCGGTGATGGTGGCGTCGTCGAACGGCACGATCGTGCGCACGTCGACGACCTCCAGGTCCCACCCCTCCTCCCGGGCGGCCTCGGCGGCCTCCAGCGCGACCGGCACCGCCGGCCCGTACGCCACCAGGGTGGCGTCGCGCCCGGGCCGGCGCACGACGGCCCGGCCGAACGGCTCGGTGCGAGCCGGGAGAGACGCCTCGTCGCTGGCGAAGTAGAGCTTCTTGGGTTCCATGAAGACCACCGGGTCGGGGTCCTCGATCGCCTCGCGCAGCAGCGAGTACGCGTCGTCGACGGTCGCCGGGGTGACCACCTTCAGCCCGGGGGTGTGCGCGTAGTACGCCTCGGACGAGTCGCAGTGGTGCTCGACCCCGCCGATGCCGCCGGCGTACGGGACGCGGATGACGATCGGCACGCTCAGCGCGCCCCGGGTGCGGTTGCGCAGCTTCGCGACGTGCGAGGCGATCTGCTCGAACGCCGGGTACGCGAACGCGTCGAACTGCATCTCGACCACCGGGCGCAGCCCGGACATGGCCAGGCCGACGGCGAAGCCGACGATGCCGGCCTCGGCGAGCGGGGTGTCGAAGCAGCGCTTGTCGCCGAAGCGGGCCTGCAGGCCGTCGGTGATCCGGAAGACACCGCCGAGCGCGCCGACGTCCTCACCGAAGACGACGACCCGGTCGTCGGCGGCGAGCGCGTCGGCGAGCGCCGTGTTGAGCGCCTTCGCCATGGTGGTGGCCATCAGGCGTCACCCTCCTCGGTGTGGGCGGCGGCCAGCTCGGCGCGAACCTGCTCACGCTGCTCGATCAGCTGCGGGGTCGGCTCGGCGTAGACGTGGTCGAAGAGGCTCAGCGGGTCGACGGTGGGCTGCTCGTTCATCCGGGTCCGGAGGTCCGCGGCGTACGCCTCGGCCTGCTCGGCGATCTCGGCGACCGCCGCGTCGTCGAGCACACCGCGGGCCCGTAGGTAGGTCTCCAGCCGGGCGACCGGGTCCCGGTCCCGCCAAGCGTCGACCTCGGCGCCGTCGCGGTAGCGGGTGGCGTCGTCGGCGTTGGTGTGCGGTTCCATCCGGTAGGTGTGCGCCTCGACCAGGAACGGCCCCTTGCCGGCCCGGGCGTGGGCGACCGCGCGGGTGAGCACGGCGAGCACCGCGACCGGGTCGTTCCCGTCGACCTGCTCGCTGGGTACGCCGTAGCCGACGCCCTTGTAGGCCAGCGACGGCGCGGCGGTCTGCCGCGACAGCGGGACGCTGATCGCGTACCTGTTGTTCTGCACGAAGTAGACCACCGGCGCCTTGAACACGGCGGCGAAGTTGATCCCCTCGTGGAAGTCGCCCTCGCTTGTGGCACCGTCGCCGATGAAGGCCAGCGCGACCGTGTCGCGACCCTGGTACGCCTCACCGTGCGCCAGCCCGGCGGCGTGCACGCACTGGGTGGCCAGTGGGGTGCACTGCGGTGCGGTGTGCACCTCGGTCGGGTCGTAGCCGCAGTGCCAGTCGCCGCGCAGCAGGGTGAGCACCTCGACCGGGTCGATGCCCCGGGCAACCAGCGCCATCGACTCGCGGTACGTGGGGAAGACCCAGTCGGTGTCGCGGACGGCGAGCACCGCGCCGACCTGGCAGGCCTCCTGGCCTCGCGAGGACGGGTAGACGGCGAGCCGGCCCTGCTTGGTCAGAGCGGTCGCCTGGGTGTCGAAGCGGCGGCCGCGCACCATCCGGCGGTACAGCTCGCGCAGCACCTCGACGGGCGGCTCCGGATAGTCGGTGCGGGCCGGCAGCGGCGTGCCGTTCTCGGCGAGCAGGCGAACCGGCTCGGCGTCGGGCAGCAAGGAGCGCGCCGGGTCGGGCGGGGTGACCGTCCGACGGGTGCGCGGGGATGCCCTGCGGACCGCCTGGGGAGTGGTCGTCACGGCGGAACCTCCTGGGACGTGTGGTGAGCCTATGCTTCCGCTTGTGGATGATTGACTCAAGATCGACACGGAAGGCGGGACGGTTGGCATGCGGAGGGCCCATCAGTGAGCCAGGAGACCGCCGACGAAGCGAGCCGGGGCGCGGGATCGGGACGATCGGCCCGAGCCCTTGACGAGGTGGACCGGCGGATCCTCGACGAGCTGGTCCGCGACGGTCGGACCTCGGTGCGCACCCTCGCCGAACGGATCCACATCTCCCGCACCAACGCGTACGCGCGGGTGGAGCGGTTGCTGCGCGACGGGGTGATCACCGGGTTCCGCGCCCAGGTGGCGCCCGAGGCAGCCGGGCTGGGCACCTCGGCGTACATCGCCCTGACCATCGAGCAGAACACCTGGCGGGAGGTGTCGGCCGAGCTGGCCCGGGTGCGCTACATCGAGCACGCGGCGTTGCTCGGCGGTGACCACGACGTGCTCGCGTTGGTGCGCGCGCCGGACAACGCCGCGCTGCGCGACGTGGTGTTGGGCCGGGTGCAGAGCATTCCCGGGGTGCTGTCCACCCGCACGTGGCTGGTCTTCGAGGAGTTCGACGGGGCCGGCAGCCCCTGGGCGTGACCGGCTCGGCTCAGCGCTCCGGCGGGGCTTCCAACCCGTCGCGGTCCGCCAGTTCCAGCAGCGGTTCCAGCGAATGCCGGTCACCGTCCAGGCCGGCGTGCGGGTCGCCGCGCTCGGCGAACCGGGCCGGCATGCTGCGCACGTCGAAGTCCTCAGGTCGGGCCTGGTCCAGCTCCGACCAGTCCAACGGCGCGGAGACCAACGCGGCCGGCGTGGGCCGGATCGAGTACGCCGACGTCACCGTGTGGTCCCTGGCCATCTGGTTGTAGTCGACGAAGACCGGCCGGTCCCGTTGCTCACGCCACCAGGTGGTGGTGACCAGGTCCGGCAACCGGCGCTGCATCTCCCGACCCAGCGCGAGCACCGCCCGACGGCAGTCACCGAAGCTCCACCGCGGCTCGATCGACAGGTAGACGTGCAGGCCCCGACCGCCGGTGGTCTTCGGGTAGCCGGTCATGCCCAGCTCGGCGAGGAACGCCCGCACCTCGTGCGCCACCGGCACCACCTGCTCGAAGCCGACGCCGGGCATCGGGTCCAGGTCGATGCGCAGCTGGTCGGGGCGTTCCACGTCGGCGGCGGTGACCGGCCACGGGTGAAACCGCAGGGTGCCCAGGTTGGCGGCCCAGATGACCACGGCCAACTCGCTCGGCGCGACCTCGTCGGCGGTACGGCCACTGGGGAAGGTGATGTGCGCGGTCCGCACCCACTCGGGCGCGCCCGCCGGCAGCCGCTTCTGGTAGAACGCGTCGCCCCGGTTGGTCTGCCGGGTGGCGATCGTCGCGCCCTCGAAGACACCGCGGGGCCAGCGTTCCAGCATGGTCGGCCGATCCCGCAACGCCCGCAGGATGCCGTCACCCACCGCCAGGAAGTAGCGGACCACGTCCAGCTTGGTCAGCCCCCGCTCCGGGAAGTAGGGCTTGTCGGGGCTGGAGACGCGGACCAGCCGCTCCCCCACCTTGATCTCCTCCGCCGCCGTCGCCATCTGCCGAGGGTACGACGCGCAGGCACGGCGTACGACCATCGAACGGACACCCGTGCGGCGCGGCGGCGGAACTGTCCGGCGACGGCGGGGCTCGCGCGCCCGGTCAGGTGATCAGCAGCACGCCGACCACGATCATTGGCAGCCCGACGAAGAGGAAGAGGCCGACGCCGGTGAGCACCTGGCCACCGCCGGCCGTCTCGCGCTCCGGTGCGGCGCCGAAGGTGGCGCGCGGGCCGAGCATGCCCATCCGGCTCAGCGTCAGGTCGCCCGTCACGCCGATGAGCCCGCCCACCACGACCAGGCCGATGCCCAGCCGGTTGGTGTAGGCACCGCCGGCGATCGCCACCCAGATCGCTGCCGCGACGGCGACCAGCACCCCGGCCATCACGAACATCAGAAACGCTTCCCGCAGACCTCGCACGACGGTCACCGTCGACACCCCCGTTGGCTGTCGAACACATTGTTCCGCATCAACCCGTCGCGGCGCTGCCCCAAAGGACGGCCGCGACCTGCACGGTCGTCAGGCGGCGGGCGATCGGCGGGGCCACGGTTACCGCGGCGGGCACCCGGGTAGGGGGTCGGCATGGCGGAACTGGCGACGCTCTGGATCATCCGGCACGGTGAGAGCACCGCGAACGTGGCGGCGACGCACGCCGAGGCGACCGGTGAGGAGTTGATCGGCCTCAGGCACCGCGACGCCGACGTGCCGCTCTCCCCCACCGGGGAGGAGCAGGCCCGGGCCACCGGTCGTTGGCTGGCCGGGCTTCCCCCGGACCGTCGGCCGGACGTCGCGGTGGTCTCGCCGTACCTGCGGGCAGTCTCCACCGCCGAGTTGGCACTGGACGGCACCGACATCCCGGTGAGCCGGGACGAGCGGCTGCGCGACCGGGAGCTGGGCATCCTCGACGGGCTGACCGGCCACGGGGTACGTCAGCGGTACCCGGACGAGGCCGCGCGCCGGGAACGACTCGGCAAGTTCTACTACCGGCCGCCGGGCGGAGAGTCCTGGACGGACGTGGCGCTGCGGTTGCGCACGCTCCTCGGCGACCTGCGCCGAGACCACGAGGGCCAGCGTGTTCTGCTCTTCGGCCACGACGCGCTGGTCTTTCTGCTGCGCTACCTGGTGGAAGGGCTGACCGAGACGGACCTGATGGCGCTGACCCGCCAGCACGTGATCGCCAACTGCTCCATCACCGACTGGTCCGCCGACGCGGAGCACCGGCTGACGCTTGATGGCTTCAACGAGGTCGGCCACCTGCACCGACAGGGCGCCCAGCCGACCAGGGAGGACGAGATCCATGCCGAGCCGGTCTGAGGTGAAGGTAATCACCCCGGCGTTGCTGCGGGACTGGGCACTGCCGGTGCCGGTCGGTGGGAAGGAGAGCCGGGGCACAGTCCTGGTGGTCGGCGGTTCCCGCTTCACGCCGGGCGCGGTGCTGCTCGCCGGGGTGGCCGCGTTGCGCGCCGGCGCCGGGGTGCTCCAGCTGGCCGCCGCCGAGTCCACCGCCGCCGCGCTGAGCATCCAGGTGCCCGAGGCGCTGGTGGTCGGTCTGCCGGAGACCACCGACGGCGCGGTGGCCGCCGACCGGGACGGCCAACTCGGTGAGCTGGTCGGGCAGGCCGACGTGGTGACGCTCGGCCCCGGGTTGAAGGCGATCGACGAGACGAACCGCCTGCTGGGCCTGGTCCTGGAGGCGGCGCGGCCGGACACGTCGCTGGTGCTCGACGCGTACGCCCTCGGTGCGCTCAGCCACGCACCGGACCTGCTCGTCGGCTCGGGTCGGCCCGTGGTGCTCACCCCCAACGTCACCGAGGCCGGGCACCTGCTCGGGCGGGAACCGGGCGACGACCTGGACGCCGAGGCGGCCGAGTTGGCCGCCCGGTACGAGGCGGTCGTGTCGCTGTACGGGCACGTGGCCGCCCCGGACGGGCGGGGTTGGCGGGAGGAGAGCGGCGACGCCGGGCTGGGCACCTCCGGCAGCGGGGACGTGCTCGCCGGGTTGCTGGCGGGGCTGCTGTCTCGGGGGGCCGACCCGGCGCAGGCGGCCTGCTGGGGTTCGTTCGCGCACTCGGTGAGCGGCCAACGACTGATCCCCCGCTACGGCCGGATCGGTTTTCTGGCCCGGGAGTTGCTCGACGAGATCCCCCGCACACTGGCCATGGTCTGAGGCGGTTTCATTTGTTTCCGCATTCGACGTCGGGGTACCGGATCCACACCAGAAGAGACTGTTCAGGGAGGTCATACCGGTGTCGACCGATGCCATCGTCCTGCTCAAAGAGGACCACAAGGAAATGCGCCGCCTGTTCAAGGCCTTCCAGGACGCTGAGGAGGGGCCGGCGAGCCAGCGGCAGAAGCTGGTGGACCAGATCCTGGAGGCGCTGACGGTGCACACCTATCTGGAGAATGAGGTGATGTACCCGGAGGTCCGTCGGCTGCTGCCCGACCTGGAGGACGACATCCTCGAGTCGTACGAGGAACACCACGTCGCCGACGTGCTCTGCGCCGAGCTGGCCAGCATGACCGCCGACGACGAGCGGTTCAACGCCAAGACGACAGTGCTGATCGAGAACGTCACCCACCACGTCGAGGAGGAAGAGGAGGAGTGGTTCCCCAAGGTCCGCGACGCGCTGGGCCGCAAGCAGCTCCAGGAGATCGGCGAGAAGATGATCGCGCTGCGGGCGGACGCGCCGCGTACCCCCACCGCCCCGAAGGCGATCAAGAAGGCGGTCGATGCGGTGACGGCCTGAGGCGCCCGCTCACACCGAAGGGCCCGGCGTCGTGCCGGGCCCTTCGTCGTGCGCCACGGGGTCAGCTGCCCGATCCGGGCTCGCCCATCCGGCGGTGCTGCTCGGACTTGAGCTTGTCCGGGATGATCTTGCCGGCGGCGGTCTGCACCTTGTTCATCAGCGAGCCGGCAGCGTCCTCGGCCGCGATGACCAGGTCGAAGCCGTGCTCGACGAACTGCGCCGCCAGCTCGTACCCGATCCCGCTGGAGGCCCCGGTCACCAGGGCGAGCGGCCGGTCGGAGGTGGGTGTGGTCATGATGGTGACTCCTTTTGTGCGGACCCGCACCGCACCGCGGCGGTGCGGTGGACACCTACCGAGTGCCCCGCGACGGACCGCCCAATCACATCGGCGGGGTCGCCTCCCGGAGGGCGGCCCGAACGGCCGGGCCCGGCCCGGTAGGATCGGCGCGGGCCGTTACTGGCGCGTGGGGATGGAGAACCATCGGGGAGCGGCCTCGTCACGTGGACGTTTGCCGAGCGCCTGGGCCTTCCCGCACGTCTGTTGGAGGTCGCATGTCCCGCAACGCCGAATCCACCGCATTCCGGAGTGCCCTTGAGGTGATCCGGGCTGTCGAGCCGCGGGTCGCCGACGCCATCGGCGCCGAGCTGACCGACCAACGAGAGTCGCTCAAGCTGATCGCCAGCGAAAACTACGCCTCCCCCGCGACCCTGCTGGCCATGGGCAACTGGTTCAGCGACAAGTACGCCGAGGGCACCGTCGGCCGTCGCTTCTACGCCGGCTGCCAGAACGTCGACACCGTCGAGGCGCTCGCCGCCGAGCACGCCCGGGAGCTGTTCGGCGCCGCGCACGCGTACGTGCAGCCGCACTCGGGCATCGACGCCAACCTGGTCGCGTTCTGGGCGGTGTTGGCCGACCGGGTGGAGTCCCCCGCCCTGAAGAAGGCCCAGGTCCGTCAGGTCAACGACCTCACCGAGGCCGACTGGTTCGCGCTGCGCCGCGAGCTGGGCAACCAGCGGATGCTCGGCATGTCGCTGGACGCCGGCGGCCACCTCACCCACGGTTTCCGGCCGAACATCTCCGGCAAGATGTTCGACCAGCGCAGCTACGGCACCGACCCGGCGACCGGTCTGATCGACTACGACCGGGTGGCCGAGGCCGCCCGCGAGTTCAAGCCGCTGATCCTGGTCGGCGGCTACTCCGCGTACCCCCGGAAGGTGAACTTCCGGATCCTGCGCGAGATCGCCGACTCGGTCGGCGCCACCTTCATGGTCGACATGGCGCACTTCGCGGGTCTGGTGGCCGGCAAGGTGTTCACCGGCGACTTCGACCCGGTGCCGCACGCGCACATCGTCACGACCACCACGCACAAGTCGTTGCGCGGCCCGCGCGGCGGCATGGTGCTCTGCCAGCCGGAGCTGGCCGACCAGGTGGACCGGGGCTGCCCGATGGTGCTCGGCGGTCCGCTGCCGCACGTGATGGCGGCGAAGGCGGTCGCGCTCGCCGAGGCCCGCCGGCCCGACTTCGCCGACTACGCCCAGCGGATCGTCGACAACGCGCAGGCGCTCGCCGAGGGGCTGCTGCGCCGGGGCGCGAAGCTGGTCACCGGTGGCACCGACAACCACCTGGTGCTGATCGACGTGTCCGGCTACGGGCTCACCGGTCGGCAGGCCGAGCAGGCGCTGCTCGACTCGGGCATCGTCACCAACCGCAACTCGGTCCCCCAGGACCCGAACGGGGCCTGGTACACGTCCGGGATCCGGGTCGGCACCCCGGCGCTGACCACCCGGGGCCTCGGCACCGCCGAGATGGACCAGACCGCCGAGCTGATCCACACCGTGCTGACCCAGACCACCGCCGGCGCCAACGCCGACGGCACCCCGTCGAAGGCGAAGTACACCCTGGACCCGGGCCTGGCCGACAAGGTCGCCCGGCAGGCCACCGACCTGCTGGCCACGCACCCTCTCTACCCCGGCATCGACCTGGCCTGAGCGGCGGAACTCCTGACGGCAACGCCGCCGGTGGCGTCCGCTCGGACGAGCGACATACCTCCACGTCACAGTTATGACGGAGGTATGTCGCCCACTCGGGAAGTGCCACCGGCGGCGGGGCCGGCGCGGGCCGGTGACCTTCAGGCCATCGGGCGCTTCAGGTGGTAGCGATGGACTTCGGTGCTGCCCTGGACGTTGTTGACGTCCTCGGCGGCGGACACCAGCTCCCACCCCTCCCGGCCGGCGCGGTTGAGGTGCGCGATCGCGGTGTCGCCGTAGGCGGTGATGTCCTTGCGTGACCCGTCCGGCGCGTACCAGACGAACGAGACGTGAAAATTGCGGCCCTGTCCCTGATAGCGACGGACGAGCAGGGCGTACTCCCAGGCAACCATGCGGCTTATTATGACCGTCCACCCAGGACGACGGCACGCGGGTCGTCGCGCATTGCCATCCGATGAACGCGGTGTGTCAACCCACCCGACGGGTCACCTCGTCGGCGGTCAGCGCCGCGAGGCGATCGAGCCCGACGTCGATCTGCTCCGGTGTGACCGCACTGACCGACAACCGCAACGCGTGGACCGGCGCGGCGTCGTCGTAGACGTGCGCCATCGGAACCCCGTGGTCCCGCGCCGGCCACCCCTCAGCCCACCCCGAGGGTGCGCAGCGAGCCGGCCGCCACCGGATCGGCGCAGCCGGCCAGGGTGAGCGCGTCGGCCACCTCGGCGGCGAGCAGCGCCAACGCGTCCCGGGCCGCTGGTTCGCCACCGGCGGCCAGCGCCCAGAGCAGCGGCCGACCGACGAGCACCCCGGCCGCGCCCAACGCCAGCGCCCGCAGCACGTCGGTGCCGCCGCGGATGCCGCTGTCCAGCAGCACCTGGCAGCCGTCCCCGACCGCGCCGACGACCTCCGGCAGCATGGTGACGCTCGCCGGGGCGCCGTCCAGTTGCCGCCCGCCGTGGTTGGAGACGACCACCGCGTCCGCGCCGACCCGTACCGCCTCGGTCGCGTCGCGCGGGTCCAGCAGCCCCTTGACCACCAGCGGCAGGCCGACCTGCTCGCGCAGCCACGCCAGGTCCGCCCAGCGCAGCGCCGGCGCGAACGACGCGGCGGTGTGCGCGGCGGTCGCGGACACCCCGGGGGCACCGGAGTGCGCCAACGCGTCCCGACCGTCGGGAAGGTTCGCGGCGACCACCTCCGCCGGCAACCGGAACGTGTTGCGCAGGTCCCGGGGACGTCGGCCGAGCACCGGGACGTCCACGGTGACCACCAGCGCCCGGCAGCCGGCCGCGACGACCCGGTCCAGCAGGTCGCGTACGAGAGCCCGGTCGCGCAGCCAGTAGAGCTGGAACCAGACGTCCGCGCCCACCCCGGTGACCTGTTCGATGGGGGTGCTGCCCAGCGTGCTCGCCAGGTACGGGATCCCGGCCGCACCGGCAGCCGCCGCCAGGCCCAACTCCCCGTCCGGGTGCACCAGCCGCTGGTACGCCATCGGCGCCACCCCGACCGGCATGGCGTACCGACGGCCGAGCAGGTGGGTGCCGAGGTCGACAGTGTCCACCCCGCGCAGCACCCGGGGCAGCACCGCCACCCGGTCCAACGCGTGACGGTTCGCGGCGAGGGTCACCTCGGACGCGCTGCCGCCGGCCAGGTAGTCCCACACGTCCGGCGGCAGCACGGCCCGGGCCCGCTCGGCGTAGTCGGCGAGCGACACGGCCGGCATGTCGGCCGGCACCCGTTCACCCATCGCCCACCCCCTGCCCGTTCAGGTCGGTCAACGGCGCACCCGACAGCGCAGGTGAAGCACCCAGTTTCCCTGAATCACCACGTCAGGATCCTCCAACAGGTGCTGCCCGTAGACCGACCCGAAGTAGCGCTTGCCGGAGCCGAACACGACGGGTACGACGTCCATGCGCACCTCGTCGACCAGGCCCGCCGCAAGGACCTGGCCACCGACGTCGCCAGCGGCGACCTCGACGATGCGGTCACCCGCAAGCTCCTGTGCCGTGGCCACGGCTGCCTCGACGCCGTCGACGAAGTGAAACGGCGCCTCGGGGTCCCAGCCCTCGGGCGCCGGCCGGTGCGTCACGACGACCACGTGGTCGATCCCGCTCGGAGGCTTGCCGTCCCAGCCGTCCGTCATGTCGAAGACGTGACGGCCGACGATTGTCACCCCGATCTGGTCCCAGTACGGCCGGGTGTAGTCGTAGGACGCCTGGGACACCTTCAGCGCGCCACTGGAGTCCAACGGGACGTCACCGCTGGACAACCAGTCGAACAGCGGGCCGGGCTGGTCGTTCTCGTCCGCGACGAAGCCGTCCACCGACACCAGGTCACCGATCGTCATCGCCCCGCTGGTCGCCGCGATGACGCTGCTCGTCTGGCGGACCAGCCCCAGGCCGGCCGGTCTCGCACAGCCGCCGCATCAGCTCCTCCTCGAGCAGCGTCAGCATCTCGTGCGGCCCGTCCGCCGTGGCCAGCCGGTCCCGCAGCTCAGCGACGGCGGGCCGGCCCCACACCTGCTCCAGCGTCACCGGCCGGTCACACAGCTCGGCCAAGGGCATCGGCAGGAACGGCGCCAGGCCCCACGGCTTGACGTGCGCGCCGACGGACCGGGGCGGGCGTGGGTAGCCGAACTCGAACGCGCGGGTGGGCGTGGTGACCACGCAGCCGTCGGCGTACTCGGCCGCCTCGATGTCGGTGCCGGCGCGGATGCGGAACGGCGCCCCGAGGTTCACGATGAGCAAGGCCGCCGGCATCGGCGGCAGCGTCAGCCGGCCGTACGGCGACGCACCCGCCAGGTAGTAGAGGTCGTCGATCAGCCCGTCCAGCGGCGGTCGCGGCACTCTGGACACGTACTCCACGCCCACAGCATCGCCGACGCCCCGCCGGCATCGCGTGCCGAGGCGCGCCCCGGCAAGCGCGATCATCCCGGCAAGCGCGGGTCGTCAGGCCAGCGCCGGCGTCTGCGCGTGGATGTGGAACCGCAGCGAACGGGCGTCGGTGAAGCACTCCCGCATCGGGCGCACCAACTCCCGGTGCTCCGGGCTGCGTTCCCAGTCCTCGAAGTCGGCCAGGCTCGCCCACTCACTGGTGATCAACCACTGCTCCGGGTCGGTCGACGAACGGCACACCTGGTCGACCAGGTGCCCCGGCACCCCACCGGCGACCAGGTGCCGCACCTGCTCGTACGCGGCGAGGAACTGCTCGGTGCGCGGCACCGGCACCCGTACCAGGAAGACCACCCGGGCCCGTTTGTCGCTCATGACGCCTCTCCCCTCATCGGCGCGGCCCCACGCAGGACCAGCGCGCTGTTGAACCCGTCGAAGCCCCGCGCGCAGACCAGCGCGAGCCGGCTGCGCGGCCGACGGTGCTCGCGCAGGAAGTCCAACTCGCAGCCCTCGGCCACCTCGTCCGGCCCCGCCGAGGCGGGCAGCGTGTCGTGGGCGAAGGCGAGCAGCGCGGTGGCCACGTCCAACGCCGAGCCGCCCTGGTACGCCCGACCGGTAAGCGGTTTCTGCGTGGTCACCGGGGGCGGACGGTCGGCGAACACGGCCCGCAGCGCCTCGGCCTCGCTGCGGTCGTAGCGGGGCACCCCAAGCGCGTCGGGCAGCACCACGTCGATGCCGGCCGCGGCGACGCCCGCCCGGTCCATGGCCAGCCGCATCGCCCGCGCGTACTGCGCCGGGTCACCGGCGCTCTCCGCAGTGGTGTGCGCGGCGTCGTGGGTGGAGCCCCACCCGCTCACCTCGCCGTAGACCCGGGCGCCCCGGGCCAGGGCGTGCCCCAACTCCTCCACCACGAACACCGCTCCCCCCTCGGCCGGCAGGTAGCCGCTGGCCGTGGCGTCGAACGGCCGGTACGCCCGCTCCGGGTCGGCGACGTCACTGAGCAGCCCCGAACGCAGCTGGCAGGCGAGCGCGTACGGACTCAACGGGCACTCGGTGGCCCCGGCGATCACCACCGGGGTGCCCCGGCGCACCGCGCGGGCGGCGTGCGCCAAGCTGTCCAGCCCGCCGGCCGACTCCGCGACCAGCACCCCACTCGGGCCCTTGAACTGGTGGTGGATGGAGAGCTGCCCGACGCTGGCCGCGTAGAACCAGGCGATCGACTGGTACGCCCCGACCGTCCGGGACGTGCCGCCCCACAGTCGTTGCAGCTCCCGCTGACCGAACAGGTTGCCCCCGGACGAGCTGGCCAGGGTCACCGCGTAGCCGTACGGGTCGGGGGCCCGGTCGGGCAGACCGGCGTCGGCCAACGCCAGCCGGGTGGCGGCGAAGCCGAGGTGCGTCCACCTGTCGGTCTGCACCAGTTGTCGACTGTCGGCGTAGGAGTCGGCGGTGAAGCCGGGCACCTCGCCACCGAATCGGGTCGGATAGCCGGACGGGTCGAACAATGTGATCGGCCCGGTCCGGCGGGTACCGGCGAGGACCGTGCGCCAGTGGGCGTCCGCGCCGACGCCGCTCGGCGCGACCACCCCGATGCCGGTCACCACGGCGCGAGCGACGTCGGCGCTCACGCCAGCACTCCGCTTCGCTCCGCGTCGGCGCGAGACGCCACGCTGCTGTGCCTGATGGCTCGCTCGCTACGCTCGCTCACGCCGCCACCGCGCCGAGCATCCGCCGGAAGACCATCGCCGACTGGAAGCCGCCGAACCCGCTGCCCACCGAGAGGGCGACGTCCACCGGAACCTCCCGCGCCTCGTTGGGTACGTAGTCCAGGTCGCACTCCGGGTCCCGGGTGCTCCAGTTCGCCGTCGGCGGCACCACGCCGAACTCGATGGCGAGGGCGCAGGCGGCCATCTCGATCGACCCGATCGCGCCGAGCGAGTGCCCGACCATCGACTTGATCGAGCTGATCGGCACCCGGTACGCGGCCTGGCCCAGCGCCCGCTTGAACGCGGCCGTCTCGTGCCGGTCGTTCTGCCGGGTGCCCGAGCCGTGCGCGCTGATGTAGGAGACCTGCTCGGGCAGGATCCGGCCCTGCTTGAGCGCGTCGGTGACGGCGAGGCCCATCTCCAGCCCGTCCGGCCGCAGCCCGGTCATGTGGAAACCGTTGCTGCGGCTGGCGTAGCCGGCCACCTCGCAGTAGACGTGCGCGCCCCGCCGCCGGGCGTGCCCGGCCTCCTCCAGCACCAGCACCGCCCCGCCCTCGGCCAGCACGAACCCGTGCCGGTCGGCGTCGAACGGGCGGGACGCGTGGGCCGGGTCGTCGTTGTCCGGGCTGGTCGCCTTGATTGCGTCGAACGAGGCGACGGTGACAGGTGAGATCGGCGAGTCGGACGCACCGGCCAGCATCACGTCCGCCTCACCGTCCACGATCATCTGATGGGCGTACCCGATGGCGTCGATGCCGGAGGTGCAGCCGGTGGAAACCACCTGCGCCGGGCCGTGCAACCCGTGTCGGCAGGCCACGTCCGCCGCGAGGCTGCTGGGCACCAACGCCTGATAGAGGTACGGGCCACCGCGCGCCCCGTCCACCAGCCAACGCCTGCCGTGGTCGCTCACTGTGACGTACTCCTGCTCCAACGCCATCGTGCCGCCGACCGCCGTGCCCAGCACCACACCGGCCCGGTCCCGTTCCGCGTCGGTGAGCACCAGCTGGGCGTCGGCCACCGCCTCGGCGGAGCAGGCCAGCGCGAACTGCACGTACCGGTCGGCCCGGCGTCGCTCGGCCTCACTGAGCCCCGCCGCGACCGGGTCGAAGTCGCACTCAGCGGCGATCTGGGACCGGAACGCCGACGGGTCGAAGAAGCTGATCCGCCGGGTTGCGGTCCGCCCCTCGGTGATGGTCTTCCAGAAGCGGTCCCGGCTGGCGCCGCCCGGGGCGACCACCCCGATCCCGGTCACCACCGTGCGGCGCCTGGTCATCGCGCCACCTCTGTTCGCGACTGCGGGGCTCGCAAACCCGGCTCACTCCTCGCGCTCACGACGTGCCCCGCTGTTCGACCAGTTCGGTGTCGACGTGGCCCAGCTCGGGCCGGGGGGCGAGCGGGCCCAGGTGGAAGACCACCTCGGCCGGTTCGACGCCGGTGTTGCGCAGCCGGTGCCGCACGTTCACCGGCACGAACAGCCCCTCGCCGGCGGCCAGCAGCGTCGGCTGGTCGTCCAGGTCGACGGTGATCGCGCCCCGCACCAGGTACAGGAACTCCTCGCTGTACGGGTGGTAGTGCTCGGCGATCCGCTCCCCCGGCTCGAGGGTGGCCACCCCGAGGAAACCCGAGGCGCTGCCGACGGTGCGGGGGCCGAGCAGCACCCGCAGTTCGCCGCCGCGACGGCGGTCGGCGGGTACGTCCCGGGCGGCGATCGGGCGGGTGCTCAGGTCACTCATCGTCGGCCTCCGTCGGGGCGGCGCTGGCGGTCGTGCTGCCCTGGTCGGCGCGCTGCCAAGCGATCCGCTCCAACCTGTCCTTGATCACCGCGAGTTGGATCACGCTGTTGGTGTTGATCCGCTCGGTCATCGCGGCGTTGTCGACAGGCGCTGTGGGCTTCATCGCGAAGTCCTGCGTCCAGGTCATCCGGGTGCCGCCGGCCTCCTCGGTGTAGCGCCAGTGGATGCGCATGTACTCGAACGGCCCGGTCTCCACCCGGTGCGCCCGGACCTGCCTGCTCACCGGGTCGGCGGTGCGCTCGCTGACCCAGCTCCACGACACCCCGTTCTCGTCGGGGTACATGGTGAGCCTGAACCGCACCGTGTGTCCCTCGCGGTGCAGGATCTCCACCACCGCGTACTCGGTGAACAGTTCGGTCCAGTTCGCCACGTCGTTGGTGACCTCCCAGACCAGGCCCAGCGGCGCGTCGATGACCACGCTGTTCTCGGTGTGCCCGGGCGGGTCGGCGCGGCGGGCGACCAGGTCCGCCACCGCCGGGATGCTCAACTGCCCGGCCTGCTCGGGGATGTTCACCTGCCAGCGGTCGGCGACGACCGCGGAGAGCTCCAACAGGGCGAGCGAGTCCATGCCCAGCTCCTCCAGCGACGCGGCGGGCGCCCGGGCCGCGGCGTCGGCGTCCAGCCCGCAGTGCGCCACCAGGATGTCGGTGATCTCGGCGGTCATCGGGCGACCATGGGTGACGGTCATCGGGTCCTCCTGTGGGTTGCGTCGGGATCTGCGGCAGGCGCGGTGCGCGGTGCGGGGGTGGCCGCCGGCCCCCGCACGGGCGGGGCGAGCAGACGGTCGACCAGGCCGGTGGTGTAGCGGCCCTTGCGGAATGCGGCGTCGTCGAGCACCCGCCGGACGAACGGGATGGTGGTGTGCACGCCCGGACCGGCGACGTCGAACTCGTCCAGCGCCCGTTCCAACCGGTTGAGGGCCAACTCCCGGTCGGGCGCCCAGACGATCACCTTGGCCAGCAGCGAGTCGTACCAGGGCCCGATCAGGTAACCGGCGCTGGCGTGGGTGTCCACCCGGGTGAACGGGCCGCCGGGTGGGGTGAACCGCTCCAACCTCCCGGGGGTGGGGGCGAAGCCGCGCTCGGGGTCCTCGGTGTTGACCCGGCACTCCACCGCGACACCGTGCAGGCGGATCTCCTCCTGCCGCCAGCGCAGCGGCACCCCGGCGGCGATGTGCAGTTGCTCGTGCACCAGGTCGATCCCGGTGACCATCTCGGTGACCGGGTGCTCCACCTGAATCCGGCAGTTGATCTCCAGGAAGTGGAACTTCTCCTCGGCGTCGACCAGGAACTCCAGGGTGCCGGCACCAACGAAGCCGACCTGGAGCGCGCCGCGCAGGGCAGTCTCGGCGATGGTGTCGAGAACGGCTGCGGGCAGCGCCGGGGCGGGCGCCTCCTCAACCAGCTTCTGGTGCCGGCGCTGCACCGAGCAGTCCCGGGTGCCCAGGTGCACCCCGTTGCCGTGAGCGTCGCAGAGCACCTGCACCTCGACGTGCCGCGCCTCGGTGAGGTACCGCTCGACGTACACCCGGTCGTCGCCGAAGGCGGCCTGCGCGGCGGCCCGCGTGCGCCCGTACGCCCGGCGCAGCTCGCCCGGGGTGCGCACCACCGTCATCCCCCGGCCCCCGCCCCCGGCGGCGGCCTTCACGATCACCGGGTAACCGACGGCCTCGGCCACCTCGGCCGCCGCGGCGGCGGTCGGCACCGGCGCGACACTGCCCGGCGACAGCGGCAGGCCGGCGCGGCTCATCAGTGCCCGCGCCGAGGACTTGTCGGCCAGCGCGGCCATCACCGCCGGCGGTGGGCCGATGAACGTCAGCCCGTTGTCGGCGCAGATCTCGGCGAAGTCGGCGTCCTCGGAGAGGAAGCCGTAGCCGGGGTGTACGGCCTGCGCGCCCACCTGCCGGGCCGCCTCCACGATGGCGGCGGCGTTGAGGTAGCTGCGCCGACTTGATGCCGGCCCGATCCGGACGGCCTGGTCGGCGAGGCGGACCACCGCCGAGTCGGCGTCGGCGGCGGAATAGACCACGGCCGTTCGGACGCCGAGCTCCTTACAGGCGCGCAGCACCCGCAGCGCGATCTCGCCCCGGTTGGCGATCAGCACGGTCTCGAACATGGTCAACCACCTCGCGCCGTCACGCCGGGTCCAGTTCGACGAGCGGCTGGTCGTACTCGACCGGCTGGCCGTCCTCGACCAGGATCGCGGCCACCCGGCCGGCCCGGTCGGCCGTCACCTCGTTCATCAGCTTCATCGCCTCGACGATGGCGACCGGCTGGCCCGGACGGACCAGGTCGCCCACCGCGACGAACGGTCGCGCGCCGGGCTCCGACGCCCGGTAGAAGGTGCCGACGATCGGTGCGCGCACCGCGGCGCGCCCGGGCACCGGCGGCCGGAGCACCGCGGGCGGGGCGCCGGGCGCTGGCGCCGCCGGCGGCGCCTGAGCCGGTACGGCAGGCACGTCCGGTCGGGTCACGTCCTCGGGATGCCACTCGACCTCCAGCACCGCCGGCCCGCTGCGCAGCCGGATCCGGCGCACCGGCCCGGCCAGCTCGGCGATCAGGTGCTGAGCCTGCCGGCGCAGCCCGGCCAGCGCCTCCTCGCCGTCCACCCCCACGTCGTCGGACGCGTGCACTGTCGACAGCGACCCGTCGCCGGCGGTCATCGCCGGCCTGCCCGGGCGCCGACGCGGTTCGCGCCGAACCGTCGGAAGCGTTGCCGGCGCAGGCGGACCAGCATGGCGGGCGGCACGTCCAACAGCGGCAGGAGGTTGGCCAGCAGGGCGGCACGCAACCGGTGGGCGGTCCCCGCCGGGTCGTCGTGCGCGGCGGTCGACGGCTCCGGCACGACCTCGTCGACCACGCCGAGCCGGCACAGGTCGGGCGCGGTCAGTCGCAACGCGCGGGCGGCCTGCGGCGCCTCGGACCGGTCCGGCCAGAGAATCGCCGCACACCCCTCGGGGCTGATCACCGAGTAGACGGCGTTCTCCAGCATCAGCACCCGGTCGGCCACCGCCAGCGCCAGCGCCCCGCCGCTGCCGCCCTCCCCGGTGATCACCGCGAGCACGGGGGTGGGCAGCACGGTGAGGGTCAGGATGTTCTCGGCGATGGCCGCGGCCTGGCCCTGCTCCTCGGCGCTCACCCCGGGGTCGGCGCCGGGGGTGTCCACCAGGGTGACCACGGGCAGGCCGAGGCGGGCGGCGAGGCGCATCAGCCGCAGGGCCTTGCGGTGCCCGGCCGGGCTGGCCATGCCGAAGTTGCGGGCGACAAGCTCGGCGGTGGTGTGCCCCTTCTGGTGACCGATGACCATCACGTGCCGGCCGGCCAACCGCGCCACCCCACCCACGATGGCCGGGCAGTCCGCGCCGAGCCGATCGCCGTGCAGTTCCACGAACCCGTCGAAGACCGAGTCCAGGTAGTCCAGTGTGGTGGGTCGCCCGGGGTGCCGCGCCATCCGGACGGTGTCCCACGCGTCGCGTACCGCCGGGGTGTCGCCCGCTCCCGGGGTGCCGGCCTCTCCCTCGGTCGCCGGCCGCGCCAGGGCCACGCCGTCGTCGGCGAGGCGCTCGCGGCGCGACGCCGGCTCCTGCCGGGGTACGGGCGGACGCGCCGGACGGCCGGCGCGGGTCGCGGCGAGCAGCGCCACCAGCCGTCCGCGCAGCGACCGGCGCTGCACCACCATGTCGACCTGCCCGTGGCGGAGCAGGAAGTCGGCGGTCTGGAAACCCTCCGGCAGGGCCCGCCCGGTGATCTGGCGGATCACCCGGGGGCCGGCGAAGCCCATCCGCGCGCCGCTCTCGGCGAGCACCAGGTCAGTGTTGGTGGCGAACGACGCGGCCACCCCGCCGTAGGTCGGGTCGGTGAGGACGCTCACGGTGAGCAGTCCCGCCTCGCGCAGCGCGGCGATGGCCTGGCTGACGGTGGCCATCTGCATCAACGACAGCGCGCCCTCCTGCATCCGCGCCCCACCGGAGGCGGTGACCAGGACGAGTGGGGTGCGGTCGTCCAGCGCCCGCTCGGCCGCCCGGGTGATCAGCTCGCCCACCGCGCAGCCCAGGCTGCCGCCGAGGAAGCGGAAATCCATCACCGCCAGGGCCACCGGGTGCCCACCGATGGTGGCGGTGGCGCAGACGACCCCCTCGGCCAGGCCGGTGCTGGCCCGCGCGCCGGTGAGCCGGTGCGGGTACGGCAGCACGTCGACGAAGTCGAGCGGGTCCGCCTCCGGCAGCCGGTCGGGCAGCAGGCGCAGCGAACCCGGGTCGACCAGTTGGCGCAGGCGTTCCGGCGCGCCGAGTCGGGCATGTTCCCCGCACTCCGGGCAGACGTCGAGGTTGCGGCGCAACCGTTTGCGGTAGAGCAGGCTGGCGCAGCCCGCGCACCGGGACCAGAGCTGCTCCTCCCGCGACGCGGTGGCCGTCACGACCGCCGCCCGGTGTCCGGGGCGTCGAACCGGTAGAAGCACCGCGCCATCGCGTCGCGCGGCGAACGCCAGGTCGACAGGTACGGCGAGACGTACGGGCGCAGGCGGTCACTGACCCGGATGAACTCGGGGTGGTCACGAGCGGCCTCCACCGCGCCCTCGGCCGGCTGCGCGGTCTCGAGCAGGTGCACATAGAGGTCGTGCAGTCGGTACAGCGAGCGGTGCCGGACACCGACCAGGCGCGGCAGCTCCGTCGCGTCCGACTCGGCGAAGATCTCGGCGACCCGCTCCTCAGCGGTCGGATCAACCTTCGCGACGATCAGCGATCGGTCCATACTGGGCCTCCCCCCACAGCGTCCGGCCGGCGACGGGTGGCCCCCGGACGCGCTGGACGACTGCCGACACGATGCGCCGCTCCTCGTCACGGCGGCGTCACCGCCCCGGGCCGATCAGCGACGCATGGTGGTGACGCAGCGTTGACGCAACCTGTGTATCAGCTATGCGCCCGGCGCGCTCCGCCCGCTATCGTTTATGCAGTTCAGAACCGATCTCGGGTTGACTGTCGCCATAGAAGGCGCACGACGACATTGACTCAACGTGACCATTATTGATAATCTTCAGCATGGTCAGCCCGGCGGCCTCGGCGGGTGGAGTCGCGCCCGGCCACGCCGTCATCGGTGGGGTCGACAGTGGCGTCGCGGGCAACCGATCCGGGACACAGCAGACATCGGGACGAGCGTTCCGCAGGGGGTGCCGCCGTGGCCGCTGATCCGTCCGTGCCGACCGCCGGAGACCCGCCCGAGGAGGGCGTCTCGCTGCACCTGCTCGGAGGCTTTCGACTCCTCCGCGAGGCGGTTCCGGTCGTGGTGCCGCGCGGGTTGCAACGGGTGATCGCGCTGATCGGGCTCCGCCCCGGCGCCACCCGCAGTCAGCTCGCCGGGCTGCTCTGGCCCGACGCGTCGGAGGAACGGGCGCTGTCCTCCCTGCGTACCGCCCTGTGGCGGCTCCGACAGGACCCGTGCTGCCCGATGACAGTGGCCAGCGACACCGTACGACTCAGCCCGGCGGTCCGGCTCGACGTGGACGACCTGGTCGGCACCGCGGCCCGGGTCCGGGACGGCGACGACCCCCGCACCGCGGCCGGGGCGCTCGCCGCCGGGCGGCACGACCTCCTCCCCGGTTGGTACGACGACTGGGTGCTGCTGGACCGGGAGCGCCTGCGCCAACTGCGCCTGCACATGCTCGAACAGGTGGCCGGGCACCACTTGGCCGCGGGGCGGCACGGCGAGGCCCTCGAAGCCGCGCTGGAGGCGATGGCCGCCGAGCCGTTACGCGAGACACCACACCGGCTGGTGGTCCGCATCCACCTGGCCGAGGGCAACGCCTTCGAAGCCGTGCACGCCTTCTACGTCTACCGGGACCTGCTGCGCCGGGAGTTGCGGCTGGAGCCGAGCCCGGCCATGAGCGCCCTGCTCGACGACACGCTCGCCCCGATCCGGCAGGCCAGCCGCGAGGCCATCACCGACCGACCGTCACCCACCGTGAGGCGTACGTGACGGTGCCGCCCGTCACCGACCGGTCGGCGAACGTGACGGTGATGTGACAGGCGCTGCGGCACGGTGGGCGCACAGAGCACGTGGCACCGACCCCCGGAGGGATCGGGCAGGCCACCGGCGGAAGGGGCCCCATGAGTCGTCTACTGATCGTCAGCCGGATCATCCCGGGAGCGGAGGGGCGGGTCGCGCAGATCTTCGCCGAATCCGACGCCACCGAACTCCCCGGCCTGACCGGCGTCACGCACCGATCCCTGTACTGCCTACACGACCTGTGCGTACACCTGCTGGAGACCTCGGACGACGTCGACCCGGACGCGCTCGCGGCGGCCCGCAACCACCCGCTCTTCAAGCAGGTCAACGAGCGGCTCTCCGCGCACACGTCGCCGTACCTGCCGACCTGGCGCTCCCCCCGGGACGCGATCGCCGGCTGCTTCTACCGGTGGGACGCCACCGACGAGCCCACGGCGCGCCCCGCCGACACCACCGCGCGCCCCGCCGACGCCACCACGCCCGTGGCGCGCCCCGCTGGCACCGCCGCACGTCCAGCCGACACCGCCGCGCGCCCGGCCAGCGCCGACGCGCCCGCTCCCCGCCCGGCCGGCACCGAGGCACCCGCCGCACACCCGGCCGGCTGACATGTCCGCCGCGCCGCCGCACGTCCTGATCATCGGCGCGGGCACGGGCGGGCTGTGCCTGGCGCACGGCCTGCGCCGCGCCGGGATCAGCGTCGCCGTCTATGAACGACACCGCGACCGCGCCGAGGGGCTGCTCGGCTACCGGGTCGGCATCGGCCCCACCGGTAGCCGGGCGCTGCGGGAGTGCCTGTCCCCGGAGCTGTTCGCCACCTTCCTGGCCACCTGCGCCCGGCCGCCGCACTACTTCAACGTCGTCACCCAGGGGCTGCGCCAGACCGCGTCGTTCGCGCTGCGGCCGAGCGCCGACCCGGTGCGCACCGAACACTCGGTGGCCCGGATGGTGCTGCGCCAGGTGCTGCTGACCGGCCTGGAGGACGTGGTGCAGTTCGACAAGACCTTCATCCGGTACGAGCAGCGCGACGACGGCACTGTCACCGCGCACTTCGCCGACGGCACCAGCGCCACCGGCGACCTGCTGGTGGCGGCCGACGGCACCCACTCCGCCGTACGCCGCCAGTACCTGCCGCACGCCGTCACCCGCGACGCCGGGACGATCAACATCGCCACCCGGATCCCGCTGACCCCGCACACCCGCGGGCTCATTCCGGAGCGGGTCCAGCAGGGCATCTCGCTGATCTTCGGCGTCGGCGGGATGATGGGCGTGCTGCACGTCATGGAGTTCAAGTGGGACGCCGAACGCGCGATCAAGCCCGGCGTCAGCGAGCCCGACGCCGCCCTGCTCCGAGACTGGCCCGGCCTGGCCCACGACACCACCACCGACAACATCAACCTGATCATCTGGAGTGCGGCCAACCGTTTCCCTGCGGACATCATGGAGCGCCGCGGCGAGGACCTGGTGCAGGTAGCCCTGGACCTCACCTCGAACTGGCACCCGCACCTACGGGAACTACTCGCCCACGCGGACCCGGCCAGCGCCCTACCGATCAAAGTGTCCACCTCCGAGCCGGTGCCGCCCTGGAAGAGCAGCACCGTCACCATGCTCGGCGACGCCATCCACACCATGACCCCGGGTCGCGGCGTGGGCGCGAACACCGCGCTGCGCGATGCCCGCCTGCTGTGCGCGCAGCTCAGCCGCGCCACCGCCGGCGACAAGACACTGCTCCAAGCGGTCGCCGACTACGAGGCCGTGATGGCGCCGTACGGCTTCGCCCGGGTCGCCGAATCGTTGAACCGCAGCGGCACCAGCGGCGACGACCGGATGTACCGGCCCGTGGTGGGTCGGCTCGCGCTGCTCGGCGCGCGCGGCTACTTCGGAGTGACCAGCCGGGTACCACCGCTGCGGCGCCGGTTCGTCGACGAATTCCACACCTACGAGGGCGACCGGGACTGAAGCCATTGCCCGACCCGGGCTCAGTGTCCCTCGCCGAGCCCGGGTCTCATCGCGTCCGGCGCACTCTGACCGACCGATCCATGCCCGGCCACTCCATTCCCGGCCCGGTCTCATCGGGTCCGGACCTTGCCGCGTCCCGCATCTCATCGAATCCGGACCTTGCCGCGTCCCGCGCCTCCTCGCGTCCGGGCCTTGCCGGGTCCCGCATCTCATCGGGTCCGGGCCTGCCGGGTCCCGCATCTCATCGCGTCCGGAGCTTGCCGGGTCCCGCATCTCCTCGCGTCCAGGGCCTCATCGCTTTCTCGGTCTTGCCGGGCCTGGTTTCATCCGGTCGAGTTTTAATGCGATTGGGCGACGCTGTGTCACCCGGCGGGCACCGGCTGAGGTGGCCGGCCCACGCGCAACGCTGACGACCGATCCTGTCTCTCGTCCGCAATACGCGTGTGCGAAGCTGCGGCGAGTTTTTCTCGTGACTTTTCCAACGAGGTGAGAGGGAGGTTCGCCGTGGCGTGGTCTTTCGGACACTCGCTGATAGTGGTACTGGCACTGTTGCTGGGCCTGGCTGCCGGGTGGCTGCTGCGCGGCCGGCGGGGCGTGCAGGGCAAGTCGATAGTGGATGGTGACCCCGTCGCCGGCCTGGCTGTGATTTCCACGCCCACGCCGGCTGCCACCACCGACGAGGCCCAGCCTGCGGCCGCCGTCGACCCGGCGCCCAACGCGGTCGCCGACGAGCCGGTACCTGTCGACACGGTCAGCGCGCCAGCCGCGATGACCGAACCGGACGGTCCCACTCCGGTGCCCGTGCCGACAGACGTCCCGAGCGGCGTCGACCCGGCGGACATGGCGCTGACCGAGGACCCTCCGCCGGTGCCGGCCACCGAGCGGTCCGACGCTGCTGAGCTGCGGCCGGAGCCGGCTGCGGAATCGGCCCCCGAGCCGGTCGCGGTCGACGAGCAGCCCGCCCCGGCGGCCGTTGTCGCTCCCCGCCAGCCCGCGGACGACCTCCCGACCGCCGACACCAGCCCGGCCGACACGACGCCGGCCGACGATACGTCGGTCTCCGTCGGTGTGGCCGACGATGCGGAGGCCAAGGCCACGGCGCTCGACACGACGCCGGCACAGGCGCCCGCCGACACGACGCCCGCCGACCAGGCGACCGCCGAGCCGGTGGCATCCGAGCCGGTGGCATCCGAGCCGGTGGCATCCGAGCCGGTGAACGTTGATCCGGCACAGGCCGAGTCCGCGGCCGACGCTGCGGGGGCCGAACGGTCGGCGGTGGCCGCGCCTCCGGTCCGGCCGGTCAGCACGGCGACCCCTGCGGTCGGTTCGGCCGTCGACCCGGCGATCAGCAGCCTCGACACCGACCCGACGGGCCCGGCCGACGACTTCCGCCGGATTCAGGGAATCGGGCCGAAGATGGCGGCCGCGTTGCAGGAGGCGGGAGTGCGCACGTACGGCCAGCTCGGCGAATTGGACGAGCCGGCGCTGCGCGACCTGATCCGGGCCGCCGGCCTGCGCGCCGCACCTGGGCTGGCCAGCTGGCCGCAGCAGGCACGCGTGCTCGCCGGCGCCGGCGACGAGATGGCCTCCGTGCTGCCGAACGGCAACCAGGCCTGACCGCCTGCATTCGAGCCCCCGGCAGCCGTCTTCGCGACGGCGCGCCGGGGGCTCGGCCGTAGCTGCCGAGAAACCTCCGACGCCAAGCGCCTCGGTGATCGACTCGGCATTCAGGAATCCGCGCCATCCACCCGACCCGAACACCCCGACTTCCAGGAACCCGAGTCGATCACCCCGGCAAGCGACCGGCCAACCCGCAGCGCCACCGCACCGACCGAGCACGCCGCGACCAACTGACCAGCCAAAGCGCAGCGGCCGGCCCCTCACCCACCGTGCGGCTGCGCCGGAGCGGCGACGCGTGGGGTGACGTGCGGTCTCAGGCCCGCAGTTCGGCCGCGAGGTCGCCGATCGCGCCCATCGCGTACCGCTGCATTCCGGGGCCGAAGGTGATGCGTGTGGCGCCCTGCCGACCCAGCTCGGCCACGGACTCCCGGTCCGGTCCGGCGACCATGTTGATCGGCCCGGAGATGCCGTCCCGCAGCTGCGGGAGCACCTGCGTCGGGGCCAGGATCGGGTAGACGCAGTCGGCGCCGGCCGCCACGTAGAGGCGGGCGCGTTCCACCGCGTCGGCCGGGTCGCCCGTCCCGACAAGGAACGTGTCGACGCGCGCGTTGATGAAGAGCGCGTCGCCCGCCTCGGCGCGTACCTCGGCCAGCCAGTCGGCGTGCCGCCGGGGGTCCTTGAGGGTGGTGTGCCCCTCCGAGTCCTCCAGGTTGCAGCCGACGGCGCCGGCTTCCAACAGCCGCCCGACCAACTCGCGTGGGGCGAGACCGTAACCGTCCTCGACGTCCGCGGACACGGGAACGGACACGGCGCGGACGATCCGCGCGACCGCCGCGAACATCTCGTCCGGCGGGGTCGCGCCGTCCTCGTGGCCGAGCGAGGCGGCGACACCCGCGCTCGGGGTCGCGAGCGCCGGGTAACCGGCGTCGGCCAGTACCCGGGCGCTGCCCGCGTCCCAGGGGCCGGGCAGGACGAGCGGGTCGCCGGACGCACGGTCGTGGTGCAGGGCACGGAAGGTGGCGGCTGTCATCGTTGGGGTCTCCCGACGGGCTGCGGAGGGGCGGGGCTCAGGCGGTGTATCCGCCGTTGGAGTCAAGCACGGCGCCGGTGATGTACGAGGCCGCGGGGCTGGCCAGGAACGCGATGGCCGCGGCGGTCTCGGCGGGGTCGCTGACCCGTTGGATCGCGAGGCTGGACACCATGCCCTTGAGCATCTCCGGGTCCGGCGGCTCCATCCCGGTCAGCATCAGCCCGGCTTGCAGCATGTTGACGGTGATGCCCCGCGGCGCCAGGTCGCGGGCGACGCCCCGGGTGTAGCCGATCAGCCCGGCCTTGGTCGCGGCGTAGTCGGCGAGACCGGGTACCCCGACGCGGGTGCCGATTCCCGAGCCGATGTTGACGATCCGGCCGTTGTCGCGCAGCACCTTCGCCGCCGCGCGGATGATCGCGATGACGCCTGCGTAGTTGGTGGCGTGCATCCGGTCCAGGATGGCGACGTCGACGTCCGGGTCGTCGACAGTCCTGCCCTGCTCCAGCGAGATCGCGGCGTTGTTGATCAGGATGTCCAGGCCGCCGAGCTGGGTGACGACGTCGTTGATCAGCTGCGGGGCGCGGGAGCTGTCCGCCTGGTCGTTCTGCAGGGCGAGGGCGCGCACCCCCCGACCCTCCAGCTCCTTCACGACGGTGGCGGCCTTGTCGGCAGAGCCGACGTAGGTGATGGCGACGTCCGCGCCGGCGTCGGCCAGAGCGCGGGCGGTGGCCGCGCCGAGACCGCGGGAACCGCCGGTGACGAGGGCGACCTTGCCCGTAAGAGGCTGTGCCATGGGTTGATCCTCCAGTGACCTGAGTTGTTGACTGATCGGTCCACCATACGTTTGGTGGACCGATCGGTCAGTAATTGCTACGCTTGTCACATGGCGAGGCCACGGCAGTTCGACGAGGAGCAGGTGATCCGCGCGGTCCGGGACCAGTTCTGGGACGCCGGCTACGCGGCGACCTCGCTGGAGGATCTGGTACGCGTCAGCGGGCTGGGCAAGGGCAGCCTCTACGGCGCATTCGGGGACAAACACCGGTTGTTCCTGCGGGCGCTGCGGGGATACACCGACACCAGCGGCGGCCACGTGCGCGAGATGCTCGCGTCCGCTCCCCGCGCCCTGGACGCGCTGCGCGCGTTCGTCATGGCGCCGGTGAACGACCCGGGTGGAGCCGCCGCCCGGCGCGGTTGCCTGATGGCCAACAGCACGTACGAGCTGGCCACCAGCGACCCCGACGTTCTCGCCGAGGCGCGGCGCACCTACGAGGCGACGACAGCCCTGGTCGCCGAGAGCGTCGGGCGGGCCCAGGAGGAGGGTGACCTGCCAGGCGACGCCGACCCGGTGGAGACGGCGCGCGCGCTGCTCGCCGCACAGCAGGGGCTGGTGTTCATGGGGCGGACCGGGCTGGATATCGACACCCTGACCGCGACCGCCCGCACCCTCGCCGCAAAGCTCCTACCGGACGCCTGACACCAGCCGACCCGAGCGCGGTTATTTAATCTTGCGGGTGGACCGGACCACGATGTCCTCGTACTCCGGGTGCTTGACCAGCCAGTCGGCGATGAACGGGCAGATCGGCACGACGGTCCGGCGCTTGCCCCGCGCGTCGTCAAGCACCGCCCGCGCCAGCGTCGACCCGACGCCCCTGCCCTCGTACGCCGGATCGACCTCGGTGTGGGTGTAGGCGATGATCGAGCCGGTCAACTGGTAGGTGACGAACCCGACGACCGCGCCCGCCTCGTCGCGCGCCTCGAAACGCTCCCGCGCCGGCGCGTCTGTCACGGTGAACTGCACCCGACCATCCAACCACCCGGCCTGGCGGCGCTCCCCGCGAGGCCGGCAGGGGGACGCCACCGCACGCGCATTGTCACGGCCGAAACGGGAACGCAGCGCCGCCGGGCACACAGTGGGAGGAGACACGCCACCATGACGAATCCATCGACGGACGGCGGCTTCGCCGTCGTCGAGATGTTCACGTCCCAGGGCTGCAACAGTTGCCCTCCCGCGGAGGAGTTGCTGAGCGAGATCGAGCGCGACGCACGGGCTCGGCGACAGAACGTCTTCGCCCTCGGATTCCATGTCGACTACTGGGACGACCTGGGCTGGCCCGACCAGTTCGCGGACGCGGCGTACACCGCGCGACAGGAGGCGTACGCCCGCGCGTTCGGCACCCGAGGTCTGTACACCCCGCAGATGGTCGTCAACGGCAGCGTCGAGTTCGTCGGTTCCGATCGTCGACGGGCGGCCGGCGCGATCATGTCCGCCATGGCCTCGACCGCCACCACAGCACTGGCGCTCTCCATTGCCAACCGCAGTGCCGACCGGGTGATTGTTGACTACCGGGCCGAACGCCCGCCGGAGCGCGCGGTGCTGCACGTGGCGGTCGTGGAACGGGACCTGACCAGCGACATCGCCCGGGGGGAGAACGCCGGGCGGACACTGCGGCAGGACAACGTCGTCCGCGCCTTCCGGTCGGTGGGCCTGGACGCCGACCGGGGGCAGGTGGAGCTGGTGACACCACCTGATCTCGATCCGCGGAACGCGAGCGTGGTCGGCTATGTCCAGGAGAACGGCGAACGGAGCATCGTCGGCGTGACGGCCGTCGAGCTGTCCACCGCGTAATCTCGGCGCATGCGGATGGTGCGCGGTGCGAGGGGGTTCGGTGGCTGACGCGGACGACGTACGCCGGGTGGCGCTGGCCCTGCCGCACGCGGTGGAGATTCCCAGTGACGGCTTCGACTTCCGGGTGGCCGACAAGGGCTTCGTCTGGTCCTACCCGGAGCGGATACCGGGCAAGCCTCGGGTGATCCGGCTCGACATCGCTGTGCTGTTCGTCGGCGACGAGGCCGAGAAGCAGGCTCTCCTGCTCGGGGAGCCGGAGGTCTTCTTCACCACGCCCGGCTACCAGGGCCTGCCCCTGGTGCTGCTGCGCCTGGCGGCGGTCGACCTCGACCGGCTGACCGAGCTGGTGACCGACGCGTGGCGGATGCGCGTGCCGGACGCGTGGCTGAGCGATCCTGCGGGTGCCGGCAAATAGCGACATCAGCACGCAACGGGTTGGACACATTGACGTGGATCTCGGTACTCCATTACCGTGGCCGAGAGAGCGCTCTCTCACCCGACCTTCCCCCCAATTCAGACGCAACGCGCTGGTCCCCGGCGAGGTCCGCAACCGGCGCGCGCGATGGAGGCACGATGAAACCTCCCGTCCCCCACCGCCGATGGGCCCTGGCCGCCGCCACCGCGCTGGCCCTGGTCGTCGGCGGCCTCGCCATCCCCGTCACCCGCGCGGCCGAAGCCGCAACCGTCGGCGCCGGCAGCTACACCACCACCCCGGTCGGCCCGCTCCCCAGCGGCTGCGGCGCGATGTCCAGCAACCCCCGACAGTTCGCCACCGCCAACGCGCCCGCCGGGCCGATACCCACCAACGACTGGTGGTCGTCCCTGTTGTGGAAGCGCACCGACTGCTCCTTCAGCGAACCGCTGCACGCCCACCCGATCTCGTACGACACCTTCACCGACGGGCTCGGCTTCTCCGCCAACTCCACGCCCGCCATCAGCGGCACCGCCACCGGTGTCGGCGAGTTCCACTACCCGTACGTGCAGGACATCCGGGTCGGTGTGGCCGGGCTCGCCGCACCTTTGGTGAAGGTCGACGGCTGGACGGACTGGACGGTCAGCCCACACTGGAGTGACGGCACGCGCACCATGCGCGCCACCATCGGCCACGGTCTGCCCTTCGCGTACTTCCAGACCACCGGCGGGAACGCGGAGATCAGCACCGCCGGCACCCCCGACGTCTGGTCCAACAGCGGCGCCACCATCGGCTTCCGGGTCAACGGCCACGACTACGTCGGGTTCGCCCCCAGCGGCGCCAGCTGGACCGTGGCGTCCGGTCGGATCTCGTCCACCCTGGCCGGTCGCGGTTACTTCTCCGTCGCCCTCCTGCCGCCCACGTCGAGCACCACCGAGCGCGCCAGCCTGGCCGCCACCTACGGCCAGTACGCGCACGCCCACGTGACCGGCACCCAGGTGTCGTACGCCTACAACCCGGCGACCAGCGGCCTGACCACCACGTACTCGTTCACCACCACCGCCCGGGAGGGCACCGCCACGCAGACAGTGGTCAGCCTCTACCCCCACCAGTGGAAGTCGCTGAGCGGCTCCACAGCGATCACGCCGACCTACCCGTCCGCGCGCGGCCGGATGAAGGTGCTGACCGGCGTCAACCAGTTCCGTACCGCGATGAAGTTCCAGGGCATCCTGCCGGAACTGCCGGCCGTCGGTGACGGCAGCGGTGGTGACCTGGCGACCCTCACCGGGCACCTGGCCGCCACCCGCGCCAACCCGATGGACCAACGCGGCAACGACACCTACTGGACCGGCAAGGGGCTCGGCCGGGCCGCGCGGATCGCCGAGATCGCCGACCAGGTCAACGACACCACGACCCGCGACAGCGCGCTGAACGCGATCCGCAGCACGCTCACCGACTGGTTCACCGCGTCCAGCGGAAAGACCAGCCGGGTCTTCTACTACGACAACAACTGGGGCACCCTGATCGGCTACCCGGCGTCGTACGGGTCCGACCAGGAGCTCAACGACCACCACTTCCACTACGGCTACTACATCGCCGCCGCCGCGACCCTGGCGAAGTTCGACCCGAGCTGGGCGGCCACCAGCCGCTACGGCGGCATGGTCGACCTGCTGATCCGGGACGCCAACAACTACCGACGCGACGACACCCGCTTCCCGTACCTGCGGGACTTCGACATCTACGCCGGCCACGACTGGGCGTCCGGGCACGGCTCCTTCGGCTCCGGCAACAACCAGGAGTCCTCGTCCGAGGGGATGAACTTCGCGAGCGCCCTGATCCAGTGGGGGCAGACGACAGGCAACACGGCGGTCCGCGACGCGGGCGTCTTCCTCTACACCACGCAGGCCGCGGCCATCCAGGAATACTGGTTCGACGTCAGCGACCAGAACTTCCCGAGCGCGTTCGGGCACTCGACGGTCGGCATGGTCTGGGGCGACGGCGGCGCGTACGCCACCTGGTTCAGCGGCGAGCCGGAGATGATCCAGGGCATCAACCTGCTGCCGGTCACCGGCGGTCACCTTTATCTGGGCAACAACCCGGCGTACGTGCGGACCAACTACGCCGAACTCGTCCGCAACAACGGCGGGCAACCGACGGTGTGGCAGGACATCCTCTGGCAGTTCCAGGCCCTCGGCGACCCCGACGCGGCACTGGCGAACCTGCGCGCGAACCCGGGCTACACCCCGGAGGAGGGCGAGAGTCGGGCACACACGTTCCACTGGATCCGCAACCTCGCCGCCCTCGGCAATGTCGACACGACGGTGACCGGCAACCATCCGCTGTCCGCGGTCTTCTCCCGCAACGGGGCCCGCACCTACGTGGCGTCGAACCCGACGGCGACGCCGATCACTGTGACGTTCTCCAACGGCACCACGCTCACCGTGGGCGCCGGCAAGACGGCCACCACCGGGGCGTACACCTGGAGTGGTGGCAACGCGGCCGGCGGCGTTCCCCCGACGACGCCGACCGATCCCCCGCCGACGACCACCCCGCCGCCGTCCACCGGCGGGCCGACGCGGTACCTGCTGCCCGGTGGTGGGTTGGGCGCCGCTGGTAGCGCGGCCACGACGACGGTCGCGGCGGCGAACGGAAACCACGACGGTACGCCCACCAACGCCCAGGTGTTCACGGCGACCGGCCTGAACCTCGCCTACACCGGAGGGCAGACGGCGTTCGACCTGTTCGTGGACGCCGGGACGGCGGTCGGCAACGGTGTGCAGGTGCGGATCTCCTACGACCTCACCGGTAACGGCAGTTGGGAACGGGTGGAGACGTTGCGCTACTTCGCCACCGACCCGGTCACCGGTTACGAGCACTACACCCAGAACGCCGGCCTGGCCTCGGCCACCGGCACGTTGGGGGCGCTGAGCAACGGCACGGTCCGGGTGGAGGTCTGGTCGGCTATCGGCAACAACCCGACCACTGTGGGCATCGGCAACCAGTCGGTGCTGCGGCTGCCGTACTCCTGATCGACCCGCTCGTCGCGACATGAGGTCGGCCGGTGTGGAGGACCAGATCGGTCCCCCACACCGGCCGACGTGTGCGGTCAGTCAGTCGTTCTCAGGAGGCGGTGCAGGTGGGGGTGATGCCGGCCCCACTGCCCGTGCCCTGGAAGCCGAACTCGGTGACCTGGCCCGGGCTGAGCCGGCCGTTGTAGTCCACGTTGGCGAACCGCACCGCGCCGGTGGAGCCACTGGCCGTCGCACTCCAGGTGTTGGTGACGCTGGCACCACTGGCAAGCGTGACGCCGACGTTCCACCCGTTGGTGCCGGCGGAGCCGGCGGTCACCTTCACGGTGGCCACGAACCCGCCGTTCCACGAGTTCAGTGACACCGATGCCGAGCAGCCATCCGGCGTTCCCGGCGGCGGCGTGGTGGGCGGCGGGTCCGTCGGCGGCGGCGTGGTGGGCGGCGGGTCCGTCGGCGGCGGGGTGGTGGGGATGGCGGGGCCGGCGTTCAGGGCGTTCAGGACGTTCGTGTACGCGGCCTTCTTGTTGCCGTTGCAATCGAACAGCAGGGCGTTGTCGGAGCCCCGCCACGAGTCGCAGTCCCGCACACCCCAGGTGGTGAT
>NZ_JBEXIM010000038.1:47359-57102 GCF_040608575.1 Micromonospora sp. NPDC005171 | reverse complement strand
GACCGCCAAGGACTACACCAGCGGCGCCTACGTCTGGCAGACCACCGCACGGTCGACCTACGACAGCTACGGCCGGGTCACCGACTCGTACGACGGCAATAACAATAAAACTGCGACAGCGTTCACTATGAACGCTGTCAGATTGACTGTGGGAACCTCGACAACAAACGCCCTTGGACAGGTTGCCTCAGCGACTGTAAACCCGAGACGTGGCTTGGCGCTCGGCGCTACCGATGCCAACGGCGTCGTCGTGACTCAACATTTCGACGCGCTGGGCCGCGCTGTCTCTGTTTGGTTGAATTCCCGAGCGACTAGTAGTCCTGCCCACCGCAAGTTCACGTACGTCATCTCGAAGAGTGGCACCTCGGGAACGATGACGGAGACGCTGAACAACTCAAGCGGCTACCAAAAGTCACTTCTGATTTATGACGCACTTCTGCGTCCTCGTCAAACTCAGTCCACAACCCCACAAGCGGGCCGATTGATCACCGATACGTATTACGACACACGCGGCTGGACCCGAGCGTCGTACAACGGTTGGTGGGATGATTCGACGGCGCCGACGCTGGGTGCACCGGTCTCGGCAGCTGACCTGGGTAAGCAGGTGCCAAACCAGACCTTGAACACCTACGACGGCTTGGGAAGAGCTGTCGTGGTCACGGCGGCGAAGAACGGAGTTGCCGTCTCGGCCACCACCACCGTCTACCAAGGCGACCGTACAACGATCGTCCCGCCAGCTGGTGGAGTGACCCAGACGACGCTGATCGACCCGCTAGGACGAACGAAAGAATTGCATGAGTACACCGCCCCGCCCTCGGTGACTACCCCGAATGATGTATTTACCGGCAGTTTCGCCGTGACCGGTGGTACGGCAAGCGTTTCCAAGTTCGGGCACGACGGACATGGCAATCAGTCTTCGTTCACGGATGCCTTGAATAACACGTGGACTACCGAATTCGATCTCATGGGTCGGGCCACGAAGAAGAGTGATCCAGATGCAGGTACTCTCACTGGACTTATCTACGACGGCAACGGAAATCTGCTGCAGAGCACCGATTCTCGAGGAAAAAGCACCTCGGTCACGTTCGATAAACTCAATCGGCGCGTTGGTCAGTACGCGGCGACCGTTTCCGAGCAGTCGTCCAGCAACCAGGTGAACGCCTGGGTCTACGACAACAGCAACAATGCCGTCGAGAACATGACGTACCCGATTGGTCAACTCACCACTTCGATCAGCTACAAGGGTGGCAAGGCGTACACCAAGCAGCAAAACGGTTTTAACGTCTTTGGCAAGTCTTTAGGCGAGACCATCACCATTCCCGACTCCGAGGGAGCGTTGGCCGGCTCCTACGTATTTGGTCACACCTACACCTCGGTACTCGGGCTACCGCTGACAGATAGCTATCCCGCCAAGGGCGCTCTGCCTTCGGAGACGGTGCTACACGGCTACTCCGGCGTACTCGATCTGCCCACAACGCTGGGGGGTTCCGCCGGCTACAGCAACGGGGTGAGCTACGACGCGTGGGGTCGCGTCAATCAGGCTACCGTCGGTAGTGGTAGCAACCTCGCCTACATCACCAATACCTACGACGTTCACACTTCCCAATTGACCAACCAGATCGTCACGCGGTCGAGCGGCACGCCAACCATTGTCGACGAGCAGTCATACAGGTACGACCTGACGGGGAACGTCACCAAGCAGGTGAGTAAGCGCCTGGGGGCCAACACACCCTCTGAGACCCAGTGCTACCTCTATGACAAGCTTCGGCGGATGACTGAAGCCTGGACCGCGACGGACGATTGCGCCACGGCCCCCTCCACTAGCAATAAGGCTATGGTTGGCAACAACGTTGGTGGGGGATCGGCATACTGGACGAGTTGGAGCACGGACCCAATCGGCAACCGTACCAACCAGATCGAGCGCGGCATTGGTGGTGCCACGGATAAGGTCACGACATATTCCTACGGTGGTACTGATGGCGACCAGCCCCACACCTTGACTTCCACTACTACGACCGGCGGCGCAACCAGTTCCACTTCTTACGGGTACGACAGCGCTGGCAATATGACCATGCGGAACGCCGAGAAGGGCAGGCAATCTCTCGACTGGAATGAACTCGGTCAGCTAGCGGTAGTGACTAGTACTGCAGGGCAGAGTTCGTTTATTTACGATGCCGATGGCAATATATTGCTGCAGAAGGATCCGGGCAAGGTTGTCCTGTATCTGCCAGGGCAGCAGTTGGCCTTGGACACTGCCACGCAGGCGGTGACCGGGAACCGATACTTCAATTTGCCAGGTGGGGGGACCGCGGTGCGGTCCGGCAGCGGGTCGAACTATTCGTTCGAGATTGGGGACTCCCACGGCTCGCCATCGCTCTACCTCGACAACACTGCCCAGTCGGCGAAATGGCGTCAGTACACACCGTTCGGCGCAGCGCGTGGACCTGCGGATGTTTATCCCGACAACCGTGGCTTCCTCAACAAGGTTGTGAATAATGCAACGGGGCTGATTCAGGTCGGGGCCCGTAGCTACGATGCGTCGGTCGGACGCTTCATCAGCCGTGACGCTGTGTTGGACATGGGGAACCCCCAGCAAATGAATGGCTACGCGTACAGCAGTAATAACCCGGTCAACTTCAGTGACCCATCTGGGAACATCCAAGTGGGAGACGATCGAGGCCTGCTTGTCGCGGTTCCCAACGCCGACGGCACCGAGACGATCGTCGACAACCGGCCGAAGAAGTGCCGTACCAGGTACTGCTTCGGGGCACCCAAGAATCCGTACAAGCCGGCAGCGACAAGGTATCCCTACAACCCGAAGGAAAAGGCGACGGCCAAGGACTACTGGAATTGGAATCTTTACCGGTGGCTGCGGATGGGTGCCGCTGCCGTATCGAACCCCTTGCTGAGCCCAGTCGATCTTACTGACGGTGTCGCCACGTACAATCACTACCGCGACGCGTCTGGAACGGACTTTGAGATCGACTACGAGAAAGCCTATGGGCAGGACGCCGTCATTCGTAGGAACGTCGATGCTGAGATCGCTGAAGCGCAGAGCTTCGCCGAGAGCTTGCTGGCCGAGTGTGCCTGTGACTCTCTGTCGATGACCGGGGAAGACAAGGGAATTGAGGGATACCCCGAAAGCGAGAATTGGCAGAAGGCCCTGGGTGACCACAACGTCTGGGGGAGCGCCAAGGTTGCCCGGAAGGGTGAAAAGGTTACTATGACCATTACGGTCCATGCGGCAGACTTCTACGACTTCAATCCGAACAACAAGGATGTCCGAAGCGGTTTGTCCGACGATGACAATGGAAGATTCGCCACCTTGGGTTGGGCTAAGCCCTTCCTTACTCAAGGCTCTCTCACCAGGACGGTGACGTGGGTTCCTGGAGGGTCGCCATCAGATTCGACGATCACGGGAGGGGCCCGACGGTGAGCTACGGTGATCGGCGGGGCGTTATCCAGAGGACTTCAATTGGTCGTTCTCTTTCGGCCATCGTGCTGATCGCCCTCCTTCTGTCCGGGTGCGGAGACCCGAACGCCGAGGACGTCCAGTCGGTGAAAGGCGGGACGATTGAGCGCGCAAAGATCCTCGGGCCTGTCGAAGAGGGATATTGGGTTGACGACTCTTCTGTTGATGGCCGAGTTCCTGGCCCGAACGAGGTGTGGAAGGAAGGCGTCGCCCGGCTTGCGGATCAGCCGTTCCAGAAGCTGAGGTCCGATTATGAGTGGGTCCCGGTCGAAACTTATTGGAAACCGCCGATCCGAACATCTCTCGAAGGTAAGATCGGGTTCGGGAGTGAGTGGTTTCGGAGCGCGGAGTTCGACGCCGCCGCTGCAACGGACTCGGATCTGACGGGCAGCTATTACATCGAAGCAGAGACGAGGGGAGTGATCTTCGTCCTCAAGTCCAAGGACTGATCACTCCGGTTCAAGCACCCCCGGTCGTCGGCTCACAGGCTGAGGCCGGGGGTGTTGCCTATCCAGGTCGCAGGCAGTGCGGCAATTCGTCTCTGACATTGGTGATTTGCTCAGTGGCTCGTAGCATCACTCGGGTGCGCCGCCCCCACTCGCCGCGGCCCGCAAGCACCACGCGGCCCCGCCTGCTCGTCGCCCTGACCGCCGTCGTCGTCCTCACCGCCACCACCGCCGCCTCCTGCGGCGACGAAGACCCGGACCTCGCGCTGGCGTCGGCCACCCGCAACCCGGTCACCGAGGTGATCGACGCGCCTGCGACGGTGACCGCTCGCGCCGCAGCCACCCTCACCGCTCCGGCCGACGGCACCCTGGCCAGCCTGCGTGTCCAGCCTGGACAGCGGGTCAAGCGGGGGCAGATCCTCGCCGTGGTCGACTCACCGAACGCGCAGCAGCGTCTCCGTCAGGCGAAGGAGGCGCTGACCGCCGCAAAGCGCGCCGGCCGGGGCGTCGGAACGGGCAACCTGACCAGCAGTCGGCGCGGCACCGACAAGGCCGCTGACGAGGCGTTCGACGCGGCCCGGAAGGCCGCCGAGAAGATTGCCGACCCGCAGTTGCGGAGCGCGCTGCTGACCCAGGTGACGTCCGCTCAAAAGCAGTACACCGCTGCCGCGCGCACCGCCGATCAGGCGGTTCGCGCGGTGCAGCGGGGGATCAGCGGGCTGAACTCCGCGGTCGGTGCGCTCTCCGCGGCGCAACGGCTTCAGGCCCAGCAGGCGTACGACCTGGCGAAGGCGACGGTCGACGCGCTGACGCTGCGTGCTCCGATCGCCGGTGTGGTGCAGCCGGGCGGCACCCGCGCCGGCGGCGGCGCGAATGCCGGTCTGGCCGGGCTGCTGGAGCAGGCGGGCGGGGCTGGTATCGACCCGTCCGTGCTGGCCCCCAGCCAGGGCGGGCCGCCGGCCGGGGTGGACGACGCGGTAGTGGTCGGCGGGCTGGTCACCGCCGGCACGCCGGTGCTGACGGTGGTGGACACCGGGCAGTTGGGCCTGCTCGCCGAGGTGGACGAGACCGACGTGCTCCTCGTCAAGGCGGGCGTGCCGGCCACTGTCGAGTTGGACGCCGTCACCGGCGCCAGCTACGACGCCACCGTCCGGTCGGTCGACGTGCTTCCCACCAACTCCGCGCAGGGCGGGGTCACCTACCGGGTACGCCTCGCGCTCGGCGCGGGGAAGCTGGCCGAGGACGAGCCGGCCCCGACGCCCCGCCCCGGCATGAACGCGATCGTGCACCTGCGGGTACGTGAGGCCGTCGACGCGGTGACCGTCCCCGCGTCGGCGGTGTTCTCCGCCGACGGCCGGGACGCGGTCTGGGTGGTCCGGGACGGGAGGGCGGGCCGGGCGTCGGTGACGGTGGGCGTCCAGGGGTCCGACCTGGTGCAGATCCTCAACGGCGTGCAGCCCGGCGACCGGATCGTGGTGCGCGGCGCCGACCAGGTCCGCGACGGCCAGGAAGTCCGGTGAGCGAACCCGCCGTTTCAGGTCCGCACGACGGGGGACGCGTCCCGGCCATCGAGGCGGTGGACGTGTCCCGGACGTACCAGCTCGACGGGGTGTCGGTGCAGGCGCTGCGCGGGGTGTCGCTCACCGTGCAGCCGGGGGACTACGTGGCCCTGGTCGGCCCGTCCGGCTCGGGCAAGTCCACACTCATGCATCTCCTCGGCGGGCTGGACCGGCCCACCGGTGGCCGCCTGGTGATCGGCGGGCGGGACGTCAACGCCCTCGCCCCGCCGGAGATGGCGACCCTGCGCAACGAGACCATCGGCTTCGTCTTCCAGGCGTTCCACCTGCTGCCGCGTACCTCGGCGGTGGAGAACGTGGCATTGCCCCTGGTCTACCGGGGGGTGTCGGCGCGGCAGCGGCGGGAGCGGGCGGCGGCGATGCTCGGCCGGGTCGGCCTCGGGCACCGGCTCGACCACCGACCCAACCAGATGTCCGGCGGTGAGCAGCAGCGCGTGGCGATCGCCCGCGCGCTGGTCACCGAGCCGACGGTGCTGCTGGCCGACGAACCCACCGGCAACCTGGACAGCGTCACCGGCGCCGCAGTGCTGGAGCTGTTGGAGCAGTTGAATGCGGAGTCCGGGGTGGCGCTGGTGATGGTCACCCACGACCAGGAGGTGGCGGCCCGCGCCCACCGCCGGATCACCATGCGCGACGGCGTGGTCATCGCGGACACCGCCGCGACCGCACACCGGCCGAGCGCGGACATCGCCGCGACCGCAGGCCCGCCGAGCGCGGACACCACCGGCCCACCCTCAGCCCATGATCGACCGCCGTCCGTTGATCACGGTCGACCTGCGACACTGGTCCCCGCTCCCAGCGCGGAGCCCCGGTCCGCGTCCGGAAGCGGCCCGGGGCACCCGTCCGGTGGCTCCGGTGGCGCCGCCGGAGCCACCGGGCGCCTTCCGCGCGAGGTCGAGCGACCCGACACCGGCCCGCGCGACGCCGCCTCGGGCGAGGCGCGCGGGGGCGCTGCGGGTGAGCCCGAGGTCGAGCGGCCCGGGGGTACGGCGTGAGGGTCGCCGAGGCGTGGCGGGTGGCGCTGGACGCCCTGCGGGCCAACCGGCTGCGCAGCGCGCTGACCATGCTCGGGGTGATCATCGGGGTGGCCTCGGTGGTCCTGCTGGTGGCCATCGGCACCGGCACCAAACAGAAGGTCGAGCAACAGGTCGAGGGCCTCGGTTCCAACCTGCTGCTGGTCGTCCCGGGCCGGATCGAGGTGGGTAACGCGCCGGTCGTCTCGCCGCTGACCCTGAAGGACGTGGACGCGGTGACCCGGGTGGTCGGCGACCCGGACCGGGTGGCGGTCACCGTGGCCTCCGGGGCGACGGCACGGGCCGGTGCCCGTTCCGACTTCACCACTGTGCAGGGCGTGCTGGAGACGACCCCCGCGGTGTTCACCAGGTCGTTGGCCCGGGGGCGCTATCTCACCGGCGCCGACGTGGACACCAGCCGACGGGTGGCCGTGCTCGGCGACTCGGTCGCCCGTGCGCTCTTTCCCGACCGGGATCCGCTCGGCCAGCAGGTGGCGTTGGCCGGGGTGCGGTTCCGGGTGATCGGTGTCTTCGCGCCGCTCGGGCAGAGCCTCGGCGTCGACCGGGACGACGAGGTGCACGTGCCGGTGACCGCCGCGCAGCGTCTCTGGGGCACCCAGCGGGTCGACGGCATCGCGGTGAAGGCGCCGGACCGGGAGCGGATCGACGAGCTGGGCGAACGGATCGTCGCCGAGTTGAACCGCCGTCACCCGGACACCGAGTTCAGCGCTGTCACCCAGCAGCAGATCCTCGGCGTGCTCGGCGACATCCTCGGTGTCCTCACCGGCGTGCTGGCCGCCATCGCCGGCATCTCGCTGCTCGTCGGCGGCGTCGGCGTCTCCAACATCATGCTGGTCAGCGTCCGGGAGCGGACCCGGGAGATCGGGCTGCGCAAGGCCGTCGGCGCGCGTCCCCGCGACATCGGCGTGCAGTTCCTGCTGGAGGCGGTGCTGCTCACCACGATCGGCGGGCTGACCGGAATGGCGCTGGGTGTGGGAACCGCCCTGCTGGTCGACGCGCTGTCGCCAATCCCCGCGGCGATCACCTGGTGGTCGTTGGCGCTCGCCTTCGGCGTGTCGGCGGTGGTGGGCATCGTCTTCGGGGTGGTTCCCGCGCAACGCGCCGGCCGGCTCGACCCGGTGGTCGCGCTGCGCACCGAATGAGCAACGCCGGAACAATCGGACGGCGGACGCGGACGGGCAGATACCGGGAGCGCGGATCGGGTGAACCGACCACCGAAACATGATCAGTTGCAGGAAGGGATCGCGCCGGTCACAACCGTCCCGCTACCGTACTGGTAACACGCGCGTCGTCGGCCCGGCCCGGAGCATCCGTCGGGTTGGCACGCGCCGGGCATGGGATGGGTCGGTGAGCCATGGCCGGGTCACAGTCCGACGGACGGCTGTCGGAGGTCAAGTTCCTGACCGTCGCCGAGGTGGCGACGGTCATGCGGGTGTCAAAGATGACTGTCTATCGCCTGGTGCACAGCGGTGAGCTCACCGCCGTCCGGGTCGGCCGGTCGTTCCGGGTGCCCGAGCATGCGGTGCACGAATATCTGCGGGGTGCTTTTCAGGAGACCGCCTGAGCCACCATGTCGCCCGTCGATCGCCGGCTGACCGGCATCGGTGGGCGTAGGGAGTGGGCTTGCGCGCGCCGCGGTCGCGAACCAGAGGCAGCCGCGACGGGGGCGCGTTGGTCCGGCTGACGCCCTCCGGCTACCCTGGAGCCCGACCGAGACCCCACCGGTGCGCCCCGCCGCCCAGACTGGTCCGGTCCGTTGTCCGCAAGCGGTCGCCGTCGCCACCTGCGTGGTGTCATCCGGTCCGCCCCGCACGTTGTATCGAAAGGCTGTCGTATGGGCTCGGTGGTCAAGAAGCGCCGTAAGCGCATGGCTAAGAAGAAGCACCGCAAGCTGCTGCGCAAGACCCGCGTCCAGCGTCGCCGTCTCGGCAAGTGATCGCCGCCGGGCTCAGCGGACAGGCCGGCGGCGCACGTTGCGCCGGAGCGTTCCCGGCCCTTCCGACCGCCCGGCGTTCGGCGTCACTTGCCAAACTGTCGACCTCCGGAGGCTCAGGTGATCAGGCCGTGGTCGTCCCGGCTCGGTCCATCCTGCCGGCGTAGGTGCGTCAGATGACCCCCGGTGGCACCTCAGGTGCTCCGGGGGTCGTCGTCGTCACCGGAGTGGGCCGTTACCTGGGCGCCCACGTGGCGGCCCGACTGGCCGCCGACCCACGCATCGAACGGGTCATCGGGGTCGACGCACCGGATTCCGGCACCGAGTTCACCGACCTGCTGGACCGGGTCGAACGGATCCGCGTCGACAACGCTTCGCTCGGTGGTCTCCTCGCCGACCTGGACGTCGACGCGGTGGTGCACCTCGCGCTGGTCACCTCACCCGACCCGCAGCACGGTGGCCGGTCCGCGATGAAGGAACAGAACGTCATCGGCAGCATGCAGATGCTCGCCGCCTGCCAGCGGGCTCCCCGGCTGCGCAAGCTCGTGGTCCGCTCGTCGACCGCCGCGTACGGGGTGTCGTTCCGGGATCCGGCGGTCTTCACCGAGGAGACCGAGCCCCGCGAGGTGCCGCGCGGCGGTTTCGGCCGCGACATCCTCGACCTTGAGGGGTACGTTCGCGGCTTCCGCCGCCGCCGGCCCGACGTCACCGCCACGGTGTTGCGCTTCGCCCCGTTCATCGGCTCGACAGCCGACACCACGTTGACCCGCTACTTCTCACAGCCGTTCGTGCCGACCGTCTTCGGCCGTGACCCCCGTCTGCAGTTCCTGCACTTCGACGATGCGTTGGAGGTGCTGCACCGGTCGATCGTGGAGGACCATCCCGGCACGTACAACGTCGCCGGCCCCGGGGTGCTGTCGCTGTCCCAGGCGATCCGACGCGCCGGGCGGGTGGCCGTGCCGGTGCTGGAGCCGGGGCTGTCCGGGGCCGCCGCGCTGGCCCGCACGATGGGCTTCGGCCGCTACGGCCTGGACCAGGTCGACCTCTTCGTGCACGGCCGGGTGGTCGACACCAGCCGGCTTGAGCAGGAGTACGGCTTCACGCCCCGGTCGACAGCCGAGGCGTTCGAGGACTTCATCCGTGCCCATCACGGTGGGGTGGTGGTCACCCGGAACCAGTTGGCCGCCGCCGAGCAACTCGTCCTGGACGGCATCCGGCAGGTCCGTTCAGCGGTGCGGGAGCGGTCATCATGAGCGCGAGGAGTGAGCCGGGTTTGCGAGC
>NZ_JBEXIM010000038.1:0-47260 GCF_040608575.1 Micromonospora sp. NPDC005171 | reverse complement strand
CCCCGCAGTCGCGAACCGAGGTGTTGCCGTGAGCGCGAGGAGTGAGCCGGGTTTGCGAGCCCCGCAGTCGCGAACCGAGGTGTTGCCGTGAGCGCGAGGAGTGAGCCGGGTTTGCGAGCCCCGCAGTCGCGAACCGAGGTGTTGCCGTGAGCGCACCGGAGGAGGGGCGCGACCCGCAGTCGGTCGGGCGTTTCGACGTACCCCAGCACGTGCCCACGCCGGATGCGGAGCCGGCGCGGCGCAACGGACATCGACCGGCCGCGCAGGCCGCGCCGACCCCGCCCGCAACGCCGTCGTCGGCCGACGAGGCCGCAATGCCGCCGTCGGCCGACGAGGCCGACGCCGGGATGCCCGGGGGCACCGAGCCGGCGGTGTCGGACCGGCCCGGTGACCACTGGGACCGCAAGGTCGCGAACGGGTTGGCGTTTCTGCGTCGGCGGCTTTCCGGTGACTACGAGGTCGACGAGTTCGGGTTCGACCCGGAGTTGACCGACGCGGTCTTCCACCCGTTGCTGCGGTTGCTCTACCGGGACTGGTTCCGCACCGAGGTCAGCGGGGTGGAGCACGTCCCCGTGGACGGGCCTGCCCTGGTGGTCGGAAACCATTCCGGGACGGTGGCGCTGGACGCCCTGATCCTCTCCGCGGCGCTGCACGACAAGCATCCCGCCCACCGCTACCTGCGGCTGCTCGGCGCCGACCTGGTCTTCCGGATGCCGGTGGTCTCCGAGCTGGCCCGCAAGACCGGCGGCACTGTGGCCTGCAACCCGGACGCCGAGCGGCTGCTCGGCGGCGGCGATCTGGTCGGGGTGTTCCCCGAGGGCTTCAAGGGCATCGGCAAGCTCTATGCCGACCGGTACAAGCTGCAACGCTTCGGGCGGGGCGGGTTCGTCTCGGCGGCGCTGCGCACCGGCACCCCGATCGTGCCCGTCGCCATCGTCGGCGGCGAGGAGATCTACCCGATGCTCGCCGACATCAAGCCCCTGGCGCGGCTGCTCAAGCTGCCCTATTTTCCGGTCACGCCGACGTTCCCGCTGCTCGGCCCGCTGGGCATGGTGCCGCTGCCCAGCAAGTGGCTGATCGAGTTCTGCCCGCCGATCCCCACCGCCCACCTGACCGACTCGGCGGACGACCCGCTGGTGGTCTTCAATCTCGCTGACCAGGTGCGGGAGACCATCCAGCAGACCCTGCACACGCTGCTGGAGCGACGACCCGACCCGTTCGGCCCCTAGCGCGTGTGTCAGGCCCTTGCCGGCCCGCAGGGGGTCCAGGCGCCCTGAGCGGGCGTCTCAGCCGGCGCGGCGGCGGCGCTGCAGGGCCAGGCCGGCGGTGACGGCACCGGCGACCAGGCCGGCCGCCGCTGTCGACGGTACGGCGATCTTGACCGCTCGACGGCCGGTGCGGAAGTCTCGCACCTCCCAGCCGTGCTGGCGGGCCTGCCGCAGCAGAGCGCCGTCCGGGTTGACGGCCACCGCCCGGCCCACCACGCCGAGCAGCGGCAGGTCGTTCGCCGAGTCGCTGTAGGCCGCGCAGCGGGTCAGGTCGAGCCCTTCCACAGCGGCGAGTTGGGTGACCGCCTCGGCCTTGGCCGGCCCGTGCATCAGGTCACCCACCAACCGCCCGGTGTACGCCCCGTCGACCACCTCGGCCACCGTGCCGATGGCGCCGGTCAGGCCGAGCCGGGCGGCGATCACCCGGCCGATCTCGACAGGAGCGGCGCTGACCAGCCAGACCCGCTGACCGGCGTCCAGGTGACGCTGAGCGAGCTGGTGGGTGCCGGCCCAGATCCGGGGGGCCATCAGCTCGTCGAAGATCTCCTCGGCGAGGTGCTCGACCTCGTTGACCCGCCAGCCCTCGACGAAGGCCAGCGCCGCCTCCTTGGCCACTGACATGTCACCGGCGTGCTCCCGGGCCAGCAGCCGGAAGCGGAGCTGCTGCCAGGCGAATCGGGCCAGGTCGGCGGTGGTCACGTAGTTCCGGGAGGCGAGCCCACGGGCGAACCAGTAGATCGACGCGCCCTGCATCATCGTGTTGTCCACGTCGAAGAACGCCGCGGACGTCGGGTCGGGTGCGCTGACCGGGGCCAGGTCGGTCTCCGCCCAGCCCGCGGTGTGCCCCTCGGCGTCGGTGCTGACCGTCACCTTACGGCTACGCGCCACGCGATTCCCTTCCTCGCCGGTACGACGGAATACTCCCTGGCGAGGGTATCCGCCGCAGCCGGTCGACCGGCCGAGCACACAGCGAACTGTGGCGCGGCCGGTCGGATGTGCGGTATAGGAACGGGGGGTCAGCGAGCCCCGGGGCAACTGCTCGGGGCCGGGCCGAGGGCGTCGCTGGCGGTCGGTGCCGGCAGGCCGCAGGCGATCGCCGCGCGCAGGTCGTCCGAGCGTTCCCGGATGCTGTCCAGCAGCAGCAGCGACCGGTGGGTCCGGTCCCGGTCGACGCGGGTGCTCCCGTCGAGCAGGCCGCGCACCGCCCGGCGCTGACTCGACACGAAGGTGTTGAGGGTGTCCAGGCTGCCCGGCTCGGCTCGCTGGACCGCGGCCGAGGTCAGCAGGCGAACCCCTTGCCGGCTGTCGGCGTCCATGTCGTCGAGGACCGCGCTGTAGCCGATCCGGTCACCGCGCAGCTTGGCGGCTTCGCCGACTCTGGTCCGGGCGAAGTCCAGGAAGAGTTGGCCTCGGCTGATGTCCGAGCTGGCCAGGGCGAGCTGCGCCCGTTCGGTCGAGCGCTTCATGCCGTACAGCGCGTCACCGGGCACCGCGTTCTCGCTGGCGGCGGAGATCCCGGAGACGGCGATGGCCCCGGCGGCGATGCCGACCAGGATCGCGCCCCGGGCTCGGGCCCGCCGGGCGGTGGCCGCCGGGAGTAGCCGCCCGCGGGCGGTCGTGGCGGCCGGTTCGCTGACCGCCGCTGGTGTGGTCCCCATCCCTTCCCGCTCGGCGGTGGCGAGCAGCATCGCCCGCAGGCCGGTGCGGAAGTCCTGGTCCACCTCGACAGCCGGGGGGTCGACGCTGAGCCGCTGACCCACTGCGACGAGCGGCGCGAGTTGGCCGTCCACCCGGGATCGCACGTGGTGTCGTCGAGCGCCGTTGGCCTCGTCGAGAAGCTGCGCGAAGCGCTCCGCGCGCCGGCGGGAGAAGAGGGTGTTGTCCACCGCAGGCACCTCCTCTCGCTGGTCACGGCCGGTCGGCCGCCGTCGTTGCCAGCGACTGGGCGGCAGTGTGACACCACGGAGGTGAGGTGCCGCCGGCGTGCCGGTCGGACCTCGGTGACCCGGGCCTGCCGGGACATCCACCAGTCGCACCCGGAGAAACGCGGCGGACCGGGCACGGGTTACGGGCCTGGCGGAGCGGAAATTACAGAAAGTGATGGTCATCACCAGGCGGGACCGACTCTGAGCTGCGCGGACGCTGATCGACGCCCGTCGGTCCCGCCGTAACAAGCTACGGCTGGAAGCCGTCGGGCAGCAGGCGGGCCAGGGCGCGGACGGCGCGGTACTGAAGGGCCTTGATGGCGCCCTCGTTCTTGCCCATCGCGCGGGCCGTCTCGGCGACCGAGAAGCCCTGGAGGAAGCGGAGCACGATGCACTCCTGCTGCTCCGGGTTGAGCTGCTTCACGGCGGTGAGGAGCGCGACGTTCGTGATGTGCTCCACCACCGCCGCCTCCGGGCTGCCCTCCGGGCCCCGGTCCTCCCGGTCGGCGTCGAGAACGTCGCCGGTGGTGACCTCCAGCCGGTACCGGCCCGACTTGAAGTGGTCGGCGACGAGGTTGCGGGCGATCGTCACCAACCAGGCGCCGAGGTCGCGGCCCTGCCAGGTGAAGCTGCCGATCCGCTTGAGCGCGCGCAGGAAGGTGTCCGAGGTGAGATCCTCGGCGAGTTGTCGGTTGCCGACCCGGAAGTAGACGAACCGGAAGACGGTGTCGACGTACCTGTCGTAGATCAGGCCGAACGCCTCGGACTCGCCGGCCTGGGCCCGCTCGATCAACGTCCAGACCTCGGTTGCCGGGTCGGACGGGTCCGGGCGGCTCGGGAAACCGGTCGGGGTGGTGGCGGTGGTGGCCGGCACCACTGGGATCACCGCTGTCTCACCCGCCGCCGGGTCGGTGGTGACCGCCGGTGTGTCGCTTATCCGACGGCCTTGCACGGGCATTGTGGGTCGGGACGGTACGGCGACCCGACCGCCGGCCGGCTTCGCGTTTCCACCGGGCACCGCTGGCCGTGGCGGTGGCTCGTTGTGGTGTGGCCGACTGCGGATCCGTTGCGCCGCGCCGTCACCCCGCACCACGCCGCCGTGCTGCTCGTCCAGTGGGGCACGGGCCGCTGGCCGTTCGTTGACGTGGGAGCGGGCCGGCTGGCCGGTCAGGCCGACCGGGCGTTCCGCGTAACCGAAGGCGGTCACCGTGTTGCCCCCGTCCCGTCGGTCGCCGGGCGGGCCGGTCTTGGTTTCGTTGGGGCGGACCGACCGGGTGACCGGTCGGGCAGGACGGTCGCGGGAGTTGCCGACGGGCGGCAACTCTCTTGGAGGTGCTGGTCCAATGCGCTCACAGGCACGGGGGCCTCCTCGGGCTGAGGGGTGTCGACTCACGGCAAATGGGGTGACCCGACCCGAGTGATGATAGGGCCAACGTCACCCGCGCGTGGCAAGTCCGTTACACAAGGCGGAAGTATTTCCCGCTCTCTCGTACCGACGGCGGACCGGTTGTCCGTCGTGTGCGATTGACTTTCCGTCGACCCGGTGATCCAGGATGGATGCCCAGGTCGGAGGCGTACCGCCCGTTCGGCTGGCCCGGCGCGCCGGCCGGTCGGACGGGGCGGCAGTGCCGTCCGCGGAAAGCGTCGCACGTCCCATCGACAGGACTCTATCGGAGCGCCGGTGGCACACCGGACAGTCCCGTACATGGGACTGTCCGGTGTCGTCCGCCGGGCGTGGCCCCGACCGCCGGGCGTGGCCCCGACCGCCGGGCGTGGCCCGTCGCCGCCCGCTGTGCCAGACTCGATCACCGTGCAGGACGCCTCGGAAAGCCGCGCGCCGAACCTCGCCGACCGGGTCCGCCGGGCGGCTCTCGACCACGCCGACCGACCCGCCCTGCACTGGCGTGAGCACACCTTCAGCTGGTCCGAACTGGACGCCGCTGTGGACGCCGCCGCCCGCGGCCTGTCCGCCGCCCTGCCACCCACCGACCCGGGCGGTACGCCGCCACGCGTCGCCATCGCACTGCCCAACACGCCGGACTTCGTGATCGCCTGGCTCGGCGCCCTCCGCGCCGGGCTGGTCACCGTGCCGGTCAACCCCGGCTTCACCGCCCCGGAGCTACGGCACGTGCTGGCCGACTCCGGCGCGTCGGTGCTCATCGCCACCGACCGCGTCCGGGGCCTGGTCGTCGACGTTGCCGCCGAACTGCCCGCGCTCACCTCCGTGTACGGCACGCCACCGACCGCCGAGGCGCCCGGACCGGCACCCCGCCCCCGACGAGGCGGCACCGACCTGGCTGTACTGCTCTATACCTCCGGCACCGAGGGACGGCCCAAGGGGGCGATGCTCTCGCACCGGGCGCTGCTCGCCAACCACGAACAGGTCGCGGAGATCGAGCCGCCGGTGGTCGGGCCGACGGACACCGTTCTGCTCGCGTTGCCGCTGTTCCACGCGTACGGGCTGAACTCCGTGCTCGGCGCCGTCGTGCACCACGGAGCGACAGGCGTGCTGCTCGACGAGCCGGGCCCGACGGCGGGGCTGGACGAGATCGCGCGGCACCGGGTCAGCGTGCTTGTCGGCGTACCGTCGATGTTCCTGACCTGGGCCGGCGTGGAGGCGGCCCGCGCGGCGACCGCGTCGGTGCGAGTGGCGGTCTGCGGCGCGGCGCCGCTCGAACCCGCGGTCGCGGCGCGCTTCACGGCGGTCACCGGGCATCAGGTGCACATCGGGTACGGCCTCACCGAGACCGCGCCGGTCCTCACCTCCACCCTGGTCGGCGGCGTGGCCAAGTCGGGCTCGATCGGCCGGCCGCTGCCCGGGGTGCGGCTACGCCTGGTCGGCGCGGACGGGGTGGATCTGTGGCGCGACGGGCTGGCCGTTCCCGACGACGACCCGGATGAGCTGGACATCTCCGACGTGGCGCCGGGCACCGACCCGGGGCAGATCGTGGTGTTCGGCCCCAACCTCTTCACCGGCTACTGGCCCGACGGTCGGGGCGGCCCGGACGCCGACGGTTGGTGGGGCACCGGTGACATCGCGTACGCCGACGAGGACGGCGACCTCTTCCTGGTCGACCGGCTCGGCGAGTTGATCCTGGTCAACGGGTTCAACGTCTATCCGCACGAGGTCGAGCTGGTGCTCGCCGGGCACCCCGGCGTGGCCGAGTCGGCGGTACTGGGTGTGCCGCACCCGCGGACCGGCGAGACTGTGCGGGCGTACGTGGTGCCGGCGCAGGGCCGACCGGTGACCAGCGAGGAGCTGATCGCCCACTGCGCGCGGAACCTGGCCCGGTTCAAGTGCCCGACCGCCGTCGAGTTCGTCGAGGCCCTGCCACACTCGGCGATCGGCAAGGTACGCAAGACCCAGCTCCGGTCGGCGACGCCGACCGACCGCACGGAGGTAACCGATGGCAACTGACGCCCGACTCGCGCTGATCACCCGACCCGGCTGCCACCTGTGCGACGACGCCAAAGCGGCGCTCGACCGGGTGGTCGCGGTCACCGGCGACAAGTGGGTCGAGTGGGATGTCACCGGCGACGAGGGGCTGGAGCGGGAGTACGGGGACCGGCTGCCGGTGGTGATGCTCGACGGCAAGGAGCACGGCTACTGGCGGGTCGAGGAGGACCGGCTGCTGCGGGACCTGACCACGCCGCAGCTTTGAGGAGTGCCTAAGGTGCTCTGATGACCACTGCGCCCCCGCACCTCGTCTGGGACTGGAACGGCACCCTGCTCAACGACCTCAGCCTGGTGGTGTCCGCCACCAACGTCGTGTTCACGAGCCTGGGCGGGCCGACGGTCACCCCCGACGAGCACCGGGTGCGGTTCCGCAGGCCGATCGCCGAGTACTACGCCGAGGTGCTCGGGCAGGCCGTGGACGACGAAGAGTTCGGCCGACTGGACAAGATCTTCCACGACGCGTACTGCACCGGGTTGACCACCTGTGAGCTGGCCGCCGACGCGCGCGCCGCGATGGCCGCCTGGCCCGGCAGTCAGAGCCTGCTGTCCATGTGGTTCCACGAGGAGCTGGTCCCGACCGTGCACACGTACGGGTTGACCAGTCACTTCGCCCGGGTCGACGGGCTGCGGGCCACTGTCGGCGGCGGCAGCAAGGCCGAACCGCTCCAGCTGCACCTGGCCGAGCTGGGCCTGGACGGCGCCTCGGTGGTGCTGATCGGCGACTCCATCGACGACGCGGACGCGGCGCTCGCCGTGGGCGGCCGTGCCGTGCTCTACACCGGCGGGTTCACCGACCCGGCCCGGCTGCGCGCCTCCGGTCACCCGGTGGCCGACACCCTCACCGAGGCGGTGGCCCTGGCCCGGGAGGTCAGTTCCGCAGATAGGTGAGGACGGCCAGCACCCGCCGGTGCTGTTCGGTGTCCGGCGGCAGTGTGAGCTTGGTGAAGATGTTGCGCACGTGCTTCTCCACCGCTCCGTCGCTGACCACCAGGGCGCGCGCGATGGCGGTGTTCGAGCGCCCCTCGGCCATCAGGGCGAGCACCTCGCGCTCACGGGGGGTCAGCTCGCGCAGCGGGTCGTCCCGGCGACGCCGGGCGAAGAGCTGCCCGACCACCTCCGGGTCGAGCACCGTGCCACCGCCCGCGACCCGCCGCAGCGCGTCCAGGAACTCGTCGATCGCGGCCACCCGGTCCTTGAGCAGGTAGCCAATCCCGCCGCCGGCGCCGCCGGTGGTGGCGAGCAGATCATCGGCGTACGAGACCTCGACGTACTGGGAGAGCACCAGGATCGGGGTACGCGGCACCAGCCGGCGCGCCTCCACCGCAGCTCGCAGCCCCTCGTCGGTGTGCGACGGCGGCATCCGGACGTCGACGATCGACACGTCGGGCCGGTGCTCGACCACCGCCTCGACCAGGGCGTCACCGTCCCCGACGGCGGCCACCACCTGGTGCCCGCTCTCGGTCAGCAGCCGGACCAGCCCCTCCCGGAGCAGAACGGCGTCGTCGGCGATCACGATGCGCATGGCTGTGTTGTCTACCACGTCCGGCCCGTCGGGCGGGCTCGGCGCGGCGCCGGACCCGCTCACAGCGGCAGCTCGGCGCGGATCTCGGTGGGGCCGCCGGTCGGGCTGACCACCAGCAGTTCGCCGCCGGCGGCCCGGACCCGGTCGGCGATGCCGGCCAGTCCGTGCCCCTTCGCCAGGTGCGCGCCGCCCTGCCCGTCGTCGCCCACCCGTACCTGCAGGTGGGTGCCCTGCCGGACCACGGCCACCGTGGCCTCGGTGGCCCGGCTGTGCTTGGCGACGTTGGTGAGCGCCTCGGACACCACGAAGTACGCGGTGTTCTCCACCGCCGGGTCGAGCCGTCCGGCCGGGGTGCCGAGCTGCGGGTCCACCTGGAGCTCGATTGGGATCAGCCCGCGGCCGGCGATCGCGGCCAGCGCGCTGGGCAGGCCCCGGTCGACCAGGATCGGCGGGGCGATGCCCCGGGACAGCGCCCGCAGCTCGGCCAGCGTGTCCCGGGTCTGGGTGACCGCCTCGTCGATGGTGCGGCCGGCCGCGTCCGGATCCGAGGCGAGCTGCATCCGGGCCCGGCTGAGGTCCATCGCCAGCCGGACCAGGCGCTGCTGGGGGCCGTCGTGGATGTCACGTTCCAACCGGCGTAGCGCGGAGGCCTCGGCGGACACGGCGGCCCGCTTCTGCTCCTCCAGCACTGTGATCCGGTCGCGCATCTCGGCCACCCCGGTCAGCATGGCCTTGGCGAAGCTGGCCTGGAGCAGTGCGCAGCCCCGCACCACGATCGGCAGGGTGATCAGGAAGAACACCCCGAGCGCGGTGTACAGACCGATCCGGGCGGTGGTCGAGTCGCCCAGGCCGAGCAGCTGCGCCAGGTCCTGGTCACCCTCGCCGTCGGCGCGGGGCAGGGCCCAGTCGTAGGCCCAGTAGAGCGAGCCGGCGATCGCGGCGGCCCACCAGGCAAGCGTCACCACGAAGGTGCCCACCGCGGCGATCAGCCGCAGGATGCCGTGTGCCAGGTCGAGCCAGGACTGGGCGTCCCGCATCGGCACGAAGATCCGCCGCCAGGCGTTTGCGCCCGCCTCGGGCAGCCGATAGTGCGGCCGGATCCGGGGTTGGTGGAGCACCGCGGGCAGCCGCAGCCGCTCGACGTCGGCCAGCCCACGGGCGGCGTACAGGGTGCCGCTGAGGATCGGCAGGCCGATCACCGTGACCACCAGGCCGATGCCGACCGCGAGGCCCACGATGAGGACGACGAAGCTGGCCACCGCCAGGGGCAGGCCGAGCACCACGTACCCGGAGTCGACGAAGAGCTGGCGGGGAATGCTCGGTGCCAGCGTCGGTCGGTCGCTGGTGGCGGCAACGGCGGTCATGCTCAAAGGCTAGGCAGCTGGGCTCGGTGTCCCCATCCCGAAACCCCGCCTCTCCTCCGTAGTGCTGCCCCTACCCCCAACCCCGCCGCCCCTCCGCCGCCCTCCCTGACTGCGTCGATCTTGCACTTGTGGTTGGTGAATTGTCCCGTTACGGGCGTAAGGCGGGGACAGCATGTGCAAGATCGCGGGCGTGGTGATGGAGGTGGGCGGGGGTCGGCGCGGGATTGGTCAGAGAAGTCGGGATTGAGTAATAATCGCCCGGGGCCGCAGGTGGACCTGGGCGTTCAATCGATCTTGTGGAATGGAGGTGCTGGTGGGGTCGCGCCACGCAGCGGCAAGATCGCGATTTGTGCACGTCTTCACAAGCGCCTACGCTGTGACTCCGACGCGCCCTGCTAGCACAGCCGGCAACCTCGGTCGCCAGCGGGAGTCCACAAACGGCCGACCAGCGGAGTTGGCCGAGGATCGCACCGCACGGAGTCTCATGAGTCAGCACCGTCACCCAGGCGCGCCCGGCCGCGCCGGTGCCGTACCGGCGCTCCCGGATCTGCCCGAGGCGACCGTCGCTCGGCTCCCGGAGTACCTGCGCGCGCTGCACAACCTCGCCGACACCGGGCACGAGACGGTTTCCAGCGAGGGCCTCTCCGCCGCCGCCGGGGTCAACTCCGCCAAGCTCCGCAAGGACCTCTCGCACCTCGGCTCGTACGGCACCCGGGGCGTCGGCTACGACGTCGCGCTGCTGATCGAGCAGATCGAGTATGTGCTCGGGCTCACCCAACGCCGGGCGGTCGCCTTGGTCGGCGTGGGTAATCTCGGTCACGCTCTGGCCGGCTACGACGGCTTCGCCAGCCGGGGCTTCCGGATCGCCGCACTGCTCGACGCCGATCCCTCCCGGGTCGGCGAGGAGATCAACGGCCTGGTAGTCCGGCATGTCGACGACCTGCCGACGGTCGCCGCGGAGGAATCCCTCGCGATCGGCGTGATCGCCACCCCGGCCGCCGCCGCCCAGCAGGTCGCCGACCAACTGGTCGCCGTCGGCGTGACGAGCATCCTCAACTTCGCGCCGTGCGTACTCTCGGTTCCGGAGGGGGTCGACGTGCGCAAGGTCGACCTCGCCATCGAGCTGCAGATTCTGTCCTTCCACGAACACCGCAAGGCGTCGCTGACCGCGCTGCCCGCCACCGGCGGGTCCGCGCTCACCGCCCTGCCGGGCGGGTTCGCGGCCACCGACACCCAGGAGGCGATCGGCACGTGAAACTGCTCGTCGTCGGCGCGTCCTATCGGACCGCCCCGGTCGCCACGCTGGAGCAGCTGGCCGTGCCCCCTGCCGACCTGACCCGCACACTCGACCGCCTGGTCGCCCAGCCGTACGTGGCCGAGGCGGTCATCGTCTCCACCTGCAACCGGGTGGAGGTATACGCCGCCGTGTCCGGTTTCCACGGCGGGCTCGGCGACGTCTGCGCCGTGCTGGCCGAGCAGGCCGGCAGCTCCCCGACCGCGCTCGCCAGCCACCTGTACGTGCACTACGACACCGCCGCCGTGGACCACGTCTTCCGGGTCGCCACCGGTCTTGACTCGATGGTGGTGGGCGAGGCGCAGATCCTCGGCCAGCTACGCGACGCGTACCACTGGGCCACCGGCGCCGACTCCGCCGGCCGCCTGCTGCACGAGCTGATGCAGCAGGCGTTGCGGGTCGGCAAGCGGGCCCACTCCGAGACCGGCATCGACCGGGCCGGCCAGAGCGTCGTCACCGCCGCACTGGAATTGGCCGCCGGGCACCTCGACGGTGACCTCGTCGGCCGCCCGGCCCTGGTGGTCGGCGCCGGCGCGATGGGTTCGCTCGGGGTGGCCACGCTGTCCCGGCTGGGCGCCGGGCCGCTCACCGTCAGCAACCGGGGCGCCGACCGGGCCGTCCGGCTCGCGGAGTCGTACGGGGCGAGTGCCGCGCCGATGACCGAGCTGGCCGACACCCTCTCCACAGTGGACATCGTAGTGGCCGCCACCGCGTCCACCGAACCGGTCCTCACCAGGGCGGTGGTAGCCGCGGCGCTGGCCGAGCGCGACCCGGCCCGGGGCCCGCTGGTCCTGCTCGACCTGGCCGTCCCGCGTGACGTGGAGGAGGGCGTCGCCGAACTGCCCGGCGTCGAGGTGATCGACATCGACCGGATGGCGGCGCTGCTCGCCGACGGTCCGGCGGCTGCCGACGCCGCCGCCGTCGAACGCATCGTGCTCGGCGAGGTGGAGGGATTCCTCACCTGGCTGCGCGGCACCGACGTGGCACCCACAGTGGCCGCGCTGCGTGGCCGGGCCGACGACGTGGTCACCGCCGAACTGCGCCGACTGGCCCAGCGTCGCCCCGACCTCGGTGACGACCTGCGGGCCGAGGTGGCCCGCACCGTGCACCGGGTCGTGCAGCGGCTGCTGCACCAGCCCACCGTCAAGGTTCGCCAGTTGGCAGCGGAGCCCGGCGGCGACCAGTACGCGGCACTGCTGCGCGAGCTGTTCGACCTGGAGGTGCCGCAGACCTCGCCGGTGGACACCGTCCCGGACGTGTTGACCCCCGAGCTCGGTATGACGCTCCCCGGCATCGACCCGGTGTCCGGAGCCGACGCCGCCGAGCGGACCCCACCCACCGGAGGTGCGCGATGAACGCCCCCCTGCGCCTCGGCACCCGGGGCAGCGCCCTGGCGATGGCCCAGTCCGGCCAGGTCGCCGAGGCGGTGACCGCCGCCACCGGCCGTCCCGTTGAGCTGGTCGAGGTGGTCACCGCGGGCGACCGCTCCAACGCGCCGGTGCACCGGCTGGGCGTCGGGGTGTTCGTCTCCGCCCTGCGCGACGCGCTGACCGCCGGGACGATCGACTTCGCGGTGCACTCGTACAAGGATCTGCCCACGGCTGCCGCCGGTGGGCTGCACATCGCCGCGGTGCCGGCCCGGCAGGACCCACGCGACGCGTTGGTGGCCCGCGACGGCCGGACGCTCGCCGAGCTGCCGCCCGGTGCCACCGTGGGCACCGGCGCGCTGCGCCGGATCGCCCAACTGCACGCCCTCGGCCTGCAACTGGAGGTCACACCGGTCCGCGGCAACGTCGACACCCGCCTGGCACGGGTGCTCGGCACCGAGGCCGACCTCGACGCCGTCGTCCTGGCCCGGGCCGGTCTGGCCCGACTCGGCCGGCTCGACGTGATCACCGAGTCGCTGGACCCGATGCTGATGCTGCCCGCGCCCGCTCAGGGTGCGTTGGCCGTGGAGTGCCGGGTCGACGACCAGAACCTGGTCGAGCTGCTCGCGGTGCTCGACCACGCACCGTCGCGTGCCGCGGTCACCGCGGAACGCGCGTTTTTGGCAACCCTGGAGGCCGGGTGCAGTGCACCCGTCGCCGCCTATGCCGAACTCGCCGAAGGCGAGACCGGCGATGAGATCTACCTGCGCGGGGCGGTGATCAGCCCGGACGGCACTCGTGACCTCCGGCTGTCCCGCACCGGAACGCCCGCCGACGCGACGGAGATCGGTAAGGCACTCGCCGCCGAACTCCTCGACCTCGGCGCCGACTCGATCCTCGGCCACGAAGGACACACCGGCCCGGGGACCCAGCAATTTGGGAGCACAGAATGACCCGCACCCGTAAGCCCGTCGGCCGTATCGCGTTCGTCGGGGCTGGCCCCGGTGACCCGGGCCTGCTGACCCGTCGGGCCCACGACGCCCTGGTCGACGCCGACCAGGTGATCTACGACCGGGGAGTCCCGGAGTCGTTGCTCAGCGTCGTTCGCGCCGAGGCCAGGGACGATGCCGAGTTCACCCCGGCCGAGGGCGCGCCGGGGGACGTGGCGAAGGTGCTGATCTCCGCGGCCCGTTCCGGGCTGAACGCGGTGCACCTGGTCGCCGGCGACCCGTTCGGGCACGACTCGGTGGTCAAGGAGGTGCAGGCGGTGGCCCGCACCGCCGCCCACTTCGAGGTGGTGCCCGGCGTCGGCCAGGCCGAGGGTGTGGCCACCTACGCCGGGGTCCCGCTGCCGGGTGTGCGTACGGCAGCCGACGTCGAGGACGTCAGCGCGCTGGACTTCGAGGCGCTGGCCACGGCCGTCGGCCGGGGTTCGCTCGCGCTCGCCGTGGACGCCGGTGACCTCGCCGCCGTCCGGGACGGGCTGCTCGCCGCCGGGATCGACGGCACCACCGGCGTCGGGGTGACCGGCGACGGCACCGGCGAGACCCAGTACACGACCACGTCGACAGTGGACAGCTTCGTGGCCGCCGCGCTCGGCTTCACCGGCCGGGTGGTGCTCACCGTCGGTGTCGGGGTGGGGCAGCGCGACAAGCTGAGCTGGTGGGAGAACCGCCCGCTGTACGGCTGGAAGGTGCTCGTACCCCGGACCAAGGAGCAGGCCGGCGCGATGAGCGCCCGGCTGCGCGCGTACGGGGCGATCCCGTGCGAGGTGCCGACCATCGCGGTCGAGCCGCCGCGCACCCCGGCGCAGATGGAGCGGGCAGTCAAGGGCCTGGTCGACGGCCGGTACGCCTGGGTGATCTTCACGTCGGTGAACGCGGTCCGCGCCGTCTGGGAGAAGTTCGCCGAGCACGGCCTCGACGCCCGGCACTTTGGCGGCGTCAAGATCGCCTGCATCGGTGAGGCCACGGCGGACGCGGTCCGCGCGTTCGGCATCCAGCCGGAGCTGATCCCCGCCGGGGAGCAGTCCTCGGAGGGCCTGCTGGCCGAGTTCTCGCCGCACGACGAGATCCTCGACCCGGTGGGCCGGGTGCTGCTGCCACGCGCCGACATCGCCACCGAGACGCTCGCCGCCGGGCTCACCGAGCGCGGCTGGGAGGTCGACGACGTGACCGCGTACCGGACGGTGCGGGCAGCCCCGCCGCCCGCCGAGATCCGCGACGCGATCAAGTCGGGCGGCTTCGACGCGGTGCTCTTCACCTCGTCCTCCACAGTGCGCAACCTGGTCGGCATCGCCGGGAAGCCACACGCCCGGACCGTTGTTGCGGTCATTGGGCCCAAGACTGCGGAGACCGCGACGGAGTTCGGTCTGCGGGTCGACGTCCAGCCGCCGCACGCCTCGGTGCCCGACCTGGTGGAGGCGCTCGCCGCCTACGCCGTCGAGCTGCGCGAGAAGCTGGCCGCCATGCCGGCCAAGCAGCGCCGTGGCTCGAAGGTGCAGGGCCCTACCGCCCTGCGCTTCCGGTAGTCGTTCGAGGAGGCCCTGCCATGTCGTACCCCGAGATCCGGCCCCGGCGGCTGCGCCGCAACCCGGCGGTCCGCCGGCTGGTGTCCGAGACCCGGGTCGACCCGGCAGAGCTGGTCATGCCGATGTTCGTCAAGGAAGGGCTCACCGAGCCCCGGGCCATCTCGTCGCTCCCGGGGGTGCTCCAGCACTCCCGGGACTCGCTGCGCAAGGCCGCGGCCGAGGCCGTCCAGGCCGGTGTCGGCGGGATCATGCTGTTCGGCGTGCCGGAACAGCGGGACCCGACCGGCTCCGGCGGCATCGACCCGAACGGCATCCTCAACGTCGCCATCCGCGACGTGGTGGCCGAGGTGGGCGACGCCACGGTGGTGATGAGCGACCTGTGCCTGGACGAGTTCACCTCGCACGGGCACTGTGGGCTGCTCACCCCCGACGGCGAGGTCGACAACGACTCCACCCTGGCCGCGTACGCCGAGATGGCGGTGGCCCAGGCCGCCGCCGGGGTCGGCATGGTCGGGCCGTCCGGAATGATGGACGGCCAGGTCGGCGTGGTACGCCGGGCGCTCGACGCCGCCGGGTACCAGGACGTCTCCGTGCTGGCGTACGCCGTGAAGTACGCCTCCGCCTTCTACGGCCCGTTCCGCGAGGCGGTGGAGTCGGCGCTGGAGGGCGACCGGCGCACCTACCAGCAGGACCCGGCCAATCTGCGTGAGTCGCTGCGCGAGGTCGCGCTCGACGTCGCCGAGGGCGCCGACCTGGTGATGGTCAAGCCGGCGTTGCCCTACCTCGACGTGGTGTCGGCGGTGCGGGCCGCTGTTGACGTCCCGGTCGCCGCCTACCAGGTCTCCGGCGAGTACGCGATGGTCGAGGCGGCCGCCGCGAACGGCTGGATCGACCGGGAGCGGGTGATGCTGGAGACGCTCACCTCGATCAAGCGGGCCGGCGCGCAGGTCATCCTCACCTACTGGGCCGTCGAGGCCGCCGGCCTGCTCCGCCAGCGTTACTGAGCGGCCCGCCGACGCGGTCTCGTCCGGCGGATCGCTGGTCCGGACGCCCTCTCGTCTGGCAGATCGCTGGTCCCGACGCCGTCTCGTCTGACAGATCCCGGGCCTTGACGTCTCCCTGCCTACCTTTGCTCTGCACCCGCGGACGCGACGGCTACGGACCGTGACCGGTGCTTATCGGGGTGCAGAGCAAAGGCGAAGGGTTAGAGGTTTGGTCTCTACTCCCTTGCGGTGAGGACGTGCTGCTCGATGCCCACGGCTTCCGCGCCGGCGCCGTGGCGTTCCTCGTCGGCGCCGGCCCTGCGCGGCCTACCACCCTGCGACGACGGGCGTCCGGTTGTCCACAGGTCCTTTCGTTGTCCACAGGCCCGCCAAACGGGACTGCGAGGAACGGAGCGAGCCGGGACGGTGGCGGCATGGACGACTCACCGACACCCCCGGATGCAGGAGCCACCAGCGCCGCCAACTGGATCTCCGTTGGTTCGAACCCCTGCGGCGCGCAGCGGAAAGTCATACTCAGCGAGCCCTCCGACACCCCGTGGCCGGTCGTTGGCATCGTTCGGGCGGTCCGTCGTCACGCCGACCTGAGCCAACGTGAGCTGGCCCGGTGGGCGGGGGTGCACCACGCGACCATTGGCCGCATCGAAGCCGGTCGGACGGTTCCGAGCATTGAGCTGCTCCGCCGGATCGTCGGGGTCGTCGGATGTCGGCTGGCCGTCGTCGACGAGTTCGGCCGGGTGCTCAGACCGATGCGGGACTGGGAAGACACACGTGACGGTGCGGGCCGCCGCTACCCGTCGCACCTGGACACCATTCTCGACCCGGAGCCGGGGGAGTGGTGGGCGGACATCTACGGGCTGGCCCGCCCGCCCGAGACGTTCCACCGCAACCGGGAGGTCCGGGACGCGATGCGTCGGCGCAGCCAATGGGAGGTGCGGGTAGCCAGGCACCGCGGTGACCCGCCGCCGCCACAGCAATGGCGGTACGGGTGACGCAGAATGAACGACGGCCCGCCGAACCCCATTCGGGACGGCGGGCCGTCGTCGACCACCTTGCACGATCAGTCGTCGTTGGTGATCGTTCCAGTCGCGAGTGGGTCGGCCAGCCGCAGGCCGGGCACGCCGGCCACCAGCAGCGTCAACTTCTCGTCCGCCTCACGCTTGCGGTCACCGCGCACCGGCACCGGGAACGCCACCGACGTCTGCCCGGCGGTCAACACCTTGCACCCGGCGTACGGGTCGAAGTCCGATCCCGGCTGCGCCGTGAGGCCGACGGTGGCGGCACAGAGCAGCACCGACTGGGACAGCGGCCGAGACACGGTGGCGGTGAAGGTGAGCTGCCTGGTGCCCTGGTTGCCCTCGGCCACCGTCGCGTCGGCCACGGTCAACGACGCCCGGGAGCGGAACCGGGCCACCTGCGGGTCGTGGTCACTGGAACCCCGTGACCCGTCACCGGCGAACTCCGCCGGCCAGTCGGCGTTGATGTGCGCCGCCCGCACCTGCACCAGGTCGCCGTAGAACGCGTCGTTGACGAACAGGTGGTCGAGAGTCTGCGCCTGCCCCTCGAAACTGTACGAGTAGGCCGACGCCGGCACGTCCGCGACGAGGTTGTCCCACAGGTTGTGCAGGCCCGCCTCGTAGAGCGGCGCGAGCTGGTCCGACGGCGTGGGCTGGTCACCGGTGGCGATGGGATCGTCCGGGCGGGGGAAGACGTTCAGGTCCCCGCCGTAGACCACCCGGGCGGTCTGGTCGGCCGCCTCGATCGCGGTGACGATCGCCGCGCCGTAACGGGCCTGCTCCCGCCGCTGCCCGACCCGGCTGTCCGGGCCGGAGGAGTAGTGGTTGCTGAGCGCGTACAGGGTGAACCGTTCGGTCGAGCCGGGTGCCGCGGCCACGCTGAACTTGCCCAGCTGCGGAGCACGGGTGAAGACGTTGTTCCCGTCCCGACCGGTCGAGGTGTCCACATCCGCCGGCAACACCGCGTTGAGGGCCTTCGGGTTCTGCACGTCCGCGTTGGCCGGCAACCCCGGAGCCCGGTACTGAACTGTCGGCGCCGAGCCCAGCAGCGGGTCGTTCGCCGTCGCGGCCGCCAGCGACACCCGGTCCGTGCGGTACAGGAACGCGGCGGTGATACCGCGGGCGTCCGCGCCGGTCCGGTCATAGGCGGCGGCGTACGCGGGCCCACCGGACGCTGCCACCGTCAGCGCCAACTCCTGGATGCTGTCCGGAGCGCCATCGGCGTTGTTGGTGTCGCCACAGCTCAGCGTCGCCCCGGAGACCGTGCAGATGTCCTGGTCCTCGGCCTCCTGCACCAGGATCAGGTCCGGTGCGTGCAGGTCCTTCACGATCTGGTCGGCGAGCGCCGTCAGCTGCTCGCGGTATACCGCCTCGCTGCCCGGGACGTAGTCGAACGGCGGGTCGACGCCCACACAGCCGGCGTTACCGGCGAAGTCGCAGCCGTCGAACGGGTCGTCGCGGTAGTCGTACAGGTTCTCCACGTTGTAGGTGGCCACGGCCACCTCCTGCGACCGGTCGGCCGGCTTGGGCGGGTTGTTCTTCGACGGGTCCGCCCCGGCGGCGAACTCCGCCCGCTCGACCTGGACGCCGTACTTCTCGAACGAGTAGTAGACGCCGCCCACCGCGTCCGACCGCAGCGTGTCGAAGGTGTGCACCGGCGGAAGCAGCGCGGCGCTGTCCCCGGCGGTGGCCTTCACGCCCATGCTGCCGAGCAGCGTCCGCTGGCCGTTGCCGTCGTCGAAGCGGCGGGTCGGGTCGTTGTCCAGCGGGTGCGAATCCCGGAAGACCCGCCGGGAGTACGGGTCAACGCGGTCCAGCAGCGGGTCGTCGCGGTCGACCACCCACAGCTCCGCGTCGGCGGTGGAGGAGAAGACGTCGCGGCCGCTCACCGCGCCGCTGCCCGCGCGTACCCGCATCCGGGAGCCCTCGTGCCGCTCCCAGAACCGCTGCGCGTCGGTCAGCACGGTCGGCGGCACCGCGTCGGTCACCGTCACCGCGGTGTCCACGGCCAGGCCGCCGCCGATCCGGCGGACCAGCGACGCGCCGGACAGCTGGGTGAAGTTGTAGTACTCCGACACCCGGGCCCGCAGCACGACCTCGTCGCCGACCGTCGGGACGTAACCGCCGATCAGCGAGGTGAACGTGCCCATGAACACGAAGATGCCGTCGGAGCTGGTCGGGTCGCCGTCGGTGTCACCAACACGGCTCTGCAGGAAGAACCCGTGCTGCTCCGCGCCGGCCGAGGTGCGGGCCAGGGTCAACTGGGTGATCACGCCGCGGACGTCGTACAGCGTGCTGCTCGTGCCGTTGCCGCTCGCCGGTGCGAGCGGTGACCTGTCGCCCGGACCGGACTCGGCGTCGGTGGTCGGACCCTGCACCTCGCCGACGGTCAGCTCCCGGGTCACCTGCACGGCCAGCGCGCAACTGGCGGTGCCACCGTCCGCGTCGGTCGCGGTGAGGGTGACGGTGTACGCCCCGGCGGCGAGGTCGGCGCTCACGCCGACCGTGGCACGGGCGGTGCCGCCCACCCCGTCGGCCGGGGTGAACGCGGTACGGGTGATCGAGTCGGAGGTCGGGGTCGGGCTGATCGCGGTCACCGCCAGGTCGACGATCGTGTCGTCGGGGTCGGCGGCGGTCACCTCGCGGCTCGCGGCCGTGCCGGCGGCGGTGACCAGCGGCCCACCACAGGTCAGCGTGGCCGGCACGTCGACCGGGCCACCGCCGTCCACGGTGTGCGCGCCCAACCCGTCGAACGTGTCGACGGGGAAGCCGGCCCACTGCGCGGCGGGGTCGAACGCGTCCGACGGGTCGGTGTCACCGGCGGCCACGCTCGGCGACCGGCGCAGAGTGTTGTCCGCGGTGCTGGTGACGCCGGCACCCCACTCGGTGCCCGGGTCGACGCCCACCTGACCGATCGAGTCGAGGACTGTGGTGCCCCGGCGCAGCACGATCGCGTCGTCACCGTTGAAGAGGCTCGCCCCGGTGGTCTGGTCGGCCTGGGCGAGGATGGCGGCCCCGGCCGAGGCGCTGGCGAACACGAACGCGTCGCCGGCCGCCACGCTGCCGGTCAGGGCGATGGTGGTGGCCGTGGTGGCACCGTTGAAGTAGAGCTGCAACTGGTAGCCGCCGGCCGTCAGGTCCACGGCGGCACCCGTGCCGTTGAACAGCTCGATCGCCTTGTTGTTCGACGAACCCTCGACGTACTCCGAGATGAACAGGTCGGTGGGCGCGGCGCTGGCCGCGGTTGGTGCGACGCCGAGCGCCGTGACTGTCACGGCGGCGGTGGCGGTCGCGAGCGCGGCAATTGAGCGGCGCGGGCGCATAGGGCCTCCACGATGGGTGGATGGGGGTCAACGCACGTTAAGGTGCGCGACTGTCCACCGTCCATCCCCTAATGGACAGTTTCGTGAATTCCTCAGCGCGGCGGGTCGAGGCGGTGCACCAGCTCAGCGACGTCGACGCTGTATTCGCACCAGTCCCGGTCGGGGCGGTAGCCCAGCTCCGCGTTGACCTTGAGCATCGCCTCGTTGGCCTGCGCGTTCCAGGTCTGCACCTCAATCAGCTCCGGCTCGGCGGAGCGCAGCTCCAACAGCATCCGGGCCTTGATCGCCCGATCGATGCCGTAGCCCCGGTGATCCTGCGCGACGATCGTGTCGTACTGGTCGGCGCGGGTCGGGTGCTGCGCCGGCACCACCACCTCGGTCAGGCCGGCCACCTCGCCACTCTGCTCGTGCCGGGCGAGCACGATGTACGGCTTCATGCCCCGCCGGTGCAGCGTGTCGAGGCTGTCGCGCAGCCGCTCCGGGTCGTAGGAGCTGGGCCGCAGTTCACCGTCGTCGACGTCGCGCACCTCGGCCTTGGCCCGCGCGTACGCCTCGATCAGGTCGTCCGGCGGACCGCCCGGGAAGAACTCCAGCTGGTAGCCCGCCCCGATGCCGGTGGCCATCTCGGCCAGCTCGGCCCAGTCCACCGCAGTCAGGTCGAGCACGCTGCGCGTCTCCACGTACTCCCGGTTGAAGCCGAGCGCCTCGTAGAACCCGACCGCCGGGGTGTCGCCGACGACCTCGACCCCGATCGACTGGAAGCCCTCCTGGTAGACCCGGCGCGCGGCGCGCAACACCAGGTCACGGCCGAGGCCGGTGCGCCGCGCGGACGGGTGCACCAGCACCTCGAGCACACCGATGTCACCCAGAAGGAGTACGTGCACCTGGCCGAGCACCGCGCCCGGGTCGCCCGGGTCGGTCGGCTCGGCCTGGGCGATCCAGGAGATCCGCCGCTCGCCGGGCATCACCTCGGCGAGGTATTCCCGCATCGAATTCTCCCGCCAGGGCGGGTCCTGCGGCAGGTCGGCCGCCAGGACCGCGTTCAGCGTGGCCAACAGCGACGCGATCTCGGCGGACGACGCGGTCCTGGGGTCCCACTCGCGCACCATCACCCGTCTAGCTTGCCGCTAACAGAGGCCCGGGGGAAGTGTCCAGTTCTCCAACGTATCGAGACGATCACTTCATGACCGACTGGCCCGTCCGTACCGGTTCGCGGTGTCGTAGACGTCCTGGGCGTACCGCCGTACATCGTTGTAGGAGAGGATCGCGTTCCACCAGTCGCCCGGAATGCTCAGGTTTCGGCCACCCTTGCAGAGGTAGTTTCCCGCTGCCAGGGCGGCGTCGTCCAGGTCGTGCGGGTCCTTGCGGCCGTCGTTGTCCGCGTCCGCGCCGATCTCCTGCCAGGTGGTCGGGATGAACTGCATCGGCCCGATGGCCCTGTCGAGGGTGACGTCCCCGTCGAGCGCGCCACGGTCGGTGTCGATGATCCGCATCCGACCCTCCTTCCCGTCCAGCGGCAGCCCGATGATGTTGGGCACCGCCTTGCCGTCCTGCCCCAACCGCGCGCCGTTTGCCGAGCCGTGCCCCGATTCGACCTGACCGATCGCGGCCAACGTGGTCCAGCTCAGCGCGCAGCTGCGGTTGGTCTGGGCGAGGACCAACTCGGCGTAGCCGTACGCCTGCATGGCGATCGCGGGGACACCGACCTTGGTGCCTACCTGCTGCGCCCAGCCGGCGAGGGCATCCGACGGTCGACCCCCGATCACCGACCCGGTCGGCAGCCCGTTGCCGGGCAACCCGCCGCTGGGCAGCGGGAGGGTCGGCAGTGGCCCGGTGGGCAGCGGGCCGGTGGGCAGGCCGGACGGCCCCACCGGCGGTGCGACCCCGGTCGGCGTGGTCGAGGCGTCGACCGCGACCGGGCGCGGTGCGCGGATGGCGGCCGGTACGAGCAGCGCTCCCGCCGCGGCGGTCGCGGCCACCAGCGCCAGTAGGAAGACGCCGGGCAGGGTCAGCCGACCGCTCGGCCGGCGGGCCCAGGCACCTGTCGCCCGGGCCGCGGCGGCTGCTGCCTGGCGTGGCGGCAGACGTACCGCGTGGGCGAACTGCACCCGCCGCCGGCGGGCCGGGTCGGACGCCGGCACGGCCGGCAGCTCATCCACAGTGGTCTTGGCCAAATCCGCGGCACCGGTCTTCGCGGAGTCGGTCTTGGCGGCGTCGGCCGTCGCGGTCTCGGTCTTGGAGGCCTCGGCCTTCAGGTCCTCGGTTTTCGCGGCCTTGGGTGTCTCGGCCTGCGCGGCGGGCTCGACCGGGACCTTCGTACCGGTGGCGCTCGCGTCCGCGTCGGACGCGGCGAGGTCGGTCGCGGCGGGCCTGGCCGCTGGCGGGGTCGGCGCGGTGGCCGGTGATGTGGTCGGCGCCTCCGCCGAACGCCCGCTCAGCCAGGGGCGGCGGGGACGGGGCACCTTGCGCCCCGGATCGGGCGCGGCTCCCGAGCCTTCGAGTGGCCCGTCCAGCGGCGCGGCCGGTCGTAACGGTTGCACACGCGTGTCGTCCTCGCCGTCCACCACCTGTCGAGTATCACCCATGCTCCGCGAACCGCCAGATCCACGTACCCTGGATGGCATGCCCCGGTACGAGTTCCGCTGCCGCGCCTGCGGCGACACCTTCGAGGTCAACCGTTCGATGGCGGCGGCCGGTGAGCCGGCCAGTTGCCCACAGGGACACGCCGACACGGTCAAGCTTCTTTCCGCAGTCGCGGTCACCGGCCGGGGTGGTGCCTCCGGTGGTGCTCCGGCACCCGCCGCCGGTGGCTGCTGCGGCGGTGCCTGCGGCTGCTGATCGGGCCAATTCCCCGCCGCCTGGTCGGCTGGCCTTGCCGGGAGTGGGTCCGAGTGGCACGTTGAGGCGGCACCTGCCCGGCCGTTCTCACGATGCGTGATCGTCCGGACTCAGGCAGCATGAACCCGACGTCACGGGCGGAGGTTCCTCGCATGTCGCCACGGATCCAGCTCCCGAGCGGTTGGGTGACCTTCGTATTCACCGATATCGAGGGCTCGACCCGGCTGGCCCAGCTGCTCGGCCCGGACTACCGGCCGGTGCTCGCCGAGCATCGACGGTTGCTGCGCCGCACGCTGGCCAGCACGGGTGGCGCGGAGCTGCTGACCGAGGGCGACTCGTTCTTCCTGGCCTTCGAGGAAGCGACCGCGGCGATGACCGCGTGTCTGACCGCCCAGCGGGCACTGTCCAGCCACGACTGGCCCACCCCCGAGGCCGCGCCCCGGGTGCGGATGGGCCTGCACACCGGCTATGCCGAGCCACGCGACGGCGAGTACGCCAGCGCCGAGGTGCACCGGGCCGCCCGGGTGGCCGCGGCAGCGCACGGCGGGCAGGTGCTCTGCACGGCGTCCACGGCCCGCCGGGCCGAGCCGATGCCGCCGGGTGCGACCCTGCTCGACCTGGGCCTGCACCGCCTGCGCGGCTTCGACGACCGGGAACGACTGTTCCAACTGGTCGCCCCGGGTCTGGAGCGGCAGTTCCCCCGGCCCCGCACCGCCGACGCGGTGGCGCACAACCTGCCGACCCAGGTGACCTCGTTCGTCGGCCGCCAAGCCGAGCGCATCGAGTTGGGCCTCCTGGTGCGACAGCACCGCCTGGTCACCGTGCTCGGTGCCGGCGGCGCCGGCAAGACCCGGCTCGCGGTGGAGCTGGCCAGCGGAGTTGTCGAGGCGTACCCGGATGGGGTCTGGTTCGTCGACATCGCCTCGGTGACCGACCCGGGGCTGGTGGCGTTCGCCATCGCCGCCGTGCTCGGCCTGCGACCCGAGCCCGGCCGGCCGATGCTGGACACCCTCGTCGAGTACGCTGCCGGCCGCCGGATGCTGGTGGTACTGGACACCTGCGACACCCAACCGGCCGCCTGCGCGGAGGTGATCGCGCGTCTGCTGTCCGGCGGGGGCGGCGTACGGGTGCTGGCCACCAGTCGTGAGTCGTTCAGCCTGCCCGGCGAGGTGGTGTGGCGGATTCCGCCCCTCTCGGTCGACCCGCGCGCGGACGGTGCGGAGAGCGACGCGGTGGCCCTGCTGCTGGACCGTACGGCGGCGGCGCGCGGTGGTCGGCAGCCGGACCCGGCCGAGTCCGCCGACCTGCGTCGCGTCGTGCAGCGGCTGGACGGACTGCCGCTCGCCATCGAGTTGGCCGCCGCCCGGCTGCGGGTGCTCTCCGTCGGCCAGCTCGCGGAGCGGCTGGACGATGTCCTCGGCACCCTGGACGCCGGCCGCGAGGACCCGGATCCGCCGCCGGTGGAGCGGGGCTGGTCCGGCAACCAGCAGGACACCGTGGACCTGGTCGCGGCGGCGGCCGGCGCGTCGCCGCCCACACCGGCGAGCCGGGCGGTGCAGCGTTCGGCCACCGAGCGGCATCTGACCATGCAGGCCACCGTCACCTGGTCGTACCGGACGCTGGGCCCCCGGGCCGCCCGTCTGCTGCGGTGGCTGGCGGTCTTCGCCGGCCCGGTGGATCTGGCGACTGTGGAGTGGCTGCTGGGTGACGATCCGCTGGACCCGCTGTCGGTCCTGGTGGACAAGTCGATGGTGTTGGCCGAGCCGCGTGCCGCCGGCAGCACCTACCGGATGCTCGACCCCATCCGGGCGTACGCGGCGCGGCGGTTGGCCGAGGCGGGTGAGGAGCAGGCGGCTCGGGACCGGCACGTGGCCTGGTCGGCGCACGCGTTGGACCGGGCCCACCTGGGCCAGGACGGCCGGCCGGTGACCCTGTCGCTGTATGCCCTCGATCCACTGGCCGGAGAGCTGCGCGCCGCGCTGCGCTGGTGCGCCACCGGCGGCAGCGCCCGTGCCGGTCTCGGTCTGGCGGGTGGGCTGGACCAGTGGTGGCTGGAGCGGGGCCTGGCCCGGGAGGGCCGGCTGTGGCTGTTCCGGCTCTACGGGCGGATCGCCGAGACGGGGGAGCGCATCCCGGAGGCGGAGCTGGCGGCGGCGTACCACATGCATTCGCTGCATGCCAGCGCCGACGGCGAGTTCGCCGAGGAACTGCGCTACTCCCAGCGGGCGGAGGCGGCGGCCCGGCAGGCCGGCGACGCCGGGTTGCTGGCCCGGGTGCTCGCCGGACGGGCAGCGCCGCTGGTGGACATGGGGCAGTTCGTCGAGGCCGAGCGGGTGTGTCGGGAGGTCATCGACTGGGCGCACGGGCAGGACGTCGTCGGCGAGGCGCTGTTCGCGGTGTTCAGCCTGGCCGAGTTGCTGTGGCGGCGGGGTGCCCTGGAGGAGGCGGCCGAGTTGCTGGGTGCGGTACGTCCGGTGGAGGCGGCCCGGCCGGTGGAGCGGGGCCGGCGGTCGGTGGACATGCTGCTCGGCATGGTCGCGCTGGCTCGGGGCGACGTGATCGCCGCGCACGAGCATCTGCTGGTGGCGTTGCGCTCCCGGATGGGTCACGGCTATCACGGCCGGGCGTGCGACACCTTGAACGCGGTCGCGGTGCGCTGCGCGATCGGCGGGGAGCGGTTGACGGCCGCCCGCCTGTTCGGGGCCGCGCAGGCCACCCGGGCGAGCATGCGTGCCACTCCCGGCATCTTCGGCGGTTACTGGGCCGAACAGCAGGCGGAGTTGCGTGCGGTGCTGGGCGACGCGGCCTTCGACGACGCGTACGGCGAGGGTGCCGAGCTGGGGTTGGACGAGGCTGCGGCGCTGGCGCTCGACGTGGAACACCCGGACCTGGCGGCGGACTCGACCCGCTTCAGCACGGGTCTGTCCCAACCGACCCCCCGCCGTCCGGTCGACCCTGACCGCCATCCAGCCACCCGAACCGAACGCGCCTAATCCTCACCCCACCCCCGTTGTTGATCATGAAGTTACTGCTGCGACACGCCGTGTCGATGGGCAACAACCTCATGATCAACGGGGCTAAAAGGGGGGTGGGTTAGTGGGTTGCGGCCTTGGCTTCGGCTTGGGCCTTCATTCGGGCGGCGCGGTCGATGTCGGCCTGCTGGACGGCCGCTACCGAACCGAAGATGTTGACCGCCTGGTAGTAGGTCCAGGCCAGGCTGTAGCAGGCCGGCCGCACGACCGTGTTGTACGTGGCGCAGACGCGCTTCAGGTCCGCGTAGAAGGCGCTGTCGAGGCGGGACTTGTTGGCGGAGAACTGGCCGACCGCCTTGTAGTTGCGGTAGCCGAAGTCGTGTCGGTAGCAGCCCAGGTTGAAGGTGAATCCGAGCGGGTTGTCCGGGCTGGACGAGCAGTAGTCGGTGGACCAGTTGAAGTTGTACTCGGCCCAGGGGGCCCGGTTGACCCGGGCGCTGTTCCAGGAGTTGTAGCTGGACGCGCTGGTCTGGGTCCAGCTGGACAGCACGGAGAGTCGTTCGGCGGGGGTGACGGCGGCGGCGGCGGGGGAGGCGATGGCGAGGGTGGCGAGCAGCGCTAACGCGCCCGAGGCGAGCAGGGTGGCGAGACGTCGGGGCACGGGTTACCTCCGCGGGGTGAGCGGGTGGGACGGAAGTTACCGGCGGGTCACCGGATGTCGATGAGTGTCGATCAGCTGATCAACTAGGCGGTATGCGCGTCGCCAACTATTGGTGACATACGTTGAAACAGACGAATGCCCCGGACGCGTGAGGCGTCCGGGGCATTCAGGAAAGCGGGTCAGTGCAGGACGAATGCCGGTGGGCTCGCGGGGCTCTCGTTGGCCAATCGGTCCAGCGCGGTCAGCTGGTAGGTGTAGCGCCGACCGGGTTCGGCTGAGGTGTCCACCCAGGACTGGACGGCACCGGGCGTGGCCCGGACGGTGTCGACCAGGTGCGCGGCGTCGGCAGTGGCGCACCGGCCGGGCAGCGTGGTGCCGTCGAAGCGGTAGATCGCGTACGAGGTGGCGGTGCCGAGCGGGCCGACGCCGTCGGCGGGCTGTCGCCAGGTGAGCCGCACCCCGTCGGCCTGCCGGGCGACCCTGGTGACCACCGGGAGCAGCAACGGCTTCGCCGGCAGGTGGGGCATGGCCGGCACCAGCGCCGGGCGGGAGTAGTGCTCGGCCGCGTAGATGTCGGTGGCGCCGAGCCGGTTGGCCCGCACCTGCACCGCGGAGAAGTGCACGTTGCCCTGCACCTCCGGGTACGACCGGTTGAGCGTCAGGTGGTCGGACAGCTCACGCGGGTTCTGCCAGTACGGCCCGTACGCCGGGTCGCCGCTCTTGTAGTCGGCCTGGCCGATGTAGAGCTGCACGCGGGTGCCGCGCACCGTCTCGGCCCACCACGGCACCAGGCGCGCGTAGTCGGCGGCCGGGTACTGGCCGATGTACCAGTAGAGCTGCGGCACCACGTAGTCGATCCACTCCTGCTTGACCCACTTGCGGGTGTCGGCGGAGATGATGTCGTACGACTGGCTGCCGGTGGTGTCCGAACCGAGCGGGTCGGCGGTCTTGTTGCGCCAGATGCCGAACGGGCTGACGCCGAACTTCACCCACGGCTTCGCCGCCTTGATCTTGCCGTTCATTTCCTGGATCAGCAGGTTGATGTTGTCCCGCCGCCAGTCGGCCCGGTCGGTGAAGCCCCTGTTGTACGCGGCGAAGGTGGCGTCGTCGGGCACCTGGTAGGTGCCGCTGGGGTAGGGGTAGAAGTAGTCGTCGAAGTGGACGCCGTCGATGTCGTACCGCTTGACCGCGTCCATCATGGCGGTCTGGACGAACTCGCGGACCTCGGGAATCCCGGGGTTGTAGTAGAGCCGGCTGCCGGCCACGCCGGCCGGCGGGTAGGCGAAGGTCCAGTCGGGGTGCTGCCGGGCCGGGTGGCCGGGGGCGAGCAGGCTGAGGTCCGCGCCGGCGCCGCCGGGGGCCGGCATGGAGACGCGGTACGGGTTGAACCAGGCGTGGAACTCCAGGTTCCGCTTGTGCGACTCGTCGACCAGGAAGGCCAGTGGGTCCCAGCCCGGGTCCTGGCCGCGTACCCCGGTCAGGTATTCCGACCAGGGCTCGTACGGTGAGGGCCAGAGCGCGTCGGCGGTGGGCCGGACCTGCACCACTACGGCGTTGTGGTTGAGCCGCTCGGCCAGGTCGAGCAGTTCGCGGTACTCGGCCTGCTGGGCCGCGATCCGGTCCGGGTTGGTCTGGGACGCCTTGCTGGGCCAGTCGATGTTGACGACCGACGAGATCCACATGGCCCGGAACTGCCGCTTCGGGGTGGCCGGGTCGGTGGCGCAGGTGGCGGTGCTGGTGGTGTCGGCCGCGCTGGGTGCGGCGCTCGCGGGGGTGGCGGTGACGAACGTGCCGAGCAGGGCTGCGACCAGCCCGGCGACTCCGAGTCGTGCGGCTTTCATGCGGTGTGTCCCTTCGTTGGGGCTCCCGGATGCTTCGCGCGGTGCGCGGCAAGATTCGCCGCTGATGTCCGCATTGCTGGTAGGAAATTTTCACAGTCTGGCCATCGCCGCAAGGGTTCGTGGTTGACCAATCGCCTCGCTGGGTAGCAACGCCGGTCACCGGCCGCCACGGAGGTGGTCGCACGGTGGGGAGGGGTGACCGGGTGTCCGTGCTGCGCACAAAACCAATCAAGGACGTGATAGCCCAGGGTGAGGCGGACGGCAGCGACGGCCAGCTGGGGCTGAAGAGGCGGCTCGGCGCGATCGACCTCACCGGCTTCGGCATCGGCATCGTGATCGGCACCGGCATCTTCACGCTCACCGGGATCGAGGCCCGCGACAGCGCCGGTCCGGGCGTGGTGATCTCCTTCGCCATCGCCGGCGTGGTGGCCCTGCTCGCCGCCCTCTGCTACGCCGAGCTCGCATCCAGCGTGCCGACCGCCGGCAGCGCCTACACCTACGCGTACGCCACCATGGGCGAGATCGTCGCCTGGATCATCGGCTGGGACCTGCTGCTGGAGTTCGCGCTCGGCGCCGCCGTGGTGGCCCGAGGCTGGTCCGGATACCTCGCCGAACTGCTCGACCTACCGACCCGGTGGTTCGGCGAGGAGGGCAGCACTGTCAACGTGGGCGCCATCGCCATCGTGCTGATCCTCGGCATCGTGGCGATCGTCGGCATCCGGGAATCCGCCCGGATCACCAACCTGCTGGTGCTGGTCAAGGTGGCCATCTGCGTCTTCGTGGTGGTCGCCGGGCTGTTCTTCGTCAGGGCCGCCAACCTCACCCCGTTCATCCCGCCGGCCGAGCCCGCCGGTAGCGGCGACGACGGCATCAAGCAACCTGTCACGCAGGCGCTCTTCGGGCTGGAACCGTCGGTCTTCGGCTTCGTCGGGGTGCTCAGCGCCGCCGCCGTGGTCTTCTTCGCGTACACCGGCTTCGAGGCCGTGGCCAACCTGGGCGAGGAGACGAGGAAGCCCAAGCGGGACCTCACCCTGGGTCTGCTCGGCACGCTGCTGATCTCCACAGTGCTCTACATCGGCGTCTCGCTGGTGGTGGTCGGGATGGTGCCGTACACCGAGATCGACCGGGGCGCCCCGATCGCGTCGGCCTTCGAGTCGGTCGGCGCGGGCTGGGCCGCCGTGCTGGTCTCCATCGCCGCGGTCGCGGGCCTGACCAGCGTCATCCTGGTCGACCTGGTGGCGATGGGCCGGATCGGCTTCGCCATCGCCCGGGACGGGTTGATCCCGCCCTCGATCGCCAAGGTGCACCCGCGCTGGGGCACCCCGTACCGGATCTCGGCGATCATGACGGTCGCGGTCGCGCTGCTGGCCGGCTTCCTGCCGCTGTCCGCGCTGGCCGACCTGGTCAGCATTGGCGCGCTCTGCGCGTTCGTCCTCGTGTCGGTGGCGGTGCCGATCCTGCGCCGCAAGCGGCCGGACCTGGAGCGGCCGTTCCGGGTGCCGTTCTCGCCGGTGCTGCCGATCGTCTCGGCGCTGGCCTGCTTCTACCTGATGCTCAACCTGTCGGTGGAGACCTGGCTGCGGTTCCTGGCCTGGATGCTGCTCGGCGCGTTGATCTACTTCGGCTACGGCTACCGCCGCAACCGGCTGGCCCGGCACGAGCCCGCCGTCGCCCCGACGCCGCGTGAGCCGAGCGCCGACAGCTGATCCGACGGGATGTGGAAGGGGCCCCCTGCGACCCGCAAGGGGCTCCTTTCCCCCCAGCGCTTGTGCGCCGTCGCAGCGGGATCGGTGACGGTATGGTGCGCCGGTCACCTCGGGGAGGTTGCGGCGTGCGACACAGACTCAAGGACGTGGCCGAACGGGCCGGCGTCTCCGTCAAGACCGTCTCGAACGTCGTGAACGGCCACCTGCACGTGCGGCCGCACACCCGGGCCCGGGTCGAGGAGGCGATCGCCGAGCTCAACTACCGGCCCAACCTGTCCGCCCGTCACCTCCGCAAGGGGCGCACCGGCGTGATCGCGTTGGCCGTTCCGGAACTGGACATCCCGTACTTCGCCGAGTTGGCCCGCCACGTGGTCACCGCCGCCGCCGAGCACCGCTGGACGGTGCTCATCGATCAGACCGGCGGCCGGCGGGACCAGGAACGGGCGCTCGCCTCCGGTATCACCGACCACCTGATCGACGGGCTCATCCTCAGCCCGTTGGCGCTCACCGCGGCGGACCTGGCCGGTCTGGACGGCACCCCGATGGTGCTGCTCGGCGAACGGATCGAACACTGCCCGGCGGATCGCGTGGTGATCGACAACGTGGCTGCGGCCCGGGAGATCACCAGCCACCTGATCCAGGTGGGTCGCCGCCGGATCGCGGCCGTCGGCGCGCAGCACACCGACGAGGGCACCAGCGCCCGGCTGCGCCTGGCCGGCTACCGCGACGCGCTGCGCGCCGCCGGGCTCGACTACGACCAGGCCCTGGTGGCGTCCGCGCCGGGCTGGCACCGCGCCGACGGCTCGGCCGCGATGCGCGGCCTGCTCACCTCCGGGGTACGCCCCGACGCCGTCTTCTGCTTCAACGACACCCTCGCCCTGGGGGCAGTGCGCGCTCTGCACGAGGCCGGCCTGCGGGTGCCCGAGGATGTGGCGGTGGTCGGCTTCGACGACATCGAGGACGGCAGGTTCGCCATCCCGACCCTGAGCACCGTCGCCCCGGACAAGGAGCAGATCGCCCGCCTGGCCATCCGCCTCCTCGCCGACCGCCTGGATGGCGACCGCACCGTCCCCGCCCAGCAACTCACGGCCCCGTACCGCCTGCAACTCCGCGAGTCCACCACCACCCAGCCCTCGCGTTGATCATGAAGTTGTTGCCATGCATGACGGCGTGTCGCCGCAATAACTTCATGATCAACGGTGGGTGGGTGGGTGGTCAGTGGTCAGTCGAAGAAGCGGGCCAGGTGGGATTGGGGTGCCGGGTCGGCGTCCGGGCGGAGGGGGGTCAGGTCGGCGAAGATCGAGGCGCCGTCGCAGCCGGCGTGCAGGGGGTACCACCGCGGGGCGCCCGGTGGCCGGAGCTGGCAGATCCCCTTGAACGTCTGCACGTCCATCAGCCGGACGTGGGTCGGGTCGGCCACCGCGTTCACATGCCCCCACCAGGGGCTCATCACGTGCAGCACGCCTCCGGGGCGGAGCACCCGATGACACTCGTCGACCAGCGGCAGGAAGTCGATCAGGTGCTCCAGGATGTGCACCGCGAAGAGAACGTCCACCGAGTTGTCGGCGAGCGGCAGGGAGCCGGACAGGTCCGCGACGGCGTCCACGCCGGGCGCCGGGTAGATGTCCAGCCCCAGGTTGCTCGACCACTGCTTGCTCGGCCCGCAACCGAGGTCCACGACCACGGGCGCCCGCCCGCCGATGCCGACCCGGCACCAGACGCCGTAGACACCGGCCAGCCGCCCCACCAGGTCCCGCACCAGCCGTAGCTGGGCGGGCTCGGCCACGTCGCCGCTCAGATGGGCCACCCCCCGGTCGAACCGCACCTCGACCGCCAGGTGCCGCAACCGATCATCGTGGCGGACCTGGTCCGCCCACGCCTGGGCGAGGAATTCGTCGATCGCCCGCAGCCGGTCGGCCGAGGGCGGAGTCTGTGCCAAAGCGACCATTCGGGCCACCTCCCGCCGCGCGTTACCCGCAATCGTGCCCGTTATGCCCCGCTCGTCCACCTGGTCGGCGCGGCCCGCGCACGGTCAGCCGGAAAGGGTGCGGCGGCCCCCGCGCATCCTCTGGCGGGGCGGCGGGTCGGCGGGCTTCGGCCGCTTGAGGTGGTAGCGGTGCAGTTCGTGGTTGCCGGGCAGGGACGGGTCCTCGCTCATCGCGACCAGCTCCCAGCCCTGGTCGCCGGCCCGGTTCAGGTGGGCCAGCGCGGTGTCGCCGTACGGCGTCACGTCGACCATTGAGCCGTCCGGGCCGTACCAGACGAAGACGACCTCCCAGCCGAGGTCGTTGGTCGCGGCCTGACGGCGGCGGACCAACAGGGCGTACTCCCACTTGAGCATGGCGTCATTCTCACCCCGCGTCGGCCCGTCGGCATGGATCAATCCTCGGCGATCCGCCCGGCGTCGACCCGCAGTCGCCGGTTGGTCTCGATGGCGGCCAGCATCCGCCGGTCGTGGGTGACCAGCAGCAGCGTTCCGGGGTAGCTGGCCAGCGCCGATTCGAGCTGCTCGATGGCGGGCAGGTCCAGGTGGTTCGTGGGCTCGTCCAGCACCAGAAGGTTGACCCCACGACCCTGGAGCAGAGCCAGCGCCGCCCGGGTCCGCTCGCCGGGGGAGAGGGTGGCCGCCGGTCGGGGCACGTGCGCCGCCCGCAGGCCGAACTTGGCCAGCAGGGTCCGCGCGTCCGCCGGCGACATGTGGGGTACGGCAGCCTGGAACGCGTCGATCAGCGGGGCGTCGCCGAGGAACAGCCCTCGGGCCTGGTCGACCTCACCGACGACCACGCCCGGGCCGAGCGAGGCGGTGCCGGCGTCCAGCGGCAGCCGGCCCAGCAATGCGGCCAACAGCGTCGACTTGCCGGAGCCGTTCGCCCCGGTGACCGCGACCCGGTCCGCCCAGTCGATCTGGAGGTCGACCGGGCCGAGAGTGAAGCCGCCCCGGCGTACCACCGCACCTCGAAGCGTGGCCACCACGGCGCCGGCGCGGGGCGCGGCGGCGATCTCCATCCGCAGCTCCCACTCCTTGCGGGGCTCCTCGACCACGTCGAGTCGTTCGATCAGCCGTTCGGTCTGCTTGGCCTTGGCGGCCTGCTTCTCGCTCGACTCGCTGCGGAACTTACGGCCGATCTTGTCGTTGTCGGTGGCCTTGCGGCGGGCGTTCTTCACGCCCTTCTCCATCCAGCCACGCTGGGTGCGGGCCCGAGCCTCCAGCCCGGCCTTGGTGTCGGCGTACTCCTCGAAGTCCGCGCGGGCGTGCCGGCGGGCCACCTCGCGCTCCTCCAGGTAGGCCGCGTAGCCGCCGCCGTAGTGGTGCACCTGCTGCTGAGGCAGGTCCAGCTCCAGGACCCGGGTCACCGTGCGGGTGAGGAACTCCCGGTCGTGGCTGACCAGCACGGTGCCGGCCCGTAGCCCGGTGACGAACTCCTCCAGCCGTTCCAGGCCGGCCAGGTCCAGGTCGTTGGTCGGCTCGTCGAGCAGGAACACGTCGTACCGGCTGAGCAGCAGCGACGCGAGCCCGGCCCGGGCCGCCTGGCCGCCGGAGAGCCCGGTCGTCGGGTGGTCCAGGTCGACAGCGAGCCCCAGGTCGGCGCTCACCTGCTCGGCGCGTTCGTCCAGGTCCGCGCCGCCCAGGGCGAGCCAGCGCTCCAGCGCGTCGCCGTACGCGTCGTCGGCGCCGGCCGTTCCGGCGGTCAGCGCCTCGGTCGCCGCGTCCAACGCCGCCTGCGCGGCGGTCACCCCGGTCCGGCGGGCCAGGAAGTCCCGTACCGTCTCGCCCGGTCGCCGTTCCGGCTCCTGCGGCAGGTGGCCGACGCTCGCGGTGGGCGGGCTGAGCCGCACGCTGCCGGCCTCGACCGGCAACAATCCGGCGAGGGTACGCAGCAGCGTCGACTTGCCGGCCCCGTTCGGCCCGACCAGCCCGACCACGTCGCCGGGAGCGACCACCAGGTCCAATCCGGCGAAGAGCGGGCGGTCGCCGTGCCCGGCGGCCAGGTCCTTGACGATCATCGTGGCGCTCATCAGGACGGCAGCCTATCCGGCCGCCCGCATACGACCGGCCGGCAGCGGGCAGACTCAACGACGTGGTGACCACACTGGCGATCGACTGCGGCGGCGGGGGCATCAAGGCGTCCGTGCTCGACGAGGCGGGAACGATGCGGGCCCGGCCGTTGCGGGTGCCCACCCCGTACCCGTTGCCGCCTGCGCTGTTTGTCCGGACCCTGGTGGATCTGGGCGGGCGCCTGCCGACTGCGGACCGGCTCACGGTCGGCGTACCCGGGATGATCCGGCACGGAGTGGTGGTGAGCACGCCGCACTACGTGACCCGCAGCGGCCCGCGCAGCCGGGTCGACCCGGACCTGCTCGCGGAGTGGTCCGGCTGGGACGCGCGCGGCGCGCTGGCCGACGCGTTCGGGGTGCCGGCGCTGGTGCTCAACGACGCCGAGGTGCACGGCGCCGGAGTGGTCGCCGGCACCGGCTGCGAGCTGGTGCTGACCCTGGGGACGGGGCTGGGCAGCGCGCTCTTCGACGGCGGGGTGCTCGCACCGCACCTGGAGCTGTCGCACGCGCCGGTGCGCTGGGGCACCACCTACGACACGTACGTCGGCGAGCCGGAACGGCGGCGGCTCGGCGACGCCTTCTGGTCCCGTCGAATCCGGCAGGTGGTGGACGGGCTCCGCCCGGTGTTCCGCTGGGACCGGCTCTACCTGGGCGGGGGCAACTCCCGGCTGATCCGGCCCGAGCAGCTGGCCCGGATGGGTGACGACGTGGTGGTGGTGCCGAACACGGCCGGAATCGTCGGCGGCGTCCGCGCCTGGGAGCTCTCCGTCGGACGCCGGGACGCCCGCACCTGACCCTTCGGCGGCCGTCGGGGGCCCGAACTGACCCGATCTCGACCCCGGGAACAGTCGCCAAACTCCTGGTGTTGTGCCAGCGTCGGAACAGGTGACGGTGCGACCCGAGGAGGTGGCAGATGGATCTTCTGGCGGACTACCGGCGGGCGACCATGTTCTTCGAAACCGGTGACCCCAGCGGGGCAGCCCGACTGCTGGAGCCGATCATCGACGTCGAACCCGGCAACGCGGCGGTCCGGCAACTGCTGGCCCGGGCGTACTTCCAGTCGGCCCAGCTCAACCGGGCCGAGGAGCACCTGCGCGAGCTGATCGAGCGGGACCCGAGCGACCACTACGCGCACCACGTGCTCGGTCGGACGTTGGAACGGCTGAACCGGCACACCGACGCGCTGCGGCACCTGCGGATCGCCGCCGCGATGTACGCGGCCAACGACGACTACCGGACCGCGCTGGAGCGGGTGGAGACCCGACTGGGCGGCCGGCGCTGAACGTGCGGCGTGACATGGCAGGGGCGGTCCTCCGGGGCCGCCCCTTCGTCGTCGTCGGACGACCTGGCGGACGTGCCTAGGATGGCGGACATGGGACCTGACCGGCCGGGGGCTGCGGCATGAAGCTCAAGCTGGACCTGCACGAGATCTTCAACAAGGGCCAGGACATCGACCGGGCGTTGCGCGGGATCATGGACGAGGCGGTGGCGAAGAAGGCCACCCTCGTCGAGATCATCCCCGGCAAGGGGTCCGGCCAGCTCAAGAAGCGGGTGCTGCGGTTCCTCGACCAGAAGGACGTCAAGCAGCTCTACCACCGGGTGGAGAAGGACTCGAAGAACTTCGGCCGACTCTTTGTCCACTTCCGCTGGAAGTAGCGACGGATGCCTCGCGCCTGCTGTCTCGGAAACGCTGAAGGGCCCTTGAGCCATGGCAGCAGCGACGTGCGAGGAGCCTCATCTTCGTGATGAGGCGCGGCGATGCGTCTGCGCCAGTGGTCGGATACTGGGCAGGTGACGGAGGAGCAGGTTACCGAGCCGACGCGGTGGACGATTCACGGTGAGCGGGTCGTGGATGGCAGCCGGCGGGCGCGGTTGAGCATTGCCGACGTGGAGCTGCCGGACGGAGTCCGTTTCGAGCAGTACGTGATCCGGGCGCCCCGGTCAGCAATGGTCGCGGTGCTTGACGAACAGGAGCGCCTGCTGCTGCTGCGGCGGCACCGGTTCGTGTTCGACAGGTGGGTGTGGGAGCTGCCTGGGGGTTACGTCGACGACGGTGAGCACCCGGCGAGCTGCGCGGTCCGGGAGGTTGAGGAGGAGACCGGATGGCGTCCGGGCCCGGTCGAACCGATGCTGTCGTTCCAGCCGTGGGTGGCAACTGCGGACGCGGAGAATCTGTTGTTCCTTGCGCGCGAGGCGACACATATTGGTTCGCCGGTGGACGTCAACGAGGCCGAGCGGGTGGCCTGGATGCCGTTGGCGGAAGCGCGCGACCTCGTGTCCCGGGGGGAGATCGTGGGATCCGGCACGGTGATCGCCGTGTTGGAACTGGTCGCGCGCAAAGCCCGGGGTGAGCTGTAGTCAGCGGCGTTGACCGAGGGCCACGTCGACACGGTTGATGAAGTGTCGGACGGCTGGCCGACGGCGGTACGCCGTGAGTTCGGTTTGCAGGTCGCGTAGGTAGCGGACGGCTCGGGCTGACCGCAGTTGAGAGGTCAGCGCGAGCGCTTGGGCCCCGATGGCGCTGGCGCGATCGGGCTCGCCGTGGTGGGCGTGGATGGAGGCGAGGAGCGTGAGGTTGAAGGCCTTGCCTCGTATGTAGCGTTCGTCCATCCGCAGTGAGCGGACGGTGAAGCGTTCGGCCTGCTGGCGGTGCCCGAGGGCATGGAAGCAGTGGCCGAACTTGGCTGACAGGTATGCCTCGTCGAAGTAGCCGAGCCATTGCGGGTCGCTACTGCGGTCGGCCCGGTCGAGGGTCTGTTCTGCCTGGTGCAGTGCCGTGGTGCAGGCGCGTTCATCGCGCGCGGCGGCGTGGGCATGAGCTTCCATGACCAGTGCCTCGGCGGTCAGCACCGCGAGGCCGGCGTGTTGTGCCGTCTGCCGGGCGGCGCGGGCGAGATCGACGCCGGTAGCATTGTGACCGAGGTAGGTGGCTTGGTGGCTCATCGCGGCGAGAATTTCGGCGCCGAGGCCAGCATCGTCGGCGGCTCGGGCGAGGTCGAGGGCGTGGGTGAGGTAGCGCTGGGCGAGGCCGTGTTCGGCCATGTCGTACGCCTGCCAGCCGGCGAGCTGAGTCAGCTCGGCGACGGCGACCAGTAGCTTGCGGCCAGTCGCCGGATCGTAGCGGCCCTCGGTTAGCAGGGGCGTGACCTCGCGGTTGAGGTAGCGGGCGAGGGTTTCGCGGGCGTGGCCGCCGCCGTGCTGGTTGTCGAGTCGCCGGTAGGTGGAGGTCATTTCGCGGATGGTGTCGATGTCGGGTTGACCGACTGATCGGCGACCATTCTGTGTGACGGGTCGTGTAGTGGGGGGGGGTGAACCAGCGCAGCGCGGGCAGGGTGTAGCCAGCGGAGCTGAACACTGTCTGACGGAGCATGTCTCGGCGGTTCACGTCGCCTTCCCACAGTTGCGTGGCGGCGCGAACGTCCTCGCGCCAGGATCGGTCGTTTGGCACATCACCCTGCGGGCTTTCGGGGGTGGGGTGGCCTGCTTGGTGGCGCGGTGCAAGGCCGAGCGACATTCGGGTCTCATCAGGCATGCCGCAGCCGTCGGCGATCCGCTCCAGCACGTCGATGGAGGTCACCTTCCGGCCGGCGATCACCCGGCTGACGCAGCCCTGTTCCAGGCCGACCACGGCCCCGATGCGCGTCTGACTCGCCCCCGTATGCCGGACGAGCAGCCGGAACAGAGTGCCGATGTCGCGGACACGCACCGCGGTCTTAACGTCCTCTCGCGCCCAGAAGCTGTCCGGAATCCGAAGATGGTCGAGTAGCACAGCCGCTCCCACCGTCGTCGAGTGACTACGCATCGTGCTCAACATGGAGCCTAAATCCGGTGCCCTGGCAGGTCGAGCCCGCTCATGTCACCGTGACATGGCTAGCGGACATGGCCGCGAGACCGCAGCCGGCGGGACTGTCTTGGGCATGTTGTTCGATGTCGAGAACCCACCGGTCGAGCCGCCTGACGGCTGCCGCCACCGGCTGCTGTGGCGTCTGTGCCGAGCACTGTGGGAAGGACACTCCCGACCGTGCCGGCCATGACCTCATCGTCGGCTGCGTGCACGACAACCAACCCGTGTCGTGCCGCCTGGCCCGCCTCGCCGTAGAAGGCATGCGAACCGCTAACGGCGAGCAGGCCGTCGCGTCACCGCTGTGGCTCGATGTCGCCGAGCCGCATCGCCACGGGCGACATCAACCTAGCCGCGGTCATGGCGGAGGCATGCTGGCACCGTAGCCGTGCAGGCCTGACGGAGTGAAGGTGGGTGCTATTCACGGTCTGCGCGCCCTCATCGACCACGCCCAGGCTCAAATCGACGCTGCCGACGTACTCCTGACCCGGCACGACGACGTCGGACTTGACCTGTGCCGATGCGGTCGGCCCCATCCCTGCCCAGAGCGACTGCGGTGGCTCCAGAGGCGGGGGCACTTCGCACACCTTATTGGCGGCCCACGGTGACCACCCACGGCCCGGTAATGCCGATCTGGACCTGCGGGGGCTGCAACGCGGCCTGGCCATGCCGGACTCGACAGCAAGAACTACGCGCTGAGTACGAGGGCGCACACGTTTCCCTGACGCTCTACATGGGTGCTCAACTGGTCTGCGCCTCGCGGGATCTGACCTGGGTGCCGGCGGGGGTCCTGCGCCCAGGCAGGAGACGATGATGTGGGCCAGCCGCCAGGCGATCGTGGTCACCGGCGCCGGCATCGGGTCAGGGGACGCGGAGTCCATCGTCCATTTCCCCGAACCTGCCGACACCGGTGCGGCCGACGTGCCACGTGGGCGGATGCTCCAGCAGCCACGCACCGGCTCCCAGAAGTACTCCTCATCGACAAGGCCGTGCAGCCGCGGCCGCAGGTTCTTGTGCCAGTGCCGGTCCAGTTGGTCCGCGATTCGCTCGCTCCTAGCCATTGCCGCACGTTACCTACAGCGAAGGACCGCACTGATCGGCGGGAGCGATCAGCGTGCGGAGGTGCACCACGATCCCGTCGGCCCGCACGGTCTGACCCGTAGGGTGTCCTGATGTCGACGGTGAACCTGCGGCGTTCGGCGCGTGCGGTAGTCGTCGATGAGGACGACCGCGTTCTGCTGCTCCGACTCGCCATTCCCGATCCGGCTGGCACGATCGCCGTCTGGATCACTCCCGGGGGTGGCGTCGAAGACGGCGAGACGCCACTGACCGCCCTGCGGCGAGAGCTGCGCGAAGAGGTCGGTCTTGCTCTCGATGTCGACCCGCCTCAGGTCTGGCGCCAGGAGATAGTCGCCGCCGGGTTCGCACCCGGCCACGATGGCGTCCTGAACGACTACTTCCTCGTTTGGACCACGTCGTTCACGCCGCGCGGTGCGATGAGCGATGAGGAACTCGCCGCCGAGCACGTCATCGGCTGGCGTTGGTGGTCGCTGTCGGAAATCAGGGAACACCGCGGTCCGGAACTGTTCTCGCCCCGCGATCTCGCCACGCCGTTGACCGAATTGATCAATAGCGGAGTGCCAACCCAGCCCGTCGCGCTCGGCCTGTGAACCACACCTCCTGCCTGACCGGTTGTGGCGCACACCCGTAGTCACCTACGACTTTAGGTAGACTGCTCCGAAGTAAGATTGAATCTAGCTTCGGGAGGGTTGATGTTCGTCGGTCGGCGCACGGAACTCGACCTGCTCGCCAAGCAGCTTGATCATGTGAGGCGCACCGGCGAGGGTCGCTCGGTCGCCTTGCGCGGCCGCAGGCAGGTGGGCAAGTCGCGGCTGGTGCAGGAGTTGTGTGACCGGGTCGATCTGCCGTACTGCTTCTACACGGCAGTCAAGGGCGCATCGAGCATCGAGGCGGTCGACTACTTTCTCGGTGCCTTGCGCGACTCGTCCCTGCTCAGCTCCGGCGGTCGTGACCTTCTGCCGTCCCAGCCGCCGGCTGGTGGCTGGGGAGACATACTGCGGGTCTTGGCGGGTGTGCTGCCCGATACGCCGAGTGTGGTCGTCCTCGACGAACTGCCCTGGATCTCCGAGCAGGACACGACCTTCGACGGGCACCTTCAGGTTGCCTGGGACCGGCTCATCTCCAGCAAACCCGTACTACTACTGCTGCTCGGCAGTGATCTGCACATGATGCAGCGGTTCACCGAGTACGACCGGCCGTTCTACGGCAGGGCCACGAACATGGTCCTCGGCCCGTTCAATCTTGCCGAAACCGCCGCCGTCACCGGGTTGAGTGGCGCCGACGCGATCGACGCGCACCTGATCACCGGTGGGTTGCCCGGTGTCGCCTTGGAGTGGTCCCCGGGAACGCCACCCACCGATTTCCTGAGTCAGGAGATCTCTAACAAGACTTCAGCGTTGTTCACCGTCCCCGAACAGTCCCTGGCGTCGGAGTTTCCTGCCCCGGACACTGCCCGGCGCATCTTGGAAGCGGTGGGCGGGGCAGGTAGCCGTACGTTCAGCAATATCGCCGCTGCCGCCGGGGACCGCGGCGGCCCGGTCAGCTCCGGCACCCTGTCCCCGCTGCTTCATCGGCTCGTCGAGGAGAAACAAGTCCTCGCTGTCGACAAGCCGCTGTCCACCAAGCCGAGCAGACTGGCCCAGTACCGGATCGCCGACAGCAACCTGCGTCTGTACCTGGCCATTCTGCGCGACGTGCATCAACTGGTTCTGCGCGATCGGACGGCGGCCGCTCGGGCCGTGCTCGACAGTCGGTGGTCCTCCTGGCGGGGTAACGCCGTCGAGCCGATCATCCGCGATGCGCTCGCCATCTCAGCCGGCGCCGGAGGCTTGCCCTGGACCGACACGTGGGAAGTCGGCGGCTGGTGGAACCGGCAGTCCAACCCGGAGATCGATCTCGTCGGAGCCGATCGCGCCCCGATCGCTTCCCGCATCGCCTTCGCCGGCTCAATCAAATGGCAGGACGGACCGTTCGACCGGCACCATCTCGACGAACTGCGGCGTCACGCCCCGCTGATCCCGGGTTTTCAGCCCGGGGTCAGCGGCCTGGTCGTGGTCAGTCGCTCCGGAGCGGACCTCCCGGCCGGGGCCGTGGACCTGGTCTGGGGGGCTGACGACATCGTCCAGGCGTGGTCGGTCTGACGCTGTCAAGCGATGTGCTTGCCGCCCGGGGTTCTGTGGGTGGGTCAGGCGGGTGGCGTCTGCTGGCGGCGCCGGCGATCGATGTCCTGCTGGATCTCGGGGTCCCACAGGGAGGCGTTCCAGTCCTCCGGCTGCGTCTCGATGTCCAGCGGCGGCCGGGCGGGCTGGCTCCCCACCTGTTGGGGCACCTGTCCCGGCCGAGCTTCGTTCATGTCTCGTGGCGGGATGCCTCCCGCAGGGGTGGCCGGGTCAGCGAGCCGGCGCGTGGCTCTGCGGTGGGTGATCAGGGCGCCGACGGCGAGCAGGATCGCGGCGGCCGCCCGGACGATGTGAAAGGCGGTCGGGGTCTTCACCGGCAGGAGGTACGACAGGAAGAGGAGCAGAGCACCGGCTCCGATCGCCCAGTGCCGGACCGCCGCCGCAGCGATCGAATGTGCGTCGATGACGCGCCTGGTGACATTCGACCAGGTGAGGAAGGCGGCGAAGAGGGCCAGCGGCCCGGCGATCGACAGGGCGCTGATGACCTCGCCGCTCGGCGGCGTCAGCAGGTCGGCGGTGATCGCAGCTCGGACCAACGAGAGCCCGGCGAAGAGCGCCGCGAGCGCCACCAGGACCCACTGGGCCGCTTGCCAGTGCGCGGGTGGCTGGGGTGGTGGCGTGGCACCGCCGAGGCAGGTGTGCCCCTGCCCAGGATGGTCGAGCTGGCTCCCGCAGTTCGCGCAGTTCATGCCGCACCGTCCCCCGTGCTAGCTGTAGCGACGCGTCAGGCTAGCAGCGCTGTCGGGGCGTCGGGGGGTAGCTGTGTGGGGGGTCAGCCCGCTAGGGCGTCGGCGCGGGTGCCGTGGCCGGCGGGGCGTCGGGACCAGCACTGTGGTCGCTGCCGGACGGCCAGCTCCAGGGCCTGATGGTCGGACTCGATCATTTCCCGGGCTATTCGACGCGCCATTTCCAGGCGGTCGACGTGCATGTCAAGATCCGTCGGGCCGGCGCCTGCCATCTCGAACTCCTTGTCAGCGTTCGAACTAGTCGCATCATGCGTCACGCCGAGAATCGTCACCATTCCCCGATCGGTGGAAACCTTCCGCCGTACGGTTCGGTGTCGCGTACCCCGGTTGCGCCGATGGTAGCGGTGGCCGCGCCAACTCGCCCGGAACTGCGGGCACCTCACCTTGCCTGCGGTTTGTACATTGCACGGTGCGCGGATCGGGGGGCGCGACAAGTCCGGTGAGGGATCTTCGTTTCGGGAGGACCGCCGTGCAGCATTCGAGCAGAACCGATCCCTTGTTCGTTTCCGTCGAATCAGAGTCGATCACCCGTGCGGATGTCGCCGGGCTCGTCGCGGGGCGGCTGGCCGCCGTCCGGGTGCCGGGGCTGCTCTCCGCGGCCCGCTGTCAGGCGATCACTGCGGCCCTCGCGAACGCGCCGATGGACCGTTACGACGAGAGCCGGGTCTTTCCCGTCGTCGCCAAGTTCGGCCCGGCGATCAACGACCACCGGGCCGCCGGTGAACTCCGCGACGACTACTGGGACGCGGCCCACGCGGCCGAGAAGAGCTGGTCCACGCTGGGCCTGGCGGACTCGCCCCGGGAGCTGTGCCTCGCCGCGTTCCGCGGCGCCTGGCCGGACGTCGCACCGGGGCGGCGGAAGGGGCGGGAGATGCACGTCGGCATCGTCCGCGAGATCAACGCGGGGCTCCAGGTGCACTTCGACGACGCGGTCCGGGAGTACGAGGGTCGGCTGCTCGACGGCGAGGTGGTGGCGCAGTTGGCGTTCAACATCTACATCCGGGTGCCGCCGGCCGGTGGGGAGACCGTGCTGTGGCGGCGGCGCTGGCAGCCGGACGACGAGCCGCTGCGGATTCCCGGCGGGTACGGCTTCCAGGAGGCGGTGGCCGCCGACACGCAGTCGTTGACGTTGCGCCCCACGCTCGGCGAGGGCTTTCTGTTTGATCCGCGGAACTATCACACGGTGCGTCCCGCGTCGGATGGCCGACGGATCTCCATAGGATGTTTCGTCGGGCTCACCGACGATGGTCGACTGGCCCTCTGGTCGTAGCGAAGGGCGTTCCCCATGGTGGACAGAAGCGACGTCGAGGCGGCTGCGGCCCTGGTCGAGGGGCGGGTCCGGGAAACCCCGGTGATCGCCGTCGACGGTGCCGATCTGGGTGTGCCCGGGCAGCTCAGCCTCAAGTTGGAGCTGCATCAGCACACCGGCTCGTTCAAGCCGCGTGGCGCGTTCAACCGGATGCTCCAGGGGCCGTTGCCCTCGGCGGGGGTGATCGCCGCGTCTGGCGGCAACCATGGCCTCGCCGTCGCGTACGCGGCCCGGTCGCTGGGCGTGCCGGCGGAGGTCTTCGTGCCGGTGACCGCCTCCCCGGTGAAGGTGCAGCGGTTGGCCGGGCTGGGGGCCAAGGTGCGCCAGGTGGGCCAGCACTACGCCGAGGCGTTGGCGGCGAGCACCCAGCGCGCCGGGGAGACCGGCGCGCTTGTCGTGCACGCGTACGACCAGCCGGAGGTGGTGGCCGGTCAGGGGACCGTCGGCCGGGAGTTGGAGCGGCAGGTGGACGGGATCGACACCGTGCTGGTGGCGGTCGGTGGCGGCGGGTTGGTCTCGGGTATCGCCAGTTGGTTCGACGGGTCGGTACGCGTCGTAGCTGTCGAGCCCGAGCAGATCCCCACCCTGCACTCGGCCCTCAAGGCGGGTCGGCCGGTCGACATCGAGGTGGGTGGCATCGCCACCGATTCGCTGGGTGCCCGGCGGATCGGCGAGATCGCCTTTGACACCGCCAGGCGGACCGAGGTGGTGTCGGTGCTGGTCCGCGACGAGGATCTGGTGCGGGCGCGCCGGTTGCTGTGGTCGGAGCTGCGGGTTGCCGCCGAGTTGGGCGGCGCCGCCGCGCTGGCCGCGCTGGTCGGCGGCGCTTACGTGCCCCAGCCGGGGGAGCGGGTGGCAGTGATCATCTGCGGTGGCAACACCGACCCGAGTGACCTGGGCCCGGTCGCGCCGCACTGACCGGTCAACCGCCGTTACGCAGGCGGCGTAGTGCGTGCTCCACCTGCAGGGTGTCGAGGTGGGTGTCGCCGAGTAGGCGCCGGCGGTCGGCCAGCAACTGCTCGTACACCTCGATCGCCGCGTCGACCTGTTCCTCCAGCAGCAGCACCAGGCCCAGGGTGGACCGGATGGCGAGCACCTCGCTGCGGTCGGCGTGCCGGGGTTCCACTGTGGCCAGGGTGGCCCGGAGTTCGGCCTCCGCCTCGGCAAGTCGGCCCTGCGCCTGCATGCAGCGGGCCAGCGTGTGCCGGGCCTGCCAGGTCTCCGGTTGGTTGAGCGGCCACAACCGGTAGCGGACCTCCAGGATGGCGTGCAGCATCTCCTCGGCCTCGGGCGCCCGTTGCTGGGCGAGCACCGCCAGCGCCAGGCTGTGCCGCACGATCATGGTGTCCCAGTGCTCCGGGCCACGGACCTGGTCCTCGGCGGCGACGATCTGCCGCAGCTCCAGCTCGGCCTCCGGCCACTGGCGCTGCGCCATGATCGCCTTGGTGAGCTTGTGCCGGCTGGCCAGGGTGTCGGCGTCGTCGCTGCCCAGCACCCTGGTGCGGTCAGCGATCACCTCGCGGAGCACCCGGTCGGCCATCTCCGGCTGGTTGCGCTCCAGCCAGGTGCGGCCCAGCTCGTGGCGCAACGCCAGCACCTGCGGCCGGTCCAGGTCGTGGTCGTACGCGGCGCAACCGCGCACGATCGGGTCGAGGATGTCGAAGGCCGAGCCGGGTAGGCCGACCGCGATGAGGTAGCGGGCGGTGAGTCGGGTCAGCTCCAGCGCACGGCGTACCGTCTCGGGGTCGTGCTTGTGTTGCTGCGGCACCAGGTATTCCCGCACGGCCTCGACCAGGTGCGGCACCAGCACGTCCCAGTTGGTCCAGGCCGCCGAGTCGTCCGGGTTCTGCCCTTCGGTGGCGGCGAGCAGCAGCTTCATGACCAGGCCGTGGTATTCGGCGATCTGCTCACGGACCTCGTCGCGGTCGCGGAACATGGCGTGCACCAGCGGGTGCAGCGAGAGCACGTGCGCGAACGCCGGGTCGGTGACCTCCTCCTGGACGTCGAAGTCGACAAGGGCCAGGTTGCCGATGCCCTCCAGCACCTTCACCCGCTGCCGGGCGGTGAGCCCTTTGAAGAGTGGCGACTCGGCCAGGATGGCCGGCTTGAGCACCACCTCGTAGGGCACCGGGGAGATGCTCAGGCAGGCCAACACGTTGAGCAGTGGCCGGCTCTGTTGGAGCTGGCGGCGGGCCAGCAGGTCCAGCGAGATGTCGTCGACCTCGCGGACGATCTCCAGGCCGAGGGACTCGTCGAGGTCGACGTCGGTGGCGTCGCGCGGCGAGCGGAACCGACGCTGCACCGCCGTCCGGTAGTCGGCGAAGGTGGTGATTGTGGACGAGCCACGCCAGACCGGGCTGGCGTTTACCGACCGCAGGTAGTTGCCGGCCGCACGCAGGGCGAGCGGCAGCCCGCCCAGCTCCCGGGCCAGCTCCCGGGCGTCGGCCAGCCCCCCGGCCTGGGCGCCGGCCCGGTCGATCAGCACCTGCGCGCCGGCGTCGGCGTCGAGCGGGCGCACCTGGTGCAACGTCGACCAGGTGCCCCAGGTGGCCCGGTTGCCGTCCCGACTGGTCACGATGACCATGCCGTCGTCGGCTTCCGGGCTGCGCAGCCAGCCGGTGCCGTCGGCGAGCACCCCGTCGGTGGGGCCCAGGCTGGCGGGCTCGTCAGCACTGTCGAAGATCAGCAGCCAGGGCTGCGCGGCCTGGTTGAGGTAGCGCCACACCAGGTCGGTGGCGCTGATCATCCCGGCCCAGGCCTGGTCGACCTGGGTCTCCGACGCGCCGAGTTGGCTGACCACCTCCCGCATTCCGGAGTTGAGCCGCCCGGCCTGCACCCACCAGACCGTCCGGCCGTCAGCCCGGGCCCGGCGGGCGATCTCCAGCGCGACGTGGCTCTTGCCGGAGCCCCCCATGCCGCACAGGATGTGCACCGAGGGGCGACCCCCGGAAATCTCCCCCGGCTGGACGATTTCGTCGATCAGGTCCTCGCGCCCGTGCAGTGGGCTGTCCAGTCGCCCGAGCGGTGGATCGACGGAGACCCGACTCGGCCGGTCGTACGCAGGCCGAGGCACGCCGGCATCCTCGGGTGGAACGTCCGCAGTCAATGCGGTCCCCCTTCGGTGGCGAATTCACAATGGGCCGGCGGCGAAAGATCATGTCCATCTGATGGACAGTCGGAGGGATTGCCACCCGCACCATGTAGACCGCAAGCGTATCCATCCCCGTACCGGGTTGCACACTCTCCGTTTAGGCCGCCCGGCTGACCGGAATCGGTGCCGGAATTCCCAATTCGCAGCCGGTTCCGGCCGATCCGCCGTGCCCGACACTCGACAGGTGCATCCACGATGGACCTATGAACTGGTCGCCAATCCAGGACGTCATCGACTGGGGATCCGTGCCGGACTGGTTCGGCGCGGTCGGATCCATCGCCAGCGTGCTCTTCGTCTACCTCGGATTGCGGCGGGAAATCCGCTCTCGTCGCAACGACGAACTGCGGATTCGGGCCACTCAGGCCCGGTTGATCTCGGCGGTGGTCGAGATCCGCGGCAACTCGGTGCTGCGGATCGCCGTGGCCAACGAGAGTGACGCCCCGGTGCTGGACGTGGTGGTGCTGACTCGGCTCGTCCCGCCCGACGATCCGGACGCCCCGCCGGTCGGGCTGGCCCCGGCGAAACAGATCCGTCGGATTCCCGGCCGCGACGTACACGACCTTTTCGTCACCGTCGCGGCGGAGCACCGGCTCCGCCCGGGCGACACCGTCCTGGTGGACCTCACCTTCACCGATCACGACGGTAATCGCTGGCACCGGATCGGTTCCGGCCAACCCGAACCGGTGGGCTGACCGGAAGAGGGGAAACGGTGGTCCGGCGGGGCGCCCCGCCGGGGCCCGCCGTGCATAGGGGGGGGGACGTGGGGGGGGCCGCCAGAGCAGCACAGAGGGGGGGCCCCACCGAGAAAAGCG